>CAZKTX010000013.1:17291-41780 GCA_964555805.1 uncultured Rikenellaceae bacterium
TACTCAATTTCACCGGTGCTTTCCTTGATGATCTCATCATCTACAAGAATGCGGCCGCAGTATTCACACACTATAATTTTCTTTCGCGATTTAATGTCGAGCTGTCTCTGAGGAGGAATCTGATTGAAGCAGCCTCCGCATGCATCACGCTGAACGGGAACCACAGCCAGTCCATTTCTTGCATTGGTGCGTATCCTCTTATAGGCTGACAGGAGGCGGTCTTCGATGAGCTTCTGGATTTCTTCAGACTTATTGTATAAACCTTCTTCCTCCTTCTGAGTGTCGGAAATTATCTCTTCGAGTTCGGATTTCTTATTATCCAGGTCTGTCTGACGGTCAGCCAGTGTGGCTTCAGAATCAGCTATCAAAAGCTTTTTTTCTTCAATCTGGATCATGAATTCCTTGATCTTCTTGTTGAAAAGTTCAATCTCAAGATTCTGAAATTCAATCTCCTTTGAAAGAGAATCATACTCACGGTTGTTCCTTACGTTCTTTTGCTGGTCGTCGTATTTCTTGATAAGGGCTTCAGCATCGCTTATTTCCTGGTTCTTTTTCGAAACAGCCTTTTCGAGTGTGACAACCTCTTCCCTCAGGTTACCGAGCCTTGTCTCAAGGCCTGCTATGTCGTCCTCCAAATCCTGAACCTCCAACGGAAGCTCCCCTCTTAGTGTTTTTATCTTGTCAATTTCCGAATCCACCAGTTGAAGGCTAAACAGCGCCCTAAGCCTCTCCTCTACAGAAATCTCAGCTTCGTATGTTTTTGGTTTTTCCATTTTACAGATAATTTATCGGATTGGTATTTGTTTCAGAAAACCGGAGTGCAAATGTAGGGAATTTTTTAATAATTAGTTCGTGTAAAACTTCTGTTGAAAATTTTTCACTTTCAAAATGCCCGCAGTCGGCCAGAAGTATACTGTTGTCCGCTTCAAACCATGTATGATATTTTATATCTCCGGTTACAAATGCATCGGCCCGGCACGCCAGTGCATCGCGAAGCAATGATGAACCTGATCCCCCGCAGACAGCAACCTTCCGGATCATATTCCCATTGAGGTTTGAATAGCGTAATCCCCCGGCTTCAAACCTTTCCGCGACCAGCTCAAGAAAATCCCTTTCACCAAGGGGGTCCTGAAGATATCCATAACAACCCAGACCAAGGTCAGTATTGTCATTCTCCAGCGGATAGAGATCATACGCAACTTCCTCATAAGGATGCGCTTCAAGAAGAGCTTTCACCACCTTATCCCTTAAATGAGAGTAGAATACTGTTTCAAACCTTGATTCATTTTCAAAATGCATCTGCCCCTTTTCCCCAACAAAGGGATTAGTCCCCTCCCCAGCCCTGAAACTGCCTTTACCTGATACAACAAAACCGCAACGATCATAATTTCCAATAAATCCTGCACCTGCGCTGAAAACGGCATCCCTTACCCTTTCCAGATTGTCTTCAGGAACAAATGTTACAAGCTTTATGAGTCTGCCCTTCAGTGGCTGCAGTACCTTTCTTTCTGATAGCCCCAACCGTTCAGCCATCTTGCCGCTTACACCCATGCTCAGCATGTCGAGGTTGGTGTGAGAGGAATAGATTGCAATATCATCTTTTATCGCCACAGCTATTATTCTTTCAGCCGGTGTTCGCCAGGCAAGCTTCTTTAACCCGCTGAAAATTACAGGGTGATGTGAAACAATTATCCCGCATCCTTTGCTGATTGCTTCCCCGAGAACCTCCTCCGTCACATCCAGGGTAAGCAGGGCTGAGCTGATCTCCTTTTCCGGGCGGCCAACCTGAAGTCCTGAATTATCATAGCTTTCCTGAAGAGATAGAGGAATCGCGTTATCGAGATATGAGCATAATTCTCCGGCTTTCATTTCAGATATTATCTCTGAGGTCGATAAGAAGACCTCTGATTTTTTTCAGCGATTCACCGATCTCATATACATGATCAGTTTCTTCCCATTTCCCGGAAAGTTTCTTCTTAACCCCGGAAATTGTCATACCCTCCTCTTTGAGAAGACGATGAATAATATTAAGATTCTTTAAATCATTTGAAGTAAACATCCTGTTGCCCTTTTTATTCTTCATGGGCTTCAGTATCCTGAATTCATTTTCCCAGAATCTTACTGTGGAAACAGGAACGCCAAGCATTCCGGAAACCTCCCCTATTGAATAATAGAGTTTCTCAATTTTCTTCTCCCTGTACGGCATTGTATAGTGATATCATCAATCGAACGATTGTCCCGTTTTGGATGCAATCTCGATCATTTTTTCGTATTCGGCAGCCGAAAGATCATTAAAGAAGTAATTTACCGGATCGACATTCTGGCCGTTCAGCTCTATCTCATAATGAAGATGAGGAGCAATTGACAAACCTGTATTGCCGACATAGCCAATCACGTCACCCCTGTGGACCTTCTGACCCGACCTGACTGAGTAGCTGTCGAGATGGGCATAAAGAGACGAGTAACCAAATCCGTGGTTGATTACAACATAATTGCCCATCCCCCTCAGGCCGGAATTCACCGATTCAATTGTACCATCTCCAGAAGAATAAACTTCAGTGCCGAGAGGCGCGGTAAAATCCATCCCTGCATGAAACTTGCTGATCTTGTAAATGGGGTGTATCCTTAATCCGAATCCGGAAGCTATTCTGGTCAGATCCTTTGTCGAGATCGGAATAATCGCCGGAATCGACTTCAGCATATTTTCCTTTTCCCTCGACAAAAGAATGAGCTCATCAAACGACTTTGACTGCACGTAAACATTCTTTCTGATATCGTCAAGCCGTCGGGCTGTTTCGACAACCAGCCTTGAATTGTTATAACCCTCAAGCTCATCATACCTATTCACTCCGCCTATTCCTGCCTGCCTCTGTGTAGGTTGGATTGGTTCTGCCCCGAAGATAGTCCTGTATAAATTATCATCCGTCTCCTGAAGATGCTCGATTACCTTCTCAAGATTGGCCATCTCCCTGTGAATAAGATTATACTGAAGCGACAGCTGTTCAATCTCTCTCTTCAACGCCTTCTCTTTGGGGGTGTCAAAAAAGAGACCATAAAGGAAATTGAAAACAACTGCAATCAACACAGAACCTATCAGAATAGCCAGCGTCCTGAGAAGAATATCCCTGACTCCAAGACGTACCTTGTCAAAACTCAGCGATTCCGGATTGAACTTGTACTTCGGATTCTTCATAACCCGGCAAAGATAAATATTTCATTATATATATGAACCCGGCCCGGCGAAATGAACCGGAATCTCTGACAAAAAATTTCATGAATCTTTTATCTTAATCCGGAGTTTGTTGTGAGCGTCTGGATCATGTCGAAATACTCATCTTCGGTCAGATCGTTGTTGAAATAATAAAGAGGATTCCTGTGCTGACCAAAAAGGTCTATCTGATAATGAAGGTGAGGACCTGAAGAAGTGCCGGTGCTTCCGCTTAAACCGATGAGATCACCACGCTTGACATTAAGACCACTTGTTACTTTTATTGAGCTCAGATGGCCATAGGTTGTGCGGTAACCATATCCGTGATCGATCACAACACAGTTCCCGAAACCTCCGTTCCATCCTGCTTCCATCACGGTCCCCGATCCGGTGGCAAATACCTTTGTTCCGTAAGGAGTGCTGAAATCCTGCCCGTGATGCCATTGCGGGGTTCCAAGAACGGGATGCTTTTCCCTGAACTTGAGGCCGTCGCCCAGTCTGTAGATCACATTGACCGGACTGATCATCGGAAGATACTCCATCTGACGCTTCCACTCGTTTTTCTGTTCCTCAATAGCTCTGAAAGATTCCAGTTGAACCGTTGCCCTGTTCTTTATCTCATCAACTTTCGTTCGTGAAACAAGAAGAAGAGGAGTGTTGTAAAAACCTTCCAGTTCCTCGTACCTGTTAACACCTCCGGTTCCCATCTTCCTTATTGAGACAGGGATTGAATCCATTTCCAGAACAGGTCTGTACCGGTTTGCATCTGATAGTTCGAGGTCATCAAGCGAACGCAGGGAATTGTCAATACTCATATTAAGTATCGAGTATTTCAGTTTGAGGCTTTCAATCTCCTGATTAAGAGATTTTTCCTTTGGAGAACCGAATATGCTGTAAAAAACAGAGGAATAGACAATTGTTATTGCAACAGCCACAATCATAAAAAGGGTGAACCTTAGCAGCTTACCCCTCCACGGCATTATAATCCTCTTGTATTGAAGGTCTGAAAGATCAAGAAAATACTTACGGCTGAACATTGACTGCCCTGGTTTTTAATGCTGAGATTGACAAATCTAAACAAATAAATTAATTTTACAAACTGAAAAATTCGTTTCTTATTGTATTATTATATGTCATTTCAATTAAAATCCAACGATCTCAGACAATTATTCTTTGATTTTTTTAAGTCAAAAGAACACCTGATAGTACCCTCTGCCCCCATGGTCATGAAGAATGATCCCACTCTCATGTTCACAAATGCGGGTATGAACCAGTTCAAGGACATCTTTCTGGGGAACCAGATCCCCGCAGGTAAAAGGATCGCAAACTCCCAGAAATGTCTCCGCGTTTCCGGAAAACATAACGATCTGGAGGAAGTAGGGCACGACACATACCACCACACTATGTTCGAGATGCTTGGGAACTGGTCATTTGGCGACTATTTTAAAAAGGAAGCGATTGAATGGGCATGGGAGTTTCTCGTCAAAAGACTGGGAATTCCGGAGGACAGGATGTATGCAACGGTTTTTGAGGGGAGCCCAGCCGAGGATGTTGCGCGGGATGATGAGGCTTACGAATGCTGGGCAAAATGCTTCACCTCACCAGATGGAAGGATTCTAAACGGTTCAAAAAAGGATAATTTCTGGGAGATGGGAGAAACAGGTCCTTGCGGACCCTGCTCCGAGATCCACGTGGATATCAGGGACGATGAGGAAAGGAAAAACATCCCCGGCCATCAGCTTGTAAACAAAGGACATCCCCAGGTTATTGAGATATGGAACCTTGTATTTATCCAGTACAACCGGCTGTCAAACGGCAAACTGGAGCTTCTCCCGGCACAGCATGTTGATACGGGAATGGGATTCGAGAGGCTCTGCATGGTCGTTCAGGGTAAGAAATCCAACTATGACACAGATATATTCCAGTCGATAATTTCGGGCATAACCGAAATAACAGGGAGGAAATACGGTGTGAATGAAACCCAGGACATTGCCCTCAGGGTGATAGCTGACCACCTCAGGGCAATTGCCTTTTCAATTGCCGACGGTCAGATGCCGTCGAACAACAAGGCCGGCTATGTTATACGAAGAATCCTCCGGAGGGCTGTGAGATACGGGTACAACAACCTGGGAATGGAAGAACCTTTCCTTCACAGACTGGTTCCGGCCCTTGCAGATGTAATGGGAGATACATATCCCGAACTCAGAACCGGAACTGAAAACATAACAAGAGTGATCTTCGAGGAGGAAACCTCATTCCTCAAAACACTTGGGAAAGGTCTTGTACTTATAGAGAGAAAAATAGAAGAGATCAGGAAAGAAGGACTTGACACACTGCCCGGAAAATCAGTTTTCGAACTTTACGATACATTCGGATTCCCGGTTGATCTGACTCAGCTCATCCTTAAGGAAAATGCACTAAAGACTGATATCAAAGGCTTTGAGGATGAGATGAAACAGCAAAAAGCCCGTTCGAGGGAAGACGCAACTGTCGAAGCCGGCGACTGGATCATTGTCAGAGAAACAGGCGAAACTGTCTTTACGGGATATTCTGTTTCCGAAGATGACGTGCTGATTTCAAAATACCGGACAATCAGATTCAAGGGAAAGGAAAGCCTTCAGATCATACTCGACAAAACGCCTTTCTATGCTGAATCCGGTGGACAGATCGGTGACACAGGATACCTGATCTCAGGATCTGAAAAAATAGAAATAGCCGATACCGTAAAGGAAAACAATTCGATAATTCATATCAGCCATGGAAAAATTTCCAATCCTCAGGAAATGTTCCATGCAGTTGTTGATCTGAAGAAACGGCTTATGACAGCCAACAACCATACTGCAACCCATCTTATCCATCATGCACTCAGGAAAGTTCTCGGAAGTCATGTGGAACAGAAGGGCTCTCTTGTTACTCCCGAACGCCTCAGGTTCGACTTCAGCCACTTCACCCGTCTGACAAGGGAAGAGATCAGAAAAGTGGAGGAAGAAGCCAATCAGATGGTCAGGCAAAGCTCAGATCTGAACATCACCGAAGGAGTATCCATGGAAGAGGCCCGCCAAATGGGAGCAATGGCCCTTTTCGGTGAGAAATACGGCGATAAGGTAAGGGTAGTTAGTTTTGGCGACTCTGTCGAACTGTGCGGAGGAATACATGCCGTGAACACAGGCAGGATAGGCGTCATCAAGATTACTTCCGAAAACGGCATCGCAGCCGGCATCAGGAGACTCGAGGCCGTTACCGCAGAAAAGGCAGAAGAATACATCAATGCCAGGATCGAAGCAGCCGATGAAGTCGCGGTCCTTCTTAAAAGCACCGGGAATATCAGGGAAAGTGTTGAACGAATGCTCGCCGAAAACGCTCAGCTCAGGAAGACAATAGAAAAACTTGAAGCCGGTTCGGCAATGGCTATAATCAAGGATCTTGAGCAGAAGGCAACTGATATTAACGGGATCAGATTCATCTCAGGAATCATTGAAACCGGATCGGCTGAAATGCTTAAAAGCATTGCCCACCAGGTCCGCAGTTCTTCAGATAACACAGTCCTCGTAATTGGGGCATCCGCCGACGGCAAGGCAAACATTTTCGCAATGGTGAGCGACTCTCTTGTGAACTCTGGAAACCTGAGCGCAGTTGCAATAATAAAGGAAATAGCAGGTGAGATAAAGGGCGGAGGCGGAGGCCAGCCATTCATAGCTTCGGCAGGCGGCAAAAACCCTTCCGGACTACCCGCCGCTCTTTCGAAAGCAGCGAAATACATTAAAGAATTAACTTCATGATCGCCCGTAATTTCACCGCAGTCATTTTCATCACTGTCGTTTCGGTCATTTTACTGTCATGTTCGCCTGAAGCCTGCTTCGATGAGACGAACGCCTATCTCAAGGCTACTTTCTACAGTAACGATACAAAGGAAAAGAAAACGCCCGACAGTCTTTCGGTCAGAGGCCTGGGCATCATCGAAAAACTCTATGACAGGAAATCAGGGGTGCAACCAGGACTTTTCCCCCTCGATGCTTCAGAAGGAACATGCTCCTTTGAAATTAAGATTAACGATGTTACAGATACAGTAAGCTTTCACTATACAAGCTATCCTCACCTTATCTCAAAAGAGTGTGGTTACACTTTTTTCCACAGGCTCGACACCTTCTTCTGTAAAAATGAATCTTTTTACATCTACATGAGTTCCGACAACATAACAACTGCCAATGAGGAAAATATCCGTATATTTTATTAGCCTGTTATTGATTCTTGATCTGCAGGTCCTCATGGCACAGGATACTATAATCTTTCCGCTCAAGGTCAGGGCCGGTTTCGATATAATCGGACCCGGAATGTATATGTCCGACAAAAACAGCCTGAACCTGGAGGGATTCCTTTCATACGACAGGAACGAAAAGATGGCCTACGTCGTCGAAGGAGGTTATCTCAGTTATAAATATTCACAGTACAATTACGACTATTTAAGCCAAGGGGCATTTGCCAGGCTGGGGGTTGACATTAACCTCCTTAAACCCAATAAAGCCTTAGGCCTTTACTGGGCCGGGATCGGCTTAAGGTACGGCCTGAGTCATTTCAGTTCAGAAACTTCCTCCCTTAACTATGAGAATTACTGGGGGGAGATGACTTCCTCTATACCTTCAAAAAAAATGACCGCTCATTATCTTGAAGTTGCCCCGGGGGTCAGGGCTGAAGTCTTCAAAAACATTAGCATGGGCTGGACAGTAAGGCTTAAGCTTCTTTTGTCAGGAGGCGGGGGGAAGAATCTCAGTCCGATCTCCATTCCGGGATATGGCAACGGAGGAAGGATCACAAATGGCGGAATAAGCTATTTCATTACCTGGAATATTCCCTACAAAGCCAAAACAGTCATAATTAAACCCGAATTACCTGATGAAGATGAGGAGGAGCTTGAGGATGAAACTGTTTCAGGCCAGCAGAGAATAGGTTTCTGACAGTCCCACTACTTTTAAAATTGCTTTTTCTCACCTGCCGGCAGGTACAACGGCTGGCTTTCTGCTGAAAAACCATAGTCCGGTAAAAGTGATGAAACCATTCACAAGCAGTAATTCGAAACCGAACTTGTAGCCGTTGAACAATACCTCAGAATATGTACTCAGGAGATAACAGATGACCGGGGAGAGGATTGCAATCAAAGGTGTGATCCTGTCTTTTGCCACCCTGCTTGTGAACAGGCCGAAAGTATACATCCCGAGAAGGGGACCATATGTATATCCGGCTATTGTGAAAAGTTTATCAATAATCGCCCTGTCATTCAACGACCTGAACATTAGCACGCAAACAAAGAACACTGCGGCTATTGAGATGTGAACTATATATCTGATCCTGGTTTTTTCCTTTTCAGTCATGTGCTTCTTTTTCTCCAAACCCAGAAGATCAATGCTCACCGAAGTCGTAAGTGAAGTCAGCGCTCCGTCAGCACTCGGGAAAGCAGCCGAGATGAGGCCGATCAGAAAAACAATCCCTGCAACCGGCCCCAGATAATTAAGTGCCACAGTTGGAAAAAGATCATCACTCATTGCTACTGTAACGTTTTGGCTTTGTGCGTAGAGCATCAAAAAAGCACCGAGGATAAGAAACAGGAAATTAACCAGGACGATTATTCCGCTGAACGTAAACATATTTTTCTGTGCTTCCCTGAGATTCCTGCAACTGAGGTTCTTCTGCATCATCTCCTGGTCAAGTCCGGTCATTGAAATTGTAATAAACATCCCGCTCAGAAACTGCTTCAGAAAGAATCTTTCACTATGCCAGTCGGTTATGAACATTGTGGATAACGGACTCTTCATTACCGAACCTGCCATTTTAAACACGGGTGATCCCATTTCCCTGCTTATATAGATTACAGAAAGAACTACTGCCAGCAGCATGAAGCTTGTCTGAAGTGTGTCGGTCCAGACTATTGTCCGGATTCCTCCCTTTAACGTGTACAGGATTATAAGCAGGATAAAAACAAGCACGTTTACCCAGAAAGGAATATTCCAGGCATCGAAGACAAATAATTGCAGGACGTTTATAACAAGGAACATCCTGAGCGAAGCGCCCAGAACTCTCGAAAGAATGAAGAAACCTGCTCCGGTTTTATATGAAAAGTATCCGAATCGCTGTTCAAGATATGAATAGATCGATGTGAGTTTCAGCCTGTAATACAGAGGCAGCAGCACGAGGGCAATTACGAGATAACCGAACAGGTAGCCGAAAACTACAAGCATGTAACTGAACTGTGTATCCTTAACCCACCCGGGAACCGACATGAAAGTTACTCCTGAAAGGGATGCCCCGATCATGCCATACGCCACAACAAACCACGGAGATACCCTGTTGCCTATGTAAAACGACTGATTATTTGCCTTGCGGGATGTCAGCCAGGTAACACCAAATAAAAGGGCGGTATAAGCCAGAAAGATCAGCAGGATCAGAGTCGGGTTCATTGTTTTCAGGATAAATATGCAAGGATAACAAAAAGAAAGGAAGACAAAAAATTCAGCATCGGTTAAGTATGCGGGCGATAATTGAACTATTTTTGCAGAAAATTATCCGCAATGAGTTTCTCCGAGTACCCATCAAAGCTTCTTGAAAATGCTGTCAATGAGTTTGCTTCACTTCCCGGTATCGGGCGCAAGACAGCCTTCAGGCTTGTTCTTAACCTCCTCAGGAGGGATCCCCCTGAAGTGAAGAAATTTGGGGAAAGCATAATAAAACTGCGCAGCGAAATACACTACTGCAAGTCGTGCCATAATATCTCCGACAGTGAAACCTGCTCAATATGCAGTGATGACAGGAGGGACAGATCTATAACCTGCGTTGTTGAAAACATACAGGATGTAATGGCAATTGAAAATACAAGGCAATTCAGAGGAATATACCATGTCCTTGGAGGTGTTATATCTCCCGTCGATGGAGTAGGACCGGCAGATCTCTGGATCGATTCACTGGAAGACAAAGTAAAAGAAGGCGGAATCAGAGAGGTAATAATGGCCCTCAGCACAACTATGGAAGGGGATACAACCAATTTTTATCTCTATCGCAGACTAAGCAAATACAATGTCCTGCTTACAACCCTTGCCAGGGGTGTCGCAGTCGGGGATGAACTCGAATACACCGATGAGATAACACTTGGCCGCGCCATTAATAACCGAAATCCATACCAACAGTAGAATCTGGATTAAACATAATTGCCCCGGAGTTGTTATTGTGATAAACACTTTGAAATGGCACGAATGAACATCATACTTCCCTCGATGGGAGAAGGAGTAATCGAGGCAACTATTACAAAATGGCTTGTTAAGCCCGGATCGGAGATTAAAGAAGACGATCCCATTGTTGAAGTAGCGACAGACAAAGTTGATTCTGAGATTCCGGCACCCTCTGCCGGTACAATATCCTCTTTCCTGGCAAAAGAGGGCTCAGTCGTAAAAGTCGGGGAGACAATAGCGATCCTGGAGACCAGCTCAGTCGCAGGACCTGAAGAGCAGGCAGCAGTAAGTAAAGAGGTTGAGAGAATCCGTGAAACAATTAAGGAGGTACGCGAGGAAATAAAAACGGAACAGACTGCATCGCGTGAAATGAAAAGCCGGACTCCTTCCGGTAAATTCCTGTCTCCTCTTGTGAGAAGCATAGCCTCCGGCGAAAAGATCAGCTATACGGAACTTGACAGGATAAAAGGTTCAGGAATGGACGGCAGGATAACAAGGGACGACCTCATCAGGTTTCTTGATGAGAAACGGAAAAAGGAAACCTTGCAGGCTGAGGCTCCTGCAAAACCTGCACCCTCACCTTCCGCTCAGCAGGGGGATGAGATTATCGAAATGGACAGGGTGAGAAAACTCATTGCAGATCACATGGTAATGTCGAAAAGGACTTCACCTCATGTAACATCATTCATCGACGCTGATGTAACAAGAATGGCAGCATGGAGAAACAGTGTAAAGGACAGTTATCTCTCAAGGGAAGGACAGAAACTCACCCTCACCCCGATTTTCATTGATGCAGCAGCAAGGGCTCTTTCCGAATTCCCTATGATAAACATTTCAGTCGATGGAAACAACATAATCAAGAGAAGGAACATCAACATAGGCATGGCAACAGCTCTGCCCGACGGTAACCTGATCGTCCCCGTAATAAAAAATGCAAACGAGAAGAACCTGACGGGCCTGGCGATGGCAGTCAACGATCTGGCTGAAAGAGCCCGGAACAACAAACTCAAACCGGATGAGATAACCGGAGGCACATTCACTGTCACCAACTTCGGCAGCTACAACAATCTTACAGGAACCCCCATTATCAATCAGCCACAGGCCGCAATACTGGGGACTGGCGCTATAAGGAAAATGCCGGCTGTTGTTGAAACTCCGGAAGGCGACATGATAGCTATCCGGCAAATTATGATCCTTTCGCTCAGCTATGATCACAGGGTTATTGACGGTGCTCTCGCAGGAAAATTTCTTAACAGGATCAGGGAAATTCTCGAAAGCTACACTCCCGATCAGGCCTGACAATCCTCCCACTGGCTCTGATTCATCATTTCGGCATCGCGTATAAAAAATAAAATACGCAATGATGTTTGATTTGCAAATTTCTTATATTTGTTATGATGATTAAAGTCAGGGGAAGCATAGTCTTGGTATTGCTTCAGCTTATTTTTCCGGTATTTTTTTCTTTTGTTGCATCCGCTCAATCGAAAACCGAACAAAGAAAGATATTTGCTGAGGCAGAGTCGCGTCACCTGTTCGACGAATCAGAACTGGCCAATCCGCTTTACCTGCTTCTTGAGACCGACGACAACTTCAATATTAAACACAAAATAGGCGCCTGTTACCTGAATATCCCGGGAGAAAAAGAAAAGGCCATCCCCTACCTTGAAGCTGCAGTCAGAAAATCTTCATTCGATGCAAGAATTAATTCCTTCAGGGAGAAAAAGGCCCCTCTTGATTCATACTTCCTCCTTGCAAAAGCCTATATGATTAATAATGAACTGGAAAAGGCGCTTAGCACCTTCAATAAGTTCAAGAGCCTCGCACTGGAATCTGAAGTAAAGGGACGTATAAAAAACCTCGACTATGTTGATCAGCAGATCCAGGCCTGCAACAATGCAATCAACAACCAGGAAGACCCGGACAGAATAAGCAAGAGCAGACTCGGAAAACAGTTCAGCCAGGGATCTATAAATGAGACTCCGGCAGTCAGCTTCGACGGGAATACAATTGTTTACACCGAGCGGCGCGGTCTCCTAAATGCACTTATGTTCTCCAGAAAGATTAACGGAAAATGGCAGAATCCGGTTGAGATAAACTCCCAGCTGAATTCCGGAGACGATTGTTCGTCGTGCTCACTTAACAGTGACGGCACAGTCCTGTATCTGTATAAAACAGATAATTTCGACGGGAACATCTATTCATCCAAATACATAAACGGAACCTGGACCCCGATTACAAAACTGAACCGCAACATTAACACGAAATACTACGAGTCGCATGCCGCGATCACAGCCGATGGGAAAAGACTTTATTTCACAAGCAACAGGGACGGCGGACAAGGAGGTCTCGACATATACGTATCCGAGTTGGACACTTTTGGCGACTGGGGACCCGCCATTAACCTCGGCCTTTCAGTTAATACAATTTACAACGAGGACACTCCTTTTGTCACGATCAACGATTCCCTGCTTTACTTCGCATCTGAAGGGCACAGCGGAATGGGCGGCTTCGATATTTACCGCAGTTCAGGAAACGGTAGGATATGGGGAGCTCCCGAAAACCTCGGATACCCGATTAACACAACTGATGACGACAGATTTTTCCAGCCTTTCAATAACGACGAAAACGGATTCTATTCTATCAATACCGATTATAAGAAGAAGGAGATCTTCTATATCTCACTTACAAGTGACAGACTAAACAGGGTATATGAACTGTCAGGAAAATACAGTCTGAGAGACACCATCGTGGAATTCGATGAGAAAAATGCAATTTACCTTATCGACAAAGCTTCGGGTGACACTGTCGATACCGGATTCCCTGATCCGGAAACAGGCAAATACAGCTTTATGGCCTCTCCCGGAGATTACCGGCTCCTGTATACCGCTCCGGGATATATTACCCAGCGGCAGGATACAACGATTGCCAACACAATTCCTCCGGGTTTGGTTATGCTTGATGATATCATTCTCGACAAAAATCCTCCGGCCGGTGAACGACTCGACCTTTCTGATATTCCGGTTGTAGACCATATCGATCCTGATATCCTTATTAAGGACCTCAGGGTTTATGATGTAAGCGACAACGATCTGCAGGATACAACGATTCTCTATTACACTGTTCAGGTAATGGCACTCTATAATCCTGTGGATATAAGTTACTTCAGGTATGTCAACGATATAAGGGTGTTTTATAATACTTCCGACTTTTTCTACAAGTACACAACAGGCGTATTCAAAAACAAGAATGATGCTTACGCCCACCGCGATATGTTATTCAGACTGGGATATCCCAACGACCTCTTCATCAAGAAAGTGATACGTGGTACCGATGAAAAAAATGTCCAAAGCAGGAAATTCTGGTCCATTCAGCTGAAAGCCACCAGTGTTCCGGTTGATATCGCCGCCACATTCCCGGGGCTGAAAGGTGTAAGGGAAACTAAAGAAGTTGACGGGATGTATCATTATCTGTTTGGCACCTATTCAACGGCTGAAGAGGCAAAAAGTATGATGAGAAGTAGTGAACTGATGATCTTTAGTGATGCCTTCGTGAGAGAAATTAGCATTCTATTGAATAAATAGCTAAATTTACTTTTTTAGTTTTATCTAAAAGCGTGGAGATATTCTACATTTTTGTAATATATTTATTGTCATTATAATTTACAAAAAAGATGAAACACCTTTACCCCGCCCAAAAATACTTCATCATCGCGGTTTTGCTTGCTTATCTTGTACCGCTTGGCGCCCAGGAAATCCCATTGAGAGATTTTCAAAGGGCCTTCAGAAATGCCGACATGTACTATCTGTATGATGAAAACTACCTGAAGGCAGCTTCATTATACGAGCCTCTGCTTAAACAATACCCCGACAATCACAATCTGGCAGCAAAACTGGGGATCTGCTACCTGAACCTCGAGGGGAAAAACCAGGAAGCACTTGCTCTCCTGAGAAAGGCTGCCGGTAGTGTTGTGTCAAGCGAAAAGGAATACAAGGAGACAGGAGAAAAGGCACCACTCGATACCTACCTGTACCTGGCAATAGCATTCCAGCGGAACGATAGTCTCGAACAAGCTCTTACCTACCTGAATGACGTCAAAAAGAGACTCTCTCCCTCCGACACCTACCAGCTTGATTTTGTCGATCTTCAGATACGTAACTGCAGGTATGCAATGGAGATGAAGAAAAGACCTGTAAGGGTGGTAACGGAATATTTTGCCCCATGGCTTAAGGATTACCCGGGCGCCTGCAATCCCGTCCTTGCCAAAAACGACTCAGTGTTCGTGTTTACCGTTAAAAACGAAGGAATAACCCAGATATACTGTTCATACAAGAACAAAACATGGGACCAACCAACAAACATCACAAATCAGCTGGGCGGATTTGACCGGTTCTATACAAACTCAATCACCGGCGACGGTAGAATGCTTGTAATGTATCTGGATGACGGAGGAGACGGAAACCTCTATTACAGTACAAGAACCGGCTCATCATGGTCGAAAATCAAATCAGTGGGCAAACCTGTCAACTCAATCTATTGGGAGTCGCACGGATACATCACTCCCAACGGCCAGACGATGTATTTCTCGAGCAACCGCCCCGGCGGCGAGGGAGACCTTGATATTTGGTCATCGCGCCGACTGGCCGATGGTACCTGGGAAGCTCCTGTAAACCTTGGGAACACAATCAATACACCTTATGATGAAAATACTCCCTATTTTGATGTTGAAAACGACGCATTGCTTTTCAGTTCAGTGGGGCATATTACAATGGGCGGTTATGATGTATTCAGAAGCCAGAACAGGGGCAGTGTCTGGACTCAGCCGGTGGGAATGCCCTACGCCTTTAACACTGTTTCGGAGAACAGCAATTTTATCCTGAACAATAATGCTCCGGGTTTTGTCGCCAGCCGTTTTGACGAAAAGTCAAATGAAAGAAACATTTTTGCAATTGTGGCTATCGATCCGGCTGATGAAATAACAACTGCTTCGGGAACAATCTCACTTGAAGACGGCATGAATGTCGACCCGAAAATTTCGCTTATCACTCTTAAAAACCTTAAGACAGGCGAAATTAAACAGAATATTCCGGTCAACCCCGATGGAACTTTCAGCTTCGAAATCAAACCTGGCGATTATGAGGTCTATATCAGCCACGATGGATATAACACTGACACAATAACACTTAACCTGCCTCTTTATTACACCGGCAGCTTCCTGGCCGTCAACCCGTCTCTCGCTCCCGAGAAAGTCTTTGCAGGCGATTTCCTCTCAATCCAGAATGTACTGTTCGATTTCGATAAGTATAACCTTAATGACGAAGCAAAACAAACTCTCGAAGTACTTAAGAACATACTTATCACCTACCCCGATCTTACTATTGAGGTTGCAGGATATACCGACTCCAAGGGAAGCACCGATTATAACAGAAGACTCGCCGACAAACGCGCCCAGGCAGTAATTGACTACTTCACAATGACTGGTATCGAAGGAGGGAAATTCCTTAAAAAGGCTTTCGGTGAATCGAATTTTGTGGCAGTCAACAGCAATCCTGACGGATCCGACAACCCTGAAGGAAGAAAATACAACAGGAGAGTTACTTTCGGCATAGTAAATCCCGGAACAGGGGTTGTAATAAGACATGAAGTTTATACCCCAAGGCATCTCAGACAACCAGGCGCCATCAAATACAGTATTGTGCTGAAGCAGACCAGGGATGTATTGTCGACTTCCTATTTCAACAACGTAATCAAGGACGAAATGCTATTCATCAGGACAGTCAGGACGGATACGGCCAACCTTTATGCCCTCGGTGTGTTTTTCAACAGATCTGATGCAGTGACATATCTTGGGTATCTGAAAGGATTGGGCATGAACGATGCTTATATTATCAACCAGTATGAACTCGACAACCTGGCAGGCGACATCGATCCTGTTGTAATGCAATCACCCGCCACAACACGACTTGTCTACTCCATCCAGCTTAAAGCAACAAGGAGTCCGATCGACATCAGAAGAATCTTCCCCGGTTATGAAGGGGTGAGAGAGATTGTAGCCGATGACGGATTCTATAAATACGTCTGGGGAGAATACAAGTCAGTTGTCCAGGCTAAAGAGGCTCTTGTCGAAGTAAAGAAAGATTTTGATGACGCCTTTATAAGGCAGATAAATGTTGTCAGATAGACTGGCGCCCGATATACAGGATACTTTTTATGGAATGCAGGGAAATAAGCTTGAGGGCCCTTGAACCGGAGGACCTCGAATTGCTTTACAAGTGGGAGAACGACATGTCTAACTGGCTAATAAGCAATACTGTAACGCCATTCTCGAAATATACTCTCAAGCGATACCTTGAAAATTCCCACAAAGACATCTATGAGACCGGACAGGTCCGCTTAATGATCGACCATATTGCTGATAATAAAACTATTGGGACGATTGATCTGTTCGATTATGACCCCTTCCATAAAAGGGCAGGAGTGGGAATACTTATTGCACCTGAAGAATACAGAAGAAAGGGTTTTGCAACAATGGCGCTTGAATGCCTTATTAACTATTCTTTTAAAACCCTTATGCTTCGTCAGCTCTACTGCAGTATAATGTCGAATAATAAGGAAAGCATGGCGCTTTTCAGTAAACTTGGTTTTATTCAGGCCGGGATAAGGAAGGACTGGATCAGGGTCGCCGACGGGTACCTCGACGAGCATCTTTTCCAGCTTGTCAATCCCGGACCATGAATTTCATTTAAGCCCTGAAGCCAGCAGACCACAGGCGGCAGAAATATCTGCACCCAACGATTTCCTGATCGATGCTGAGATCCCGGAAATAACAAGTTCATGCTTGAAATGATTAATTGTGTCCGGCGGTGATGATACAATGCCGTCACCCGGAACAGAATGATAAGGCAGCAGGTTTACCCTGATGCCTGTATCCCCGAGCAGCTCCTTCAAACCTTCCAGATGTCTGTCTGTATCATTCAGATTTCTGATCATTATATAGGCGACGCTCAAACGCCTTCTTTTAGATGTCCGGGCCGATTTCATTACCTCAAGAACCTCCCGTGCAGGGTATTTTCCCTCGGCAGGAACCGACTTCAGCCTTTCTTCCTGAAACGGAGAAAAAAGACTTAGCGCCAGATTACATTCACACGAATCCAGAAACCTTCGGACACCCGGAGTTATTCCAACTGTCGACACTGTAATGTTCCGCGGACTAAGGGCCATTCCCCATCCGGCTGTCATGATATCGCATGCCTTCAGAACATTGTCGAGATTATCCATCGGCTCTCCCATTCCCATGAAAACCACATGTGTAACCTTGCCGTCAATTCCCCGGCCAAGGACCTGGGTCAGAATATCCCTTACTGAAAGATCACCTCTGAAACCGTAATGACCTGTGGCGCAGAAAGGGCAACCCATACGGCAACCCGACTGAGAAGAGATGCATACAGTAGTTCTCTTTGGATTACTCATCAGGACTGTCTCAAATTCCTTCCCGTCTTCATTCCTGAAAAGGAACTTTACAGTTCCGTCAACCGACTCTGTTGAAGAAAGCGGGTCATATACACCATGAAAGGATGTTTCCTTAAGTTTTTCCTTTACCTTCCGCGGAAGACCCCTGATAAGCATAAAATCGTCAGCCTTCCTTTTGTAAAGCCAGTTGGCAACAGTCAGAGCATGCCTCTTATCGCATTCCGCCAGATCAACTATCTCTGATGCTGTAAGTCCGCAAAGGCTTCTCATTTCATTATTGTGAAATCAGTCCCCTGTTTTTCAGAAGAGGCTCAATCTGAGGTTCACGACCACGGAAATTCACATACATCTGCATGGCATCCATTGTCCCGTCTTTCTCAAGAATATTCCTGCGGAACGATTCAGCGGTTGCCCTGTCGAACACGCCCTTTTCTTTGAAGGCTTCAAAGGCATCATTATCGAGCACGGCAGCCCAAGTATAACTGTAATAGCCCGAATCGTATCCATCGATTATGTGAAGGAAATAAGTACTCCTGTATCTTGAAACAATTTCAGGTATCAAACCTATTTTATCAAGATATTCCTTCTCAAAGCTCTGAACATCAATTACTGCCGGAGCTTCCTGTGTATAATAAGCTATGTCGAGCAAAGAAGCTGCAAGCAATTCGGTGTTTATGAACCCCTGATTGAAATATTTGCTCTTATCCAGTTTCTCCACAAGAGCGGCAGGGATCGGTTCGCCGGTTTCATAGTGACGGGCATATATCTCAAGCAATTCAGGTTCTGTTACCCAGTGTTCCATTATCTGTGAAGGCAGTTCCACAAAATCCCAGGCTATGTAAGAGGAGTTGTACGTGTTTTTGCAGAATAGTCCTTCAAGGGCATGCCCGAATTCATGAAAAAGAGTTTCAACTTCTTCAAGGTTAAGCAGGGCCGGCAAATCACCGGTGGGGCGTGTGAAGTTGCAGACTACAGTCACAACCGGAGTTACCGGCTTCCCATCAACAACATGATGGCTTCTGTATCCTCCGCACCATGCTCCCTGCTGCTTGCTCTCCCGCGGATGAAAATCGAGGTAAAGAACTCCGATATGCGATCCGTCCTCCTCTTTGACTTCATAGGCTTCTGCATCAGGATGAGGAAGGGGTATGTTTGTAAGAGGAGAAAATGAAATTCCATAAAGCTTGTTCGCGCATGTGAAAACACCTTGCCTTACATTGTCAAGCAGGAAATAAGGCCTGAGAGCATTATCATCAAGGTCGTACTTTTCCTTGCGCACTTTCTCGGCATAATACCACCAGTCGGATGGTTCCAGTTTGAATTTTCCGCCCTCGCGGTCAACAATTTTTTGCATCTCCTTAACCTCATTTTTGGCAACAGGAACTGCTTTGGACCACAGGTTATTAAGAAGCTCCAGTACATTGTCGGGGTTCTTTGCCATCCTGGGTTCAAGAACAAGGTGTGAGTGTGTCTTATATCCAAGCAGTTTTGCGCGCTGAGCCCTCAGCCTAACTATATCGGCAAGTATCTTGTTATTGTCATATTCATTCCCGTTATTACCGCGGTTTGTGTAGGCACTGAAAAGTTCGCGGCGGAGATCCCTGTTCTCAGAGTACTGAAGGAAAGGAAATATGCTTGGCCTTTGCGTTGAAAAAGCCCACTCGCCTTCCCTGCCTGCAGCTTTTGCAGCTTCAGCAGCTGCATCAGCGATTGATTCAGGCAATCCGGCGAGGCCGTCTTTCCCGACAAACAATTTATAGTTGTTTGTCTCGGCCAGTACATTCTGGCTGAACTTCACTCCCAATACCGATAGTTTCTGGTTTATATTCATCAGTGTATCCTGGTCAACCTTGCTCAGGTTGGCTCCGTTCCTTACAAACTCCTTGTACAGGTTGTCGAGGATGAATTTCTGTTCATCTGTAAGGCTCTCGGATGCCTGGTTTTCGAATACATGCTTAACCCTCTTGAAAAGCTCAGGATTCAGTATTATTTCATCCTGATAGGCAGCCAGCCTTGGAGAAATCTCCATCTCTATGTTCTGAAGTGAATCATTCGTATTTGCGGAAGCCTGGGCAAAAAACACCTGTGATACCTTTGACAGGAGCTCTCCAGACCTATCCAGTGCACCAACAGTATTCTCAAAATCAGGTTCTTCCGCGTTGCTGATAAGATTCTGAATATCTTTCTTCCCCTCTTCCATTCCTTTTTCAAAGGCCGGCATATAATGTCCGGCATGGATTTTCGCGAAAGGCGGCACGTCGAACGGAGTGTTGTAGGCGGAGAAAAACGGATTGGCTTTTTCATCAACCCTGGTCTTGCAGGAACCCAGAATAAGGCATGGTAATCCCATGATCAAAAGGATTTTAGTTAGATTTTTCACTGTCGCTTGTATTTAGATTATTATGCTCAATTACGTATGATGTTGCAAAATAAGTTCATAAAAAACTGTTATCAAAAGAAATATGGATTATTTTTGTCATCCCGATTCCGTCACACTTATGTGACAGACCGGGAGCAACAGACCAGAATCTGATTGCGGATAGAAATTCCGGAGAGATGGCAGAGTGGTCGAATGCGGCGGTCTCGAAAACCGTTGTCCTGCAATCGTGGGACCGGGGGTTCGAATCCCCCTTTCTCCGCAACTCCAGATTACTCCCGTCCCGCATACCTGCGGGACGGGATTTTTGTTTTAATCCGGTCGAGCCATGCTCGCATGAGCGAGGCCGGATCAAAACAAAAACCAAATTTGCGCAGCAAATTGGGAGTAATTTGGAGTTGCTGGGATCTCCCCCCGGGGATCATGGGCGCAGCCCATAATCCCTTTTTCCCAGATGTAAGAATTATCTCCCCCCATGGGGATCACCGAAGGTAATCCCCCCAAGGGAAACTGGGCGCAGCCCATAATCCTCTTTTACAGATTATATCTCGCCCCGAGTATCAGTTTATCACCTGAGTCGTCTACCTCATAAATCTGTGGTTTACGCGGGCCATTCCCTTCGGAATGATGTATAATGAACAGCCGCTTTCCCTCAAATGTTGTGAATAACATCCCATGTCCGGAATTATCGCCCTTGAAAGCCTCCTGTTCCTGAACCCACGGACCTTTTAATTTTCCTGATACAGAATAAGCTATGCCCTGGGCATATCTGTGCTCGCCCCAGCTTGACCATAACATTCCGAGTTTACCGGTCTTTGTGCGGAACATCTGCGGACCGTCGGTAACCCATCCCGGCATCTTCATTCCGAACGTGGCTTCACCAATGCCATTCATCTCCTTTGACCATGCAGCCTCACTGGCACGGAAGATTGTCGTCGGCTCAGCGGTTCGATGTGTCAGATCCTTAGAGAGGGGCATGTAATCCATGGTTCCGTCAATTAACTGAGTCCACTCATGAACGAATACCATATATGTTGTGTCATTCTCAACATAGAGTGTGCCATCAATTATATCCCAGTCTTCCGGACCGAGGCAGAATTCTTTTTCAGCTACAAGGGGATTGAAAGGTCCTTCGGGCGAATCGGATACCAGCAGCTGAGTCTGGTTGCGCGGCACATTGTACCGGCGGGGAACTTGCTGGATAACAACGCTGTGGTCGCTCCATGTACCTGCATAATAGTATTTCCCCCCGATATGGTGAATTTCGGCTGCAGCCACCCAGAGTCCATCCATCCATGTCCCCTTAAGGTCTATTATTGGGTATGGGCCGGTCCACATTTTCAGGTCTTTGCTTTTATAAAGTCGGCCGCCGGTGCCTGTCAGATAATAGGTGCGGGTACTCTGATCAGGATAGATAAATGGATCACTCATTGAAATCTCATCAATTGAAACTGTCCGGATTTGTGGCTCCGGACGGGGTGGTCTTACTGCAGGCGCCTGACCGCCAGCGCCAGGAGCAGGAATGGGTCCGCCGAAATTATTCTGTCCCGGATTGGCCGGAGGAGCCTGTTCGCCCCTTGCAATCTGCTTTTTTTCTTTTTGCTCAGTTTGAGCACCGGCCTGCTGAATATTGCACGTTATCATAAGAAATGCAATACACGAGGCTAAAATTGAAAATCTGTTTAATTTCTTCATAATTACTTCTGTATATTTAATTTGGTTTTCGATTTTGGATAATATCTTTTGTCAACTTCTGTCTGATCAGGGCATTGGCACAGCAAGACTCTTCTGAAGTATTACTACGAGTTCATCATAACTTTCGGGCTGTGGGATGACCCACCGCGAACCGAAAATCAGTTTGGGTATTCCTCCCATCCCATTCTGCAGGGTTTGCCCGTAAAGTTGGGTTGTTGTCTGCAAGTATGTGCCTATCCAGGGATCTTCAATGTATTTATCGAATTTCTCCCGGCCGACAAGCTCAATTGCTTTTGTCCTTGTTGCTTCAAGGCTTCTTGGCAGCCAGCTGTCACCTGACTCAAAGGTGAACATCCAGCTTTCGAATGCAGGAAATACCTCCCTGTCAGCGAGCCACACGGCCAGACCGATCCTTGTCAGTTCGCATGAGTTCCTGAACTGATCCACATCCCTGGGGATATACGGGTTGCATTGGGTATTCAAAGGGGAAGGGCAAAGTGCAAAAGCCAGCTTCCCCGAGTACCTGTTTACAACCTCAGTAAGCATAAAATGTAATTTCTGACAATGGGCACACTGATAATCAAATAATACAGAGACAACATACGGTGCATCCGGATCCCCGATCACAGGTACGTTATTGTAATCAATCGCAACAGCACTTTCCTCCGATTCTCCGTCACTGTAAACAGTCCCTGGAGTAAATAATACCTGGGAGATTACAAGTAATCCCGCAAGAACGAAACCGATCAGAAACCTGAACAGTACAGCGCGGGTACGAATATTCTGAGCTGTTAAATAAATAAAACCCCGCCAGATAATCAGTCCTGCCAACAGCAACCCTGTAATGTGTGTAATCATGCACCAGGGACAAAAGTCCCCGATAATCCATTTCTGTACGATTGTGAACCATATTGCACTTCCGGCAACCGAACCGGCCAGTACAAGCATCATACTCCAGGCCATACTACGGACCGGCGCTTCTGTGGCCGGGCCAATAAAAATACCGGCGACAAGCATTGAGAGATAGACCCCCATTGCCAGACCACTGACAGGTAATATCCCCGCTATCACAGACCACCTGCTGCTGAGCACCTGTTCGCACGGGCTCCCGCCGCCGCAGCCGATCATCGGCCCGCCGGACAGATACTGCCAGCTCATAATTGCGCACAAAACCAAAGCCAGTGTGTTCAATCCCACCAGGATCAACCGCCACCAGGGCCAGTATTTACCTTTTGCCCTCACTGAGGTTTCCTGAAATATTGATTAGGTTCCCCGGGGGTTGGAAGACTACTTGCAATCAGAGTTCCATTTTCGTGAGTCATAGTCAATGGACCTTCAAGTGTTATTCCGCTTCCGGATACCTGTGAACCTGCAGCATGGCCAAACTTAAGAGATGTTGTAATTTTGACAGTGTCTGCCACGACAATCCCGGGCGCTCCTCCGAAACGACGACGACCAGGAGCTACTGCAGCGATTACAGCATTTTCGATGTTTTTACCGCTGCCGATAGTGACAGACTGTCCGGGATTAAAGCCTTCCGCACTTGCAACAAGGATTGCTTTATTTCCAGCGCTTACGGGATTACTGATTGTTGTTCCGCCAGGTGTACCGACAGCTGCAATGACTGCTGTCTCGCTGTTTGTGCCTTTTCCGATAATTATCCTCATACCGGCGCTTAAGTCGGCCACACTCGCAACTTTGACATTAGTTGAATTAGCTGTTGCCGGGGCTAAAAGTGCGATACTGTTCTGTATTAAGAAATCGCGGCAATTGAAGTCGCTGTCAGCACCGTCAGGGTAGCGGCCGGCGCTTCTGTCAGGCTGACTGGCAGTCATGCCAGGACCCATCCTGAAGAATCTGCCCATACCGGGAGAAGTTACAAAGCATCCGCTTGCACCGGCTCCTGAGTCTGCCTGGTAACCTTCAGCTGCCCAGGGATCGACAAGACCGCCATAATTGAGACCATCAACAACGATTCCATTTGCATCACGCAACACAATGTTGCCGGAACCTGGGGAAAGGACAGGGCCGCCGAACCACTGGCTGGGTACCATGGTTCCGTGATAGCCTGCAGTTGTAACCTTTTCGTCAATTACAACCGCGTCAATTTCATGATTTCCGGCCAGGGGCTTGTCAAGTGTGATGCTGGAGCTAAGTGCCTGAACAGGCTCATTGCTCGAGTGGGCAAAGGCAGTGGCCGGCTGAAAACTGATCCCGGTTCCCCTTACGCTGAACGGCATATTGGAAGCATGGTCGAACTTCAACGCTTCTGCCAGGCCGAGTCCCGTACCCGGATCCTCTGTATCCTTTAAGGGACCATTGAAAGTACTGCGAACAGACTGTGTGCCGACACTCGTTACGGTGACAGTCTCGATCCCGTGACCTTCACTGTCAATGTCAAGCCTGATTTTGTCACCTACTGAAATATTGGCAACTGAAGATACCTTTATGTTTGTATCGCCGGCTTTTGCGTCCATTGACAGCCAGGCTTGGGTGCCAGGTTTGCCAACATTTGTGATAGTCACAAC
>CAZKTX010000014.1:0-33867 GCA_964555805.1 uncultured Rikenellaceae bacterium
TTCCAAGCACCCATGTCAGGAAATTATTTATAATCAAAATCACAGGCTCGCCCAGATATGTCATAAAACGTCCGAATATGCTGTAGGGATCAAGAAGAGTAACCAGGTAAAGGCCAAAGAAGATAGCTGTTCCGAGTGTCAGCGCAAGCAATGAGTATCTTATAATTGTATGAGGCTTTTTAAATCCGAATCGCCTGAATTTTCTTTTAATCCTGCCTCCGATCCGGTTAAAGAGATCCTGTCCTATCCCCAGCGGACAAAGGAATGAACAATATGTCCTTCCTGTAAGAAGTGTAAGCAGGAGCACAATTATAAAACCTCCCGCTGCCATCGTCATCAGGTTGATGTACTTAAGCAGTGAAGGAACAAACTGGAGATAAAGAAGATAGTTTATGTACTTCTCCGGAACTACCGACCTGAAGTCCGCAAAAACGAAAAGGAAACAAATCAGGACAATTGAAGAGAACAAGATCCTTAATTTCCTGAGCAAGGAAGATGTCATTACAAATTACATTTTTATACGCTTGATATTCAGCGATTCAAGGTTCATGTTGCCAAGACCCATCTTATGAGCGATCGGAATATAATCGATCCGCTGGGGATCAATACTGAGCATCTTCGCAGCTGCAGCATCGCCTGCAACCCAGTCGGATGTAATAATCTGTGATTTCATCTGGACCACATCCTCTTTTGAAACACCCTGCGGCCCATGCTTCACCATTACATTATAGCAATCAACTATATTGAGGACCGGTTTCTTTTCAAACAGTGCAAAATCGGCAATACATTGGTGAAGATCGTTCGAATGCCAGTAACCTCTGTCCCAAACCACTCCCATCATGTTTTTAAGACACGCCGTCATTCTGGTTGAGTTATGGTCTTTAAGCACGGGGACATTTATAAATACATCGGTCTCCATAATGAGTTCATGTACTTTAGCTTTCTTAAGCTTAACGGCTGTAGGTATCTGGATTTCCTGATAATAATTTTCGGTATTACCGGGAACAACCTTGGCGCCTGCATCTTTTGCGGCTTTTTCGATTCCTGAATTTTTGTAGGCATTAACCCAGTTATCGCAGGTATGATCAAAAACATAAACCTCCTTTGCACCAGCCCTGAAACAGTGTTCTATTATTCTTTTAACAAGATTGGGATTTGTATTGGCTGCCAGTTCCGGAACAACGTCCCATCCGATATTGGGTTTTACAAGAACCTTTTGTCCTTTACGGATGAATGTACCCATTCCTCCAAGTTCCTGAATACCCAGATCGAACATTGCATCAGGCTCGCCACCCATTAATGCAACCAGATCATATTTTGCCGGAGAAGTACCTGCCGCCCAGAGTTTGTTGTATCCTCCAATACTGAAAGCAGCACCTGCCGCAATACCGGCCCCAACAGATTTTCTAAAAAACTCCCTCCTTCTCATAATGAATCTTTCAGGTATTAATTAGTAAGCGAAAAGTCATCAAAAATACGAATTATTTTAATAAATTCTCCAATGATAGTAAATTGTATATTTACGCAGAATTACTGATTATTATCCGGTTTATGAGATCTCAACATTACCGGTTTCTGTTTGTTACACTTTATTAACTACTGTATATGAAAGTACTGTACTATGATTGTTTCTCGGGTATAAGCGGCGACATGAACCTCGGTGCAATGGTCGACCTGGGCATTGATATCGGATATCTCAGATCAGAACTTGATAAACTTCTCCTGGAGGGGTGGGAACTTATTTCAGAAAAGAGCCAGCGGCATGGGATCACGGGAACCAAGATTACAGTCAGGCAGACAAGGCATGAGCATGTGCACAGGCACTTGTCTGATATTGAAAAAATAATCAAGGGATCAACGTTATCCGGCAAGGTTAAGGAATTGAGCATGAAGATATTCATGAAGATAGCAGTTGCCGAAGCTGCCGTTCACGGAATATCTGTCGAAGAGGTTCACTTCCACGAGGTAGGTGCTGTCGATTCAATAATCGACATTGCCGGTGCAGCAATATGCTTCGATAAACTTGGGGTTGAAGCCGTATTCGTTTCCGAGGTTGAGCTCGGGAGCGGCTTCGTCAATTGCGATCATGGAAGACTGCCGGTTCCGGCCCCTGCAACATCCGAAATAATAAAAGGAATACCTGTCAGGGTTGGAGGCGTTGATTTTGAGGCTACAACACCAACCGGAGCTGCAATTGTCACGGCCCTCGGGACAAAATTCGGAACCGCACAAATGCTCTCCATTACAAAAACTGGTTACGGGATAGGGCATAAGGAACATCCTGTTGTCCCCAACCTCCTCAGGGTATTTCTCGGGGAGACAATCGAAGATCAAGACCAGGGGCACAGGGCGGTGCTTCTGGAAGCAAATATTGACGATATGAATCCGGAGTTTTACGACCATATTTCAGATAATCTTTTCAAGGCCGGAGCTGCTGATGTATTTTTCACTCAGATAATTATGAAAAAGGGGCGCCCTGGTGTGATCCTTAATGTGATTTGTGAAAAAGGTATTGAAAACAGGCTGAAGGAGATAATCTTCACAGAGTCTACAACGCTTGGAATGAGATCATTTGAATTTAGCAAAGACACCCTTGCAAGGGAAACAATCATGCTTAACACAATCTACGGCGAGGTTAGTGTAAAAAGGTCTTTCTTCGGCGGGAAACAGGTCTCAATCAAACCCGAATACGAAGAATGCAGAAAGATTGCATCGGAAAGAAACATCCCCGTCAAGGAGGTTTATAACAATATACTCTCGGTTATAGTAAACAACATATCGCAATCATGACCGGAAATAAGCTTGATAAACTCGATAGTTTGCTTAATGAGCTGAATTCTTTTGTCGTAGCTTTTTCCGGCGGCGTGGATAGTACATATCTGCTTCTTCGTGCAAATTCACTTCTGAAAGATAAAATAACGGGTGTCACAATCAGAACCCCCTACATGCCTGATTCGGAAATAGAAGAAGCTTCAGAATTTGCCAGGCTGCATAATATAAACCACAGGATAATAGATCTACCCTTCCCTGAACCAATCCGGAATAATCCACCCGACAGGTGCTACATCTGCAAAACTATCCTGTTCGAACATCTTGCAGGGTTTGCAGCTGATAATGGGTTCGGTTATGTTGTCGACGGCACCAATGCAGATGATGCCGGCTTTCACCGGCCGGGAATCAGGGCACTTAAGGAGCTTGGCATCAGAAGTCCCCTGATGGAGGCTGGTCTTACAAAACAGGACATCAGGGATTTACTCGGCGCTGAAGGACTTACAATCGCATCGAAACCTTCTATGGCGTGCCTTCTCACCAGGATCCCTTATAACACAACGGTGACTTCCGGTATGATAAATATGGTTGAACAGGCGGAAGATTTCTTTCGAACCTGCGGATATCCAGGAACGAGGGTCCGGATACATGGCGACCTGGCCCGAATAGAATGCCACCCCGGCTATTTTGAACAGATGACTCAGAGTTCTGAGAGAGAACTTATTATCGCAGGCCTGAAAAAAATAGGATTCAGATATGTATCTTTGGATCTCGAAGGATACAGATCAGGCTCCTATGACCCTGAAAATACAAAACAATGAACAGGAACGATATTGAAGCACTCCTCAGGGAGATAAAAGACGGAAGTAAAAGCGTAGAGGAAGCGCTCGGCATTCTGCACGACTTTCCGTTTAGCGATCTCGGGTATGCAAAAATTGATAACCACCGGGAAATCAGAACAGGATATCCTGAAATTGTTTATTGTGCGGGCAAGACCACCGACCAGGTAATTGGCATCTTCAGGCTGATGGCGGCCAAAAAGAACAATGTAATCGGAACCAGGGCAGTAAAGGAAATGTACGACGCGGTGAAGGATGTTATCCCCGAAGCAGTCTGGTATCCGGAAGCACGAATCATAAGCATCCCGATCCGCGAAATAAAACGGCCCGACACAGCAATTGCGGTTATCACAGCAGGAACTTCCGACATACCGGTTGCTGAAGAGGCTGCCGTCACTGCAGAACTCCTCGGAAACCCGGTCCTCAGGATTTACGATGCCGGCGTTGCCGGTATACACCGCCTGGTGGATAAACTCCCCGAGATAAGGCTTTGCCGTGTTGTAATAGTAATTGCCGGTATGGAGGGAGCGCTTGCAAGTGTTGTCGGAGGACTTGTAAGCTCACCCGTAATCGCAGTTCCCACAAGTGTCGGATACGGAGCCAGTTTCGGAGGCATATCGGCACTGCTTGCAATGCTGACAAGCTGTTCATCAGGAGTAACTGTTGTAAACATCGACAATGGTTTCGGCGCCGGATTTTCAGCAAGCATGATTAACCAGATGAAGTGATCAGCCCTGATGGCCGACAAACTGCTCCTTTCCACGGCATATTTTCCTCCGGCCTGCTATTTCAGGCTTATCCGGGATTCAGAAACAATATTTATCGAACGGGAGGAAAACTACCTCAAACAGACCTACAGGAACCGATGCATGATACTTTCATCAAATGGAGTACTGAGTCTTTCGGTGCCGGTCACAAAAGGCGGCAGGGTAAAGGCGCCCGTAAAAGATATTCAGATTGATTATTCGAAACGATGGCAGCAGGTTCATATACGAGCCTTCACATCAGCATACAGCAGGTCGCCTTACTTCCTGTACTATTCAGAAAATATCCTCAGCATTCTGCAGAAAAAGCAACGCTTTCTAATCGACCTTAATCACGAACTGCTTCAGGAGTGCCTTACCCTCCTTGATATGAAAAAGTGTATTAGCTACACTTCTTCTTATGAACCGGCCGGACTTCAGCCAGGGGATTACAGGTACAGTATTTCACCAAAAAAAGAACAGGAATTCAGTTCAAAGCCTTACATTCAGGTTTTCGGGGAAGCCGGTTTTGTACCAGGATTAAGCATCATCGATCTTATATTCAACCTTGGTCCGGATGCAGTTTTGCATTTATAGAAACAATAAAAGGTGCCTTGCAGGGCACCTTTTATCTATAATCAGTAAAGCAAGCTAGAAACCAAATTTATAACCAAGGGTAACCGAAAACATGTTCCTGTTGTTAATAAGGTTGGCCGATGCAGTCTCATAGTAAGAGTCGTACAGTATGTACTGCTGTTCGTTCCTCATGTTTGAGAAGCCGAAGTCGATGCTCAGATTCTGCTCCCTGAAGCCCACCCCTGCTGAAATTGACCTGTTGAACAAATCCTTGTTAACCTCATCCTCCCTGAAAACTTTTCCGTAATAGCCGTATCCACCCCTGAAGTACAGTTTGTTAAACCTCACTTCGCCACCGACGCGGATGTTGTGTGCAGGTTTCAGTGTATTCTTAATATCAAGGTTCTTTTCGCTGTAATCGTAGTCATCACCTGTTTCCGAGAACTTAACCATGCTGTAATCGACAAATTCATAATCAACGCTCAGAAGACCCGATTTTTCAATCTGGTATGCAACACCGGCAAGAGCCCTGAAAGGAGTTGTGAGTGCATATTCATAAACCAGCTCATCATTATAGTATTCATAATGACCTCCATCGGTGAAATTGGAAGTTATATTGTCATAGAACCTCTCATCGATCCTGTATAATGTAGGTGAATGGAAAGCAACTCCTATCCTGAGTTCCTCGACCGGCCTGATTATAGCTCCGATCTTGAGGTTCACCCCTGTTCCTGTATTTTCAAAATGCTCCACATAAGAGAAATCGCTGAACTGTGAATCGAGGAAATAGTCGGCTTTCTCAAGATGCTCATAGTGTCCCGAGTATTTGATTGTGTTGATTCCCAGGGTTGCTCCGAAATACACTTTATTTGAATAGTTGCCACCAATTGATATTGCATGTTCACCTGTATATCCCTGGTTTGTAATCAGTCGCCTGATGTTTTGGCCGTAAACTGATGTGGCGTTGTCGCCGTAATTCGAAAAAACAGTGCCATAGTAGCTGGCATTCATATCGGTTAATGTATCGATAATCCATGCATCGTAGGCAATTCCTGCTGCTCCTCCAATATCGCCATAGTAAATACCATAAGCTTCATCGGCCCAATAATCTGCCATGGAGCTGTTTGCGCTGTTTCCCTGAATACGTGCCGTATTGTTCAGGTTGTTTGTCTTGTTGAATGAGTACCCGACATTTAGTGAGATCAATCCGGTAGTTCCGCTTCCTTTAATAAGGTTTCCGACAATGCCTGCCTGGCCAAGGTTAAAATTGTACAGGTAGTCATCAGAGATACCGTTGAAAGTGGCTGAGGTCTTTGAGTGAAGAAGCTGTGGAGTAAGAGATATTTCTGAAGATCTGAACACACCGATTCCGGCAGGGTTCTGGCTGAAAGTTGACATATCGCCACCGAGGGCTGTGAAGGCGCCACCCATCGACATAAACCTGGCTGTACCGTTGTAAAAGACCTGGGAGTATCTTAGAGCATCATCTACATTCTGGGCTTTAATCCCGGTGAATGCAAGCAACGCTGCTGCAATTATAAAGGCTGACCTTTTCATTTCTTTTCTTTTTATTTAAGAGAATACCCGCATTCTATTGCAGAATGTATTGACAATCAAAGCATTAATCAAATTAATTACCTTCTTCCTCCTGACGAAGAGTGGCTGGATGATGATCCTCCTGAAGATGATCCTCCTGAAGATGAGGAACCAGAGTAAGAACTTCCACCAGAGTATGAGCCGCTGCTCCTCGACACTGAGCTGCCTCCGCTGTATGAAGAACTGCCACCAGAGTATGATCCTGATGAGGAACTGCCTGATGAGCTTCTTCTTGACGGAACTGAGTAGGTACCAGGGTTGCTGTATGATGAAGAGCCTGACCTGGAAGGTGCAGAGTATGATGAGCTGCTTCTTCCCTGGGTCGCTGAGCTGGACGGCCTTGTTGTCGTGGTTCCGCTGTTTACCCTTGTGTTGTTGTACGAGGGTCTGGTACTAACCCTTGGGTTTGTATAACTGGGAGTATATGACCTGTTTACTGAATTATATTCAGGGCGTGTGGAAGCTGGTCTTCTTGTCTGGGTAGACTCAGTTCCGATGTTGCCGGACCCCTGGGTAGTGGTTCTTCTTTCACCTGATACAGGCTGCTGGGTGCCGCTGACAGGGGTGCTTGTCCTCCTCGAAGTTGTTGATCCAACTGTTCCGGTAGCCGGAACTGTGGTGCCGGTAGCTGGATCGGAGCTTCTCCTTGATGAGGCTGTTCCGGAAGATGCTGAGGCGCCTGAAGCGCTGCCGCCCGACCAGCGGGTCGACATGTTGCTTGGTCTTTCCCTCCTGCCGTAATTAACATTACTGTCGTTATAAGTGTAGGGGCTGTAGTAACCGCCGTAGTAACCGCCGTAGTACCAGGGTGAATAGAAGGAGCTGTAGTATGGGCTGTAATAACCCATTCCCATTCCCATTCCATAGTATCCGCCGTATGAGTAAGGGCTGTAAAAGCCTCCGTATGAATAGGGGCTGTAATAATCGTAGTAGAACGGATCGTAATATGAGTAAGGAAATCCGGAGTAGAAGCTATTGAATCCGAACGACGGGTAGAAGCTGGAGTAGAAAGGATCCCTCCAGTAAGGGTTGAAGTAGTTCCCGTAGAACCTGTTCAGCCTTCCTGAATAGGAGCCATCATAATAATCGTACCTGTTGTCATAACTGCCCGCATCGGCATAGTCGACTGCATCGGAATATTCCTCCGATACCAGGGTGTCGGCCGCGTAGATGTTGTCGTAGTATGATCCTGATCTCAGATTGCTTTCGGAAATCTGATTGCTTTCGCTGGCTCTGGCCTTTGTTACAGGCTGATCGGAACTCACGAAATACAGGTCATCATATTCTGTTCCCACATACAGCCCCGAAGAGCAGGAGGCGAGAGTCAGAAGGGCAAGGCCGAGTATGTAATTAATTGCTTTCATTTTGGTTGTTGTTTCCTTTTGTTTACTTCACTTACCTGTAAATATCAAAATCCATACCAAAGTATAAGGTTTTCCAGATTTTTAATCAGGCTTCAGGTTTCAGCAAATTTAATTCTTTTTGACGAAGTAACAATCATTTTCAAAACGCTTATAATTCTCTTTTAGTCTGTGCAGGAAGTCAACTCTTCTGTTTCACGCCAGTACTGACACCCTCTTTTTTAAATTTCCATTATTTGACTACTTTTACGACCGGTTTATAAATGACACAAACAATTTGAAATACCACATAGTACGATGGCTAAGTTTTTGACAGACAGGGAAGACAATTATGCACAATGGTACAACGACCTTGTAATTAAGGCCGATCTTGCCGAGAATTCGGCAGTAAGGGGCTGCATGGTTATCAAGCCCTATGGTTATGCAATATGGGAAAACATACAGGCAGGACTCGATAAGATGTTCAAGGCAACGGGCCATGTAAATGCATATTTTCCTCTTTTTATTCCCAAGTCATTTTTCAGCAGGGAAGCAGCACATGTCGAAGGCTTTGCAAAGGAGTGCGCAGTAGTCACCCACTACAGGTTGAAAAACGATGAGAATGGGAAGGGAGTTGTTGTTGATCCAACTGCAAAACTTGAGGAAGAACTCATAATCCGTCCTACTTCTGAAACAATAATCTGGAACTCATATAAAAACTGGATTCAGTCGTACCGCGACCTTCCGATATTGATTAACCAATGGGCGAATGTTGTAAGGTGGGAGATGCGAACCCGTCTGTTTCTTAGAACTTCGGAGTTTCTGTGGCAGGAGGGGCATACGGCCCATGCAACAAGTCAGGAAGCTGTTGAGGAAACAGAAAGAATGATCAATGTGTATGCCGACTTTGCTGAAAATTATATGGCTCTTCCTGTCGTCAGGGGATACAAAACCGAAAACGAACGTTTTGCAGGGGCAATCGACACCTATACAATTGAAGCCCTGATGCAGGACGGGAAAGCACTTCAGGCAGGAACAAGCCACTTCCTTGGTCAGAATTTTGCAAAAGCCTTCGATGTTCAGTTCACTGACAAGACCGGAAAGCTCGATTATGTATGGGCAACTTCGTGGGGAGTCTCGACAAGGATGGTCGGAGCCCTTATAATGGCTCACTCCGATAACAAAGGACTTGTGCTGCCACCCAGGCTGGCTCCAATCCAGACAGTAATTGTCCCCATCTTCAAAACTGACGAACAGCTTCAGGGGATCAGTGAGAAGGCAAGGAAAATAATGAAAGAACTTCAGAATGCGGGTATTTCAGTAAAGTACGACGACCGTGATAACCTTAAACCGGGTTTCAAGTTCGCTGATTATGAGCTGAAAGGTGTTCCGGTAAGGATTGCAATCGGACCGAGGGATATCGAAAACAATACAGTTGAAATTGCCCGGCGCGACACTCTCGAAAAGGAAACCGTCTCATCAGAAGGTCTGCCGGAGAGGATAAAGAATCTGCTTGAAGAGATACAGGCTAATCTGTTCACAAAAGCATTGAAATTCCGTGCTGACAATACATACAGAACTGACACATGGAAAGAATTTGTCGAAATCATTGAGAAACAGGGAGGCTTCATTCTTGCTCATTGGGACGGGACTTCAGAAACTGAGGAAAAAATCAAGGAAGAGACAAAAGCCACAATCAGATGCATACCTTTTGACTCGCCTGAAGAAGAAGGAGTTTGTGTCTATTCAGGTAAGCCGTCAAAAAGACGCGTCCTTTTTGCAAGATCATACTAAAGTAAAGCTGCAATTCACGATATAATTGCTATTTTAGAGCTCCTTTACAACTTAAACACATGGTCATGCCAGAACCCGAAGACAGAAAAATACAGATTATCAACACACTAAAAGAAAAATCACTTCTTAAACAGAAGGTTTTTGACAACACCTTTGAATGGTTTGGCGTTGTAAAGGATTTACTTAAGAATCTGTCTAAAGATGTTAACAACAACCTTGGGAACGTGGATTCAAGGATTAAAATGGAGTATACCGACAGGAGCAGCTTCGATGCACAACTGAAGGTAGCCGGCGATCTTCTCCTGTTCAGCATGCATTCGAACATTTTCCAGTTCGACAGGGAACACCCGGCATGGAAAACACCTTATATTCAGAAAAACAAGAATAATGCGTATTCGGGAATGATCAATATTTACAACTTTCTGTACGATTCTTTTAAATATACAAGGCTTGACGACCTCGGATACCTGATCGCAAGGATCTTCATAAACCATGAAAACCAGTACCTTGTTGAAGGAAAACGACAGATGGGTATGCTCTTCTCGAACTACGGCAATGAGCCGATTACCCGGTCTTCACTGCAGGTAATAATTTCTACCGCCATCCAATACTCCCTTGAATTTGATCTGCTCGTACCTCCGTACGATACTGTCAAGATTGCAACTGTCGGACAGGCGGAAGAAAAGATTCAGCATTCCAGGATAATAACGGGTAAACGTCTCGGATTCCAGTTCAACTCTGATGATGTTCTACTCAAAAATCAGAATGAAACCTGAAAATGAAGATATTAAAGTCTGCCATCTGATCCGGAGATTTTTCTGCTTCCAGGTATTTCTGTTTATTTTCCTGCCATCCTACCCGCAGAGACAATTCGTTGAAGATTCTGTAATCATTAAAGAAGAACGTCTTCCAGCCCCTGAAATCAGGAAGATCAGGTTGTCTATGCCTGAGTCGAACGCATCAGGGGTTTCCCGGCTCATTCCGCCTTCCGGCAATGGCGAACACCGTACAATGATCCTGTTTGATTCGCTGAAGAACAAAGCTTCAAAAACACTTGTTACAAGGAAGCTTTACGATTTCATAATAATTAACCGCGATCCGGAAACTACAAAAGAGATCTCAGGCTCAAGCGAGGAGAAATTCAATAGATCTTCGGGCCTTAAAATCAGAAATATTGAAATAAAAAGGCTAAATGTCTTCGGTTCAAATATAAACACCCCCGATTTCTTTGAACCAAACAGAACAGAAAAACTCCTCAACGTTACTCATTTCAATACAAATGAGCTGATTATTAAAAAGAACCTCCTTTTCTCCCAAGGCGACACAATCTCCCCTCTCACCCTAAGCGACAATGAGAGATACCTGAGGGAACTGCCTTACATTGATGACGCCAGGATTCTTGTTGTTCCTGTTTCGGATTCGCTTGCGGATGTTATAGTTGTTACAAAAGATGTTTATTCTCTTGGGGCTGCCGCCAATCTCGCAGGAGTCGGAAAAGGAAAGGTGTCAGTGTTCGAACGGAATATCTTTGGAATGGGTCATGAATTCGGAATTGATATTCCCTGGGATGTTGACTCCACAAATTCTCCGGGGTTCGGAGCATACTATAGAGTGAACAATCTGGGAAGAACCTTTACAAACCTTGGACTTTTTTTTCATGACGGGCTGGGCAGAAAAACTTTTGGAATCGATATTGGCCGAAGGCTTATAAGCTCCACGACAAAATACGCCGGTAACATTTCCATCAGAAGAACAATCACCTCTGAGGATCTCGATTCACTTCCAGAGCCACAGCCTGTTAAGTACAATTTACAGGATTACTGGCTCTTAAGATCTTTTCTTCTTGATAATAAGTCAGTCACCAGGCTCATAATCGGAGCAAGGTACACTAATAACAATGTATTCCTGCATCCGTATATCAATCCCGATTCCTATCACAATCTTCAGCAATACCGTCTCTTCCTGGGTTCTCTCTCCTATTCCGTCCAGAGATACTATAAGGCAAGCCTTATTTATGGCTATGGACGCACTGAAGACATACCTCACGGACTCTTAATCAATATTACTGTCGGACGCGAATTCAGCGAATTCAAGAACAGACACTACACCGGGGCATCACTTTCACTGGGCGAATCTGTAAACAAAATAGGCTATCTCTATTCTTCAGCCGCTTTCGGAACCTTCATAAACAATAACAGAACGGAGCAGGGCATCCTCTCGTTCAGAACCAACTATATTTCGAACCTCTTATACACAGGCCGATACCGGATAAGGAACTTTGTAACCGCAGAATATACAAGGGGATTTGACAGGTATAATGACGAATCGCTGGTCTTTATCAGGGATCATGGGTTTTCAGGCTTCCGGAACGATTCAATCGGCAATACGCAGAGACTCGCATGTAACTTCGAAACAGTGATTTTCAGTCCTCTTGATTTTTATGGTTTCAGGTTTGCCTTATTCGGCTTTGCCGATGCCGGATTTCTTTTCGGTACAAACCAGTTCATCGCCAGGGGCGAATTTGTGTCAGCCTTCGGCCTTGGTCTCAGAGTGAGAAACGACAATCTCATCCTGAACACCTTCCAGATCAGGCTGGGTTATTATCCTAATGTTCCGCCATATTCACTTACAACCCCTTTAATGGTTTCAGGAGAACAAATGCTGAGGCCTTACAATTTTGAACCCGGTCAACCATCCATCGTACGATTCAGATAATTATGACTCTATTCGAAGAATTCCAGGATTATGCCTTAAGGAACGCCCTGTTCACAAAGAATGACAGGATAATACTTGCCGTTAGCGGAGGCATCGATTCAATGGTAATGCTTCACCTGTTCGCGAGGCTGAGAGCCGATACTGTTATCGCCCACTGTAATTTCAGTCTGAGGGGGGGCGAATCGGATCTGGACGAGGAGCTTGTCAGGTATTATGCCGGGAAGAATAACATCCCCTTCCATTCAGTAGTCTTTGATACAAGGAAATATGCAGGAGAAAAGGGCATATCAGTTCAGATGGCTGCCAGGGATCTGAGGTATGAATGGTTCGAACAATTAAAAATCCAACAAGGCTGCAGCCTTGTTGCAGTAGCCCATAACCTGAACGATAACGTTGAAACACTGCTTATAAACCTCACCAGGGGAACAGGTCTTACGGGGCTTGCAGGGATGAAACCTTCAGCCAATGGCATCATCAGGCCTCTCCTGTTCGCGACACGGGCAAGAATTGAAGCCTGGTGCAATGAATTCAGCGTACCCTTCAGGGAAGACAGATCTAATGCTGAAACCAAATATACACGCAACAAGATAAGGCATCTTGTGATCCCCGTTCTCAGGGAAATAAATCCATCGGTGGAAGAGACTCTTAATGATACGGCACTGAGACTGGGCGGGCTCGACAGAATACTTTCGGACTACATCGATGGAATCAGATCCCGGATTTCTGCAAAGAGAGGCGGATCAATACTTATTGATACTGAGAAACTGGCTGAATTCATTGACAACAAATCAATGATCTTCGAGCTGTTCTGCCCTTATGGCATAACAGAATCTCTTGCAGGAGACCTTCAGAAACTGATAAAAGCCGGAACCGGAAAACAGATATTTACCTTAACCCACCGGATTCTGAAGAACAGGAATGAACTCATTGTAAGTCAGATTAAAAGCGACAAGCCTGAATATTTCCTGATAGAAGCAGTGGAGGATTTGTTGAGCATCCCGTCGGTCAGGCTTGCATCACTTGAGCCGGTGGAAGCCGGTTACACAATACCACGCAACAAGCGGATTGCATCAATCGACCGGGAAAAAATCAGGCTGCCCCTTATAGTGAGAAAATGGAAAGAGGGCGATTACTTCCTGCCACTTGGCATGAAGAACAGAAAGAAACTCAGTGATTACTTTGTCGACAATAAATTTTCAAGGATAAAAAAAGAAGAGACCATTGTGCTTGAATCGCATGGTGACATTGTATGGATAATGGGTGAAAGGCTTGATGACAGGTTCAGGGTTACCCGATCAACGAGAACTGTCCTGAGGATCGAAATGAACGATCCATCACAATGAAAATCTCAGGGAGTCCGTAATCCGTAGATTCCCCTGTCGATCATCAGCAGATCGGCCAGTGCCGTGGCAGCGGCGGCCTCCACAATTACAGGCATCCTGAGAGCAATGCATGTATCATGTCTCCCCTTTACATTAAGACGTGTCATCTCCTTCCTGTTAAAATCGAATGTGTTCTGTTCCACCCCTGTAGATGATGTAGGTTTTACTGCAACTCTGAATACTATTTCATTCCCGTTTGTGATTCCCCCGTTAATCCCTCCTGCATTATTTGTCAGGGTTTTACCTCTGTCATCAACAAAAGCATCATTATGTTCAGATCCTTTCATTGAAGCGGCCCCGAATCCTGAACCGAATTCAATGCCCTTGATTGCAGGAATAGCAAATACTGCCTGACTGATAGCTGATTCAACCGGATAGAAGAATGGCTCCCCGAGTGCCTTATGCGGATCCGAAACCCTGCATTCGATTATTCCTCCTATTGAATCTCCCTCTGTGAGCGCTTTTTCAATTGCAATATCAACATCGTTTATGCCTCCTGCGGATATGAGCCTGGCATTTACAGATGACGGCTGAATGATTCTTTTTGCTATCACGCCTGCAGCCACAAGACCCCATGTTATTCTTCCCGAAAAATGGCCGCTTCCCCTCATATCAGCCTTGCCACTAAATTTAATTCCGGCCACATAATCAGCATGACCCGGCCTGGGGACATTCCTGAACTCATCATAATCGGTCGATCGCCTGTCGCTGTTTCTTGTGACAAGGGTAAGAGGAGCCCCTGTTGTAAAACCGTTGTACACTCCGCTTAGTATCTCAGGGGTGTCTGTCTCACTGCGGGGTGTTGTTCCCTTTGATCCGCTGCGCCTTCGCGAAAGGTCCTGCATAAAATCATCCGGACTGACACTTATCCCGGGAGGACATCCGTCTATAGTAACACCGATAGCGTTGCCATGCGACTCACCAAAAACAGATATTCTGAACACTCTACCGAAAGAATTCATATTATTTACGTTATTTGGCAGGTTTACTCTGAATATAAAACTCAGCTGCTTCGTTTACAGAAATTTTTGCAGACACAGCTTTGCCTATTCCATTCAGAAATACAAAGTTTATGTCATTTCCCGACTTTTTCTTGTCCTTCATTATCAGACTGGTTATCTGGTCGTAAGGAATGTCATGACTGAGCAGTAATCCGTATGAACTCAGCACACCTGTAATCCGTTCATACTCCTCCCCTGTAATCATTCCCCGGGAGAGCGAAAACCTTGAGGCAAGTTCCATCCCGGCGGCGACAGCATATCCGTGCCTGTACGAAAGGAACATTTCAATTGCATGGCCGTAAGTATGCCCGAAATTAAGAATACGCCTCAGTCCTGTCTCCTTTTCGTCTTCAGCTACAACAGCCGCCTTAAAGTTGACAGCCATTGAAATGCATATTGAAAGAAGCCCGGGATCACGCCCGGATATTCCTTCCTTGTTGTTCTCGATAAGTTCAAACAGTTTACGGTCGCCGATAATTGCTGTCTTGATCAGTTCGGCAAGTCCCGAATAATATTCTTCATCAGGCAGGGTCTCCAGCATCACGGGGTCGCATATTACAAACTCCGGCTGTTTAAAACAGCCAAGGACATTTTTTGCTCCTTCAAGGTTCACTCCGTTTTTGCCGCCGGTGCTTGCGTCGACCTGCGAAAGCAGTGAAGTGGAAACATAAGCGCATCTGATGCCACGCATATAAATTGAAGCAAGGAATCCCGCCAGATCGCAAACCACCCCCCCTCCAATGCCAAGAATTAACCCATCCCGGTCAATCCCTGCCTCTAAAAGCTCTCCTGCCAGTGATTCAATCACCTGCATCCTTTTGCTTCCCTCCCCCGCACTGACCTTTAATACCGGAAAATCAGGGAATTTTTCTCCATAAAGCCCATAAATATTCCTGTCAGTCAGAATTACCACACCCGATTCGGGAAGCAGTTCGTGAACCATCTCCCAGCCTTCACCTACAAGAATATCCGAAACAGAATCACCTGTTTTGATTACTATTTTTTCCAATTGACTTCTCCTTTGCCCGATAAAGTTAACAAAACATACGGAATCACATATAAAACCAAAAAATACAAGAATCATTTAAGGACGGCAGTCCCGCCCGGTGATTCTATTCATTGAGAAAAAAAACTAACTTTAAATCCGCATTTTTAAATATGCTATGACTGCCAGAGAACGATATCGCAGAACAATTGAATATTTCAGTGTCAACATGCCAATTGCGGAGACAGAGCTTTCATACTCAGATCCTTTCCAGCTGATCGTTGCCGTAATACTGTCAGCGCAATGCACCGACAAGCGTGTGAACATGATCACTCCCGCCCTTCTTGAAAGGTATCCCGATGCTGAATCGATGGCAAAGGCGAAGCAGCCGGAAGTACTTGAATTCATAAAATCATGTTCCTACCCGAACAACAAGTCAAAACACCTTGTGGCAATGGCTAAAATGCTTGTGAGTGAATTCGGTGGAGTTGTTCCTTCCGATCCCTCCGAACTGCAAAGACTTCCGGGTGTCGGAAGGAAAACGGCTAATGTAGTTGCATCGGTGGTTTACAAAAAACCTGTTATGGCAGTCGATACCCATGTATTCAGAGTATCCGCAAGGATAGGTTTGACAAGAAATGCAAAAACACCGTTGAGCGCCGAACTTCAGCTTTCAAAAAACATCCCGCAGCCAATGATACATAAAGCCCACCATTGGCTGATTCTTCACGGAAGATATGTCTGCAAAGCCAGGTCTCCCTTATGCGGCGAATGCGGATTAAGGGAGTTCTGCAGCTTCTATATGAAAAAAAACAAACAGAAATATGTATAATACATACAGTTACCACACAAAACACCGTTCTATAGAATAAAGACCGGTAATAATTTCATGCCTGACATCAAAATTACATATGAAGAGCTTCTCCAGGCCAATAAAAGGCTGACAGAGGAAGTTGAACAGCTCAGATCGGTGAATGGAATCCATTTCCATAGCAACCATGCAGATATCAGATCGTATACACCTATAAATACGATCAGGGAGATTTTTGAAACCGTAAGCGCCTACCTTGCCCTGTTCAGAATAACTGAAGACAGAAGGATAAAAATCCTTGATCTGAACGATAAGGCCGCGAGTATAGAATCGGTTCGCAGGTCAGAAACGAAGGACAAATACCTCGATGAGACCCCCCTGGCAAATAAGGAAAGGCTTGTCAGGCTCATAATTGATACAAAGAAAACAGGCTGTGCGACGAAGCTTTCGGTCTCAGAAAATGACAACGACTCTCTGGGTCATTACGTAGGGTTCAACATTGCCTCGGGAAATATACTTGTTACCTGGGAGCCTTCCACCAGGCAGAAGAGTGATGATGACCTCTCAAAGCAAAATACAATTTTTGAAAATTTTGCTGATATGCTTCCTGAAATGGTTTATGAAGTCGACCTGGAAGGAAATATAATTTATGGCAACACCCAGGCATTGAAGTTCTTTGGATACTCAAAACAGGATGTTACCGAAGGAATTCATATCTCAAGGATATTCCCTGAGATTTATCCGAAAATGATCGAAAACCTTAAGCATCTCGATTCCCCCGATCAGATTTCGAGCAATGAATATTACGCCACGAAGAAGGACGGATCACCTGTGCCTATCCTGACACATTCATTTGCCCTGTTCCATAACAACAGGAAGATAGGCTACAGGGGAATTGTGTCTGATATAAGCAACCAAAAAAACTATGAGGCCCAATTAAACCGGGAGAAAGCTTTCCTTGAACACCTGGTGGATTCCATCCCCGAAGCTATAGTGATACTTGACAGGCATGGAAAGATAAACAGCATAAACAAGGAATTCACTTCCATGTTTGGATATGCCAGGGAAGAAGCCCTTGGGAGAACCGTGGATGAACTTATAACTCCCGACAACCTGAAGACGGAGTCAGGAACCCTTGAAGAACTTGTACGCGAAAACGGCAGATTGATAAAAAACACCGTGAGACACGATAAATCAGGGAACCTGATCCAGGTTTCGCTCACGGCTACAAACCTGCTGATAAACAACGAAATGGCAGCCTCTCTCGGGATTTACAGGAATGTTACCCAGGAACGCAAAGTTCAGACAATCCAGGAAATACTTTACAACATTTCAACAGCCGCCCTGAACCAGATCGACATCAAGGATATTTATCCGACAATTGTGAAAGAGCTCAGCAAGATATGGGATACGAACAATTTCTTCATCGCCCTGTATGATGCCAGGACCGATACCCTGTCTATGCCGCTCTTCTCCGATGAACAGGACAAATTCGAGAATGTACCTGCACGAAAAACAATAACCAAATGGGTCATAGGACTCAGAAAATCTGTTCTTCTCAAGATAAATGACCTGAAAGATCTCGAAAACTCGGGTGATATAGCGCTGGTTGGAACTCCCTGCAAGGTGTGGATGGGGGTACCGCTGAAAGCAGAAAGGGAGATAATCGGATTAATGGCCCTGCAGGACTATCACGATGAGAACAAGTTCACCCAGGAAGATGTCAACGTACTCGAATTCATTGCCAATCAGATAGCAATTGCAATACAGCGCAGGACAATGATCGACAACATGATACAGGCAAGCAGGAAAGCTGAGGAAGCCGCCCAGTCGAAACAACAGTTTATGTCGACAATGAGTCATGAGATAAGAACACCCCTGAACGAAGTAATAGGCATAACCAACCTCCTTCTTCAGGGCAATCCCAGGGAAGACCAGATGGATTTCATAAAGACACTGAGGTTCTCGGGAAATCATCTTCTTACACTTGTTAACGATGTACTCGATTACAACAAAATGGAATCAGGGAAAATCGTATTTGAGCAGACACCTTTCAGCCTGACTGATTTCATGAATGACATTCTCAGAACATATTCATTCCGGTCACGGTCAAAAAATATTGAATTTGAAATAATTAAGGACGATAATCTTCCCAACGAAGTCATCGGCGATCCCATCCGGCTAAATCAGATCCTCTCCAACCTTCTTTCAAATGCTCTTAAATTCACCAAATCGGGTTATATCCATGTGACATTGAAGGAGATCGAAAGGAAAAACAACAAGGCTAACGTAGAATTTGTGGTTAAGGATACAGGTATGGGCATACCAAAAGACAAGCACGACATGATATTTGAAAGCTTCACCCAGGCCTCACCTGATACTACAAGACATTTCGGAGGCACCGGGCTTGGACTGGCAATCTGCAAAAAGCTTGTTGAACTTCAGGGTGGAAGGATTGATGTGGATAGCGAACCCGGTAAAGGTTCTGCTTTCAGGTTCGTTCTTTCATTTGGAATCTCTGAACAGGGGATCAGGTCTAAAGCCGGTGAAGCCTCTGAGACCTACGTTGGATTGGAAGGTAAAAGGATTCTTGTGGCCGAAGATAATAAGATCAACTTCTTTGTTGCCAACAAGTTTCTTTCCGGATGGGGAGTAAAGGTGACACATGTGGAGAATGGTCAGCTTGCAGTAGAAATGCTTGAAAAAGCCGGTTTCGATCTGGTTCTTATGGATCTTCACATGCCAGTGATGGACGGAATTGAAGCCACACGAATGATAAGAAAATCGGCTGATCCTGAAATCAGGGATATTCCTGTTGTAGCCCTTACAGCCGCTATAATGTCAGAAAGCCACGATAAAATTGCCGATCTGAGTATTAATGACTATGTACTGAAGCCGTTCAAGCCCCACGATCTGTTTGATAAGATACTGAAGAATATAAGGTAAGAAGAGGAAACCAGCAACAGTCTCCAAACCTGACGTCCACCCCCCACCCCCCCTGAAGGGGGGCTATTGGAAGGCTTGTTTGCTTCATGACCGGCACGACTGGCACGACTGGCATGACTTGCATGACTTGCATGACTTGCACAACTTGCACGACTTTAATTACTTGCACGACTTGCTCGACTGTCTGACCCGATTATTTTATACAGTTTTTACTCAGGTATTCCGCTGCCTTCTTGTTTCCCTGTCCGAAAGCCTTCCTGAAGTCAAAGCAGGCATCGTCTTTATTACCCATGCTCAGCCGGACTATTCCCATATTCAGCCAGGCATCAGGGTTCAGGGGCTGAAGGTCGAGCGCCATACTGTAGTCCTTCACTGCAAACGCCCACGATTTCGATACGAAGTATGAGTTGGCACGGTCGATATAGCATTCAGCGTCGTTGGGATGAAGCCTGAGATTCTCCGAGAAATAAGTCAGTGCTTTCAGATTGTCACCCGATGCGGCTGAAAGTCGGCCTGCCCGGCTAAGAGCTGCTTTGTCACCCGGATAAATGTCAAGGAATTTTTCAACATCCGCGAGTGCTTTGTCTGTTTCACCTGTCTTCCTGAAGGATTCAGCCCTTAGCAAAAGCAGTTCAGAAACGGAAGTACCTGATGAGATAAGTCTTGTATATGTAGAAGAGGCTCCTGCCGGATTTCCTGATGCTTCCTGTGCCAGGGCAAGAAGTCTTAGATATTTTTCATTTCCTGGTTCGTTCGCGAGAAGGCCGTCAAGGGTTTTAAGTGTTTCAGGATACTTTTTTTCGTTTAAGCTGACTTGCGCTCTCTGAAAGGCAATAGCCTCATTCCCCGGATAGGCCCCTGAAAGGCTTGTAAGTAAAGCCTTTGCATCAGAAATATTCCCGGTCGAAAGACTGTACTCAATTTCAGCAATGCCCTTCTCAACCGCACTGTAAATGTCCTTCCTCCATAACTGACGCCACTCCTGCCTGTTCTCAACAGGGGTGAATGAAGGATCGAGCATAATCTCCTTTTCGCTTCGCCTGTATTCCGATCCGAGGCATAGTTCAAGATGGTAGACGGCAGTTGCGGCATCACCCTTCAGGGCGTATATCCTTGCAAGTCCGTACTCCCCCGAACCCGGCGAGACACTGTTTGCCGAATTGTAATCACTTATTGCCTGTGAATAATCACCCTTTGCCATAAAGGCTTCAGCTCTGTTCAGATAAACATCCTTCTCAGGAAAATTCTTTAGCGCTGCCGATAAGAGGCTGATGGCCTCCTCAGGCTTGCCTCTTTCAACAAGCGCCCGGCCTTTCATCAGAAAATCTGATTTTGTCTGTCCCTGAAGTCCGGCTGAAGCAAGGAACACCAATATAAAAAACAATATCCTCTTCATCTTTAACTTGACTTTTTTATTAAAACTCTGGCGTCGTGGCCGAAGCTCCCGGTTCGGTTATAACATGAACAAAGCCCGAGAGATGGAACTGCTCAAGGCCTGAGATCCTCCTTTCAAAAACATCGCACTGATAGAAGTAAACACCCGGGGAGACAATCTTTCCCTTGTAAGTGCCATCCCAGTTGAGCTTTGGCTCCTCAGTCTGAAAGATCAGAACACCATAACGGTTGAACAGCTTGAAATCAACCTTTTCAACAAGTCCCGATGTTTTAGCCTTGAGCCAGTCGTTAATGTCGTCCCCGTTTGGTGTGAACACATTCGGAATTTCATAGAAATTGCACGAATCGACGCAAATCATAACAGATTTGAGGCTTTCGTTGCCAATATCGTCGAATGCCGACACAGCGTAACAACCTGAAACAACTTCACCTGGATAATGCTTATAACTGAAAGTACTTTTGTCGTTTATTACAGTCAGCAACGACAGGCTCTCTTCGGTGAGCATCTTGTAATATACATTGTATCCCGCAACGTCTTCGAGACAGTCTGGATCGGTTATGGCCCAACGCACAGTATTGTAAAGGCTGTCGCACTGGCTTGTAACCGTAATTGCCGGCTGGCACGGAGGTTCATTGTCAACAGGGGTGGCGCATGTTGTCTGTGAAAAATTTAACAGATCCCTGGGCAGGCCGGCCGATGTGTATCCGCCAGTCGACCTTACAAGGTAGCAATACTCCGTACCATTTACGAGTCCGTTATCGGTGAATTCGGGAATATTCGATGTCCCGACAGGGTCATATTCATTCGTAGTCCGGTTCAGCCTGAAGAAATCGTATTTTGTATTGATCCACGGGACATTCCGGGTTATCACAAAGCGAACCTTTCTGTCGCCCGGACTAGCGGTCAGGAACAGGGATGAAGCATATCCAGGCTCTCCAATCAGGAACCTGTTACCCGGGGCATTATTATAAAGCTCTATCCTGTAAACATATCCCCTGTCTACAGTATTGATAAGAGTATCAACAAAAGAGGTCTCGTTAAGCGTTGCTGTTGCAATTGTCCTGATCTGTGCATACTCAGTCCCTGTCACACCATCGGCCCTGGAGATAATATACTCATACGGTCCCAATGCAGGAATTGTATCAAGCCTGTCAGGTCTTCTCCATCTCACCACAATAGAGCCGTTTGTGGACGATGTCGATCGTACGCTTACATTGGTTATAAGGGGAACTCCCGAAACCAGGGCTGAGGCTAACTCATTGGAGGCCTTGCTCTCCGCCCCGTTATTGAAAACAGCAGTGACCCTGTATGAATATTCCTTGCTGAATTCAAGACCTTCCCCCCCGTTTGTGTCAAGAAATGATACAGTACCGCTTCCGGCGATATATCCAACCCGCAGGTATCCGGCCGATGCCGGTACTCCCGAAGTGCAGCTGTCGGGGGTGAATGAAGAGGCTCCCTCCCTCCTGTAGATATTGAAGCCCATTATTGCGTTTGTTCCATAGTCATCCCATACAAGCCTCACAAACTTGCCCTCGGGAGCTGCGCCTGTCAGAAGCGGACGAGGACCAAGAACCTTTATCTGAAAATTATCTATGTCCGACAGATTCTGATCCTCATTGAAATCGTCGGCTTTAATTATGATGTCGTAGGGCTGGTTTCTTACGGCTTCCATGCAGGTAGCCCAACGGAACCGCGATGAGTAAAAGCCTGCCACTGAATCAACTTTTGTAAATGAGGCAGGACATGTATTAAGGTCATAAATGCCGGATGTTGAAAAAAGCTGAAGGAAATCATTGTCGGGGTCGGAGGCTGAGACAAGGAAATCAATTACAGTTCCCGCCTCGACGCATCTGTCGGGGAGCGGCCCGATCTGCGGGGGCTTATTGTCAGTATCGTACACATTGATCTGGATATCCCTGACAACTACACCGATTTTTTTGCCATAGCGCCATTCCTGTATCTCCATTGCAACATTATAAGCCCCTGTATCCCGTGGCGTGCTCCAGATAAGGTCGCCTGAAATTGCATCAACTCTTATGAAGTCGGTTGCAGGAGGAAGCGTATAGTTCTCTATCGGTTTCCCGTCTTCACGGGTGCAAGTAGTAATTGCATACGAAAGGCTGTCGCCGTCAGGGTCATAGGCGCCCGGGTTATGAATGAATACATAGCCTCTCGCGGCCTTGTCGTAGGGTGGATTCAGAAGCACCGGAGTGCTGTTCTTTCCTATTGATGGATTTACTATCAGCGTTGTTGTGATTGAGAAAACAACATTCACCGAATTCGGGATATTAAGGATATCAGCATTCCTGTTTGGATCCTGTACCACTATCTTATAAACCCCCGGTCCGGGATAGGTGTGATTGATCTTATACACATTCCTCTTATAATAGTTTGGAAGGAAGAGGATACTCACCCTGTCGGCAACAGAGGTTGAATTATCACCCCATTCAATTTCAAGCTGGGGCCTGTCGGCAAAACTCAATGTATAGGTATAGGTTGTTATGGTTATTTCGAACGAAAGATCCGATAACTGTACATAGGTGATCTCCCCGGCCCTGTTGTGCGTTGCCCGGGCGCTGCCGAATCCGAGCAGCAGCAGGGCAACAATTATGATTGTCTTCGTTTTCAGCATCTTCACTTTGCTTAACCTCCTCTAATCCCTTAAATTATTGAATATCAAACGTCTTTTCGGTCTCCATGGCAGTAAGCCTGGCTCCCTCCTCGAAATCATTAACCTTAACAATCAGCATATTTGCCTGATCGCTGTAGATTGATGTCATTATCTGGTTTTTCACCGTAACCGATCTGACCTTTGCCACTGATTTGAATGAAAAGTTCATCCGCAGTTCATTATCCGAAAGATCCATTTTCCCCGGTTCCGCCTTTACAGGATTCCCGTTAACCAGGATCCTCACCCTTTCATTTACGTAATTCGTTAACAAACCACTCGTGTATTTATCACTGCCCTGAAAAACAAGCCTATCTCCCCCGGAGGCTCCGATTCCTGAATCCAGAAGAAAATCATCGAAGTAGATCTTCAGAAACATATTGAATACTTTTCCTTCAGGCTCATAATCAATACTCATCAGAGAGACATGCACCGGATGTAAGGCCAGCCAAAGTGAAAAAACAAGTAATCTGATCATCCAGAATAATGGTTAGGCAAAGAAAATCAACATCAAAAATCAGACCATTAATACATCTCAGTCAGCAGCATCAACCCTGTCCTTCAGGTAGCCTGCAGTACCGACTTCCAGGAATGAAAATCCCGAAGGACCGGCAAAATTTCCTGCCAGAACAACAACAAGATCATCATTAGCGATCTCATTCCTTGAGGTAAGGTCGGTCAGAGCCCTTTTAAGGAAATCATCAATCGATTTTCGTTTTTCCTGGTAGCTTGCATACACTCCGTAAGAAAGAGCCATCTGCCTCATTGTGCTGGCAAGATAGCACCGGGCCAGTATCAGTTTATAACCACGGTAGGCAACCATGTCCCTGATAGTCCTCCCTCGTATAGTATCGGCAATTATCGCCTTTGCACTCACCCTGACGGATGTCTTTACAGCTACTTTTGCCAGGTAGGCTGAAATCTCTCCGTTTATTACTGAAGCTTGAATTTCAAGGAATTTCTCCTTGTTTTCCTCCACCTCAAGGGCAACCTTTGTCATTGTTTTAACCGCCTCCACCGGATATTTCCCGTTTGCAGTTTCACCGCTCAGCATAAGTGCATCGGTCTGGGAGTAAACAGCATTGGCCACATCGCTTATTTCAGCACGTGTCGGGCGCGGGCTGCTGATCATAGTATGCAGCATCTGTGTCGCCACAATTACTGGCTTCCTCATTGTGATGCACCTTGAGATTATCATTTTCTGTATGCCGGGTATCTTCTCGTAAGGTATCTCGATGCCAAGATCGCCCCTGGCAACCATTACTCCGTAAACCTGCTCAAGGATTTCATCTATGTTGTTTACACCCTCTTCGTTTTCTATCTTGGCTATGATTTTAATTGTACTGTTATACTCATCCAGCAGGGTCTGGACATCAATCACATCCTGTCTGGTGCGCACAAAGGAGTGAGCAATGAAATCAAGGTCATTTTCAACTGCCATCCTTATGAAACTTCTGTCTTTTTCAGTAAGTGAAGGGAGGCAGATCTTAACACCAGGAAGGTTTACGCTTTTCCTTGAACCCAGCAAGCCTCCGTCCTCTACAACACATTCGAGGAGGCTTCCGTTCCTCTTAACAGCCCTCAGCCCTATATCTCCGTCATCTATAAGAATTTCGCAGCCGTCAGGCACTTCAGCAACAAAATTCCTGTACGATACATTGATCAGACTGCCGGTAGTCTTTTCGCCGGGATTCCCGGCCATCATCACAGTGTCTCCTTTTTTGAGTTCAACAGGAGCATCGCAAACAGTAGTTCTTATTTCCGGTCCTTTTGTATCAATAAGGATTGCAATTTTGTCCGATACCCTGCGTACATTCCCCACTATTTTAAGGGCTCCCTCAATATCGAGATGGGCTGAGTTGATCCTGACCACATCCATGCCCGCCTCGTAGAGTTCGGAGATAAAATCAGGGTCGCACCTTTTATCCGAAATCGTCGCAACTATCTTTGTTCTTTTTTTCGTCATGCCTGATTTTTTAAGTTCCTGTTAATCTCCCTCAAAGCTTCAATAGCGAGTCTGTAACCATCGAGGCCAAGGCCGATAATACTCCCGGAGCAATACCTCCCCACAAGGCTGTTATGCCTGAATTCCTCCCTTGCCGCTACATTTGTAATGTGAACTTCTATAACCGGACTTTTAACCGAAGCCACGGCATCAGCTATAGCAACCGAAGTGTGGGTGTAACCTCCGGGATTCAGAATTATCCCGGCGTGACTGAAGCCCGTCTCGTGTATCCTGTTGATTATCTCGCCTTCAATATTCGACTGGAAGTAATCGATAGCAAGATCAGGATAGAGTTTCCTCAGTACTTCAAGCCGTTCCGCGAAAGACTCGGTTCCGTATCTGCCGGGTTCCCGCTTCCCGAGGAGATTGAGGTTGGGTCCGTTGATTATCACTATCTTCATATGGTAAATTCAGAATTTTTCAATTTGTAAAAATAACTAAAATATCGGAGGTTCAGACTTCGCCACCTGCATTACTTTGTATTACCTTGCACGGGCAATTGATCATCACACCTATGAGTATCACATGGAAATCAGCCACAAGGAACTTTGAAAACTATCTCCGGCTCGAGAAATCGTTGTCGGAGAACAGCATTGAAGGATATCTGAATGATGTCCGTAAGCTTGAGGAGTTTGATAATGAAAGCGGAAAGGAACTGGGTCCTGTGTCAATGACACACAATGATCTCAGGGAGTTCATCAACAAAGCTGGTTCAGGAGATGTTAGCGCCCGGACACAGGCAAGGCTGATATCGGGAATACGGGCCTTTTACCGGTTTCTTCTGATCGATGGCGAGATCAGGGAGAACCCCTCCTCTCTTCTTGAATCGCCAAGGCTGGGACTGAAGCTTCCCGAAGTCCTGACTATTGAAGAGATCGACCGGATTGTTGAAGTTATAGACCTGAGCAAGCCCGACGGCCACAGGAACAAAGCCATAGTTGAAACACTCTACGGATGCGGCTTGCGTGTATCCGAACTGGTTAACCTGAGACTCACCGACATACACTACGTTGAAGGATTCGTAAGCGTTACGGGAAAAGGGAACAAACAAAGGCTGGTTCCTGTAAGCGGCAAGGCACTGAAGGAGATAGACCTTTACAGGATCGACAGGAACAGGCTGCCTGTTATACATGATGAGAACATTGTATTTCTTAACCGGAGGGGCCGCAGGCTTTCCAGGGCAATGATTTTCGCGATAACCAGGGATCTTGCAGGAAAGGCAGGAATTCTTAAAAAAATCAGTCCGCATACATTCCGACATTCCTTCGCAACACACATGATTGAAGCCGGAGCCGACCTGAGGGCTGTCCAGGAAATGCTTGGACATGAATCGATAATGACTACTGAGATCTATACGCATATAGACAGGAGTTTTCTGCGCGACACACTGATAATGTTCCATCCGAGATCATGATTTTGTCGGGCTATTCTGAAATTCAAATTTTAATATTAAATTTGCACCTTAATTTTTCCGGATCAATTAATTAAGTTCATCATAAATCAATAAAAGTATGTCGAAAGTAAAAAGAGTTTATTCCTTTGGCAATAAGACTGCAGAGGGTAAAGCAGATATGAAGAATCTACTTGGCGGCAAGGGAGCCAATCTCGCTGAGATGTGCCTCCTGGGGCTGCCCGTTCCAGCCGGTTTCACTATCACGACCGATGCCTGTAATGAATATTATTCAAATGATTGCACTCTTCCCAAGGAGCTGATGCCCGAAGTTTGGGATGCCATGAAGCTGACCGAAAAAACTATGGGAATGAAGTACGGTGATCCTGAAAATGCATTGCTTGTTTCATGCCGCTCAGGTGCACGCAGTTCCATGCCCGGTATGATGGATACAGTTCTCAATATAGGGCTTTGCAGCGCAACAATTCCCGGTTTCCTGAAAAAGACAAATAATCCCCGTTTTGTATGGGATTCATACCGCCGTCTTATCATGATGTATGCTGATGTCGTGATGGAAAAGGCTGAAGGCATTGAGTCTGCAGAAGGCAAAGGGATCCGTAAGCAGCTTGATGAAATGCTTGACCAGTTCAAGAAAAGCAAAGGTTACAATTCAGACACCGACTTAACTGCCGAAGAATTAAAGGACCTCTCCGACAAATTCAAGAAGAAAGTCAAGCAGGTACTTGGCAAACCTTTCCCCGATGATGCGAAGGAACAGCTTGAAGGAAGTATCAAGGCTGTATTCAAGAGCTGGAATGGCAAGAAAGCCGTTTCTTACCGCCGTATTGAAGGTATTCCTGACAGCTGGGGCACAGCCGTTAACGTTCAGGCAATGGTATTCGGAAACATGGGCGACTCATCGGCCACCGGTGTTGCTTTCACCCGTAACCCGGCAACCGGAGAGAACCTCTTCTATGGAGAATGGCTTGTAAATGCACAGGGCGAAGACGTTGTAGCAGGTATACGCACTCCCAACCCTCTCAACGACGCCACAAAGAATGAGCAGAACAAGCATCTGCACAGCATGCAGGAAACCATGCCGAAAACATACAAGGAACTGGTTGATATCCGTAATATTCTGGAAAAGAATTTCCACGATATGCTCGATATCGAATTTACGATCCAGGAAAACAAACTCTTCATGCTTCAGTGCCGTGTCGGAAAAAGGACAGGTACAGCAGCCGTCAACATGGCTATGGACATGATAAAGGAAAAACTCATTGATGAGAAGACAGCAGTTCTGCGCATTGATGCTTCTCAGCTTGATGAACTTCTCCACCCGATCTGCGATCCTGATTCAGAGAAGAAAGTTAAGCCGATAGCCAAGGGCCTTCCTGCCGGACCAGGGGCAGCAGTCGGTAAAATTGTATTCACAGCCGAAGATGCAGTTGCATGGACCCGTAAGGGCCACGACGTTATAATGGTTCGTGAAGAAACCAACCCCGAAGACGTTGAAGGAATGAGGGCCGCAGTAGGTATTCTGACCGCACGCGGAGGAATGACTTCACACGCTGCACTCGTTGCACGCGGCTGGGGAAAATGCTGCGTTGTTGGCGCAGGAGCTCTGCATGTGGAAGCTGGCAGCAAGAAAATTAAAGTTGCCGGAACCGACATCGTCCTCAAGGAAGGTGATGTAATCACAATCAACGGAACCAAGGGAAATGTTTACCCGGGCAGTATCAAACTTATGGATGCTTCGGAGAACCCCCAGTTCAAGGCTTATATGAAGATTGTCGACAAATTCCGCAAAATGGGTGTCCGTACAAATGCCGACACTGCCGAGGATGCTACTGTTGCACGTGAATTCGGAGCTGAAGGTATCGGACTCTTCCGTGTTGAGCATATGTTCTATGGAAAGGGTTCGGAACAGCCTTTGTTCCTCCTTCGCAAGATGATTCTCAGCTCAACAGAGGCTGAGCGCCGCCAGGCTCTCGGAGAACTCTCCAAATATGTAAAGAAAGACATGAAAGCCACACTGGCAGCCATGGATGGCATGCCGGTCACTTTCAGGCTCATCGACCCTCCGCTTCATGAGTTTGTTCCCCAGTCAGCTGAAAAGCAGGCCGAACTTGCAAAGGCTCTTGGAATAAAGAAATCAGATATCGTGAAAAGAGGCGAAGCGCTGCACGAATCCAACCCGATGATGGGTCACCGCGGTGTCCGTCTTGGAATAACATATCCCGAGGTAACAGAAATGCAGGTTCGCGCAATGTTCGAAGCTACAGTCGAACTACTCAAGGAAAAGAAAAATCCGAAACCCGAACTTATGGTTCCGGTTACATGCGACGTTTCCGAACTTGTTGTCACTAAAAAAGTTGTTGACGCCATTTATGCGGAGGTCCTTAAGAAGTCAGGTCTTAAGAATATCGATTACAAGTACGGTACTATGATCGAGATTCCGAGGGCAACCCTGCTTGCCGACAAGATGGCACAGTCAGCCGACTTCTTCTCCTTCGGAACAAACGACCTCACACAGATGACTTTCGGCTTCAGCCGCGACGACATCGGCGGATTCCTTCACGATTATCTCGACAAGAAAATGCTTGCAAACGACCCGTTCCAGACTATCGATCAGGAAGGCGTTGGCCAGCTCATCACGATGTCGGTACAGAAGGGACGCGCAACAAAACCCGAACTGAAGATCGGAATCTGCGGAGAACAGGGCGGAGATCCTGCTTCAGTGGAGTTCTGCTTCAAAAACGGACTTACATATGTTAGCTGCAGCCCGTTCAGGGTTCCTATTGCACGACTTGCTGCCGCACAGGCATCTATCAAATACGGGAAATAAGCTTTTCCCCTGAACTCAGAAAAAGGGCATCTCCGGATGCCCTTTTTGTTTTTGATTTTATTTGATACATTTGAGTTCAATTTTCAATTAACACACCCTGATATGGTATCTGCTGAGGATCTGAAAAAATACGGAATTGAAACAGTTAAAGAGATTGTTTACAATCCATCATTCAACACGCTCTTTGCCGAAGAAACAATGCCAGGCCTTACCGGCTTTGAAAAGGGCATCATAACCAGATCAGGAGCTGTATCAGTCGACACCGGTGTCTTTACAGGCCGTTCTCCGAACGATAAATACATTGTTCTCGACGACACAACCCGCGATACAGTATGGTGGAAATCAGAAAAAGCCAAAGTATCCGATAACAAACCAATCAGCATTGACATCTGGGAGCACTGCAGGAAGCTTGCTGCAAAACAGCTTTCCGGAAAACGGCTTTTCGTTGTTGACTGTTTCTGCGGGGCCAACGAGAATACGCGACTTTCGGTGAGGTTCGTCATGGAAGTTGCATGGCAGGCCCATTTCGTTAAAAACATGTTCATCAGGCCTGAGGAAAAGGAAATTGAAACCTTTAAGCCTGACTTTGTGGTTCTTAACGCATCGAAGACTACCAATCCCGACTGGAAGAAACAGGGGCTTCACTCCGAAAACTTTGTTTTCTTCAACCTGGCAGCCGGAATGGCGGTGATAGGCGGTACCTGGTATGGCGGCGAGATGAAGAAAGGTCTGTTCTCGGTAATGAATTATCACCTCCCGCTGAAAGGCATTGCCTCAATGCATTGCTCTGCAAACGTAGGCAGGAAAGGAGATGTGGCAATATTTTTCGGGCTCTCGGGTACGGGGAAAACGACCCTTTCGACCGATCCCGACAGGGCACTTATCGGTGACGACGAGCATGGCTGGGATGACGACGGCATATTCAATTTCGAAGGCGGATGCTATGCAAAATGCATTAACCTGAGCAAGAAGAACGAACCCGACATCTACAACGCAATCCGCAGGGATGCACTGCTTGAAAACCTTGTTGTGCTTTCCGACGGCACAATCAATTTTGCCGACGACTCCAAAACCGAGAACACAAGGGTATCATACCCCATCTACCATATTAATAATATTGTAAAGCCCGTTTCAAAAGGCGGCCATGCAAAAAAGGTTATATTTCTTACAGCCGACACATTCGGTGTGCTACCTCCTGTAAGCCTCCTGACCGAAGAACAGACAAAATACTATTTCCTCAGCGGCTACACGGCCAAGGTAGCAGGTACTGAAAGAGGTATAGATGAACCTGTTCCATCATTCTCGGCATGCTTCGGTGCTGCCTTCCTGCTTCTCGACCCGATAATCTACGCAAATGAGCTCACTAAGAAAATGAAACAGCACGGCGCCGAGGCATGGCTTGTAAACACCGGCTGGGCCGGAGGACCTTACGGAATTGGCAGCAGGATTGACCTGCCCACTACAAGGACAATAATAAACTCGATCCTTGATGACTCGATAAAGAATAATGAATTCAGAACCCTGCCGGTGTTCAGGCTGAAGATCCCTGAAAAGATTGAAGGCGTCAGAGAAAACCTGCTTGATCCCTCGGATGCATGGGAGACACCGGTCAAGTGGCGCATTGCCGCCACCGATCTGGCATTGAAATTCATAAACAACTTCAGCAAGTTCTCCTCCAACGAGGAAACAGCAGCCCTTTCAGAATCAGGCCCCTCCCTCTGAGACCTTAATGCCATGATGCCTTTATGCCTTTACGCCTTTACGCCTTTACACCTTTATGCCTTAACCCCTTAGCGCCCTTCTTCCCATGAACCTCCCCCTCCTCCTCCTGGTTGCAGCACTGGCCTACCTTATCGGTTCGATCGCTACAGCAGTGTGGGTGGGGAAAATCTTCCACGGGACAGATGTAAGGGAACACGGGAGCGGAAATGCTGGAGCAACGAATGTAATAAGAGTGCTGGGCTGGAAAACCGGTGTACCTGTTCTGCTTGTTGATATTCTAAAAGGTTGGGTTGCTGCAATGCTGCCAGTTTTCATGAACATGGCCGACCATGGAAGTGCTATGCTTACGAATTACCAGATCATTGCCGGGCTGGCGACCGTTGCCGGACATATTTACCCGGTATTTGCCGGATTCCGCGGAGGAAAAGGGGTTGCGACAATTTTCGGTGTTCTCCTTGCCATTCACCCCCTTGTAACAATCTCTTGCTTTGGAGTTTTCCTGTGTGTTTTCCTTATATCAGGTTATGTCTCCCTGGGATCGATGACTGCCGGAATTACCTTTCCCCTTCTTCTGTTCTTTGTTTTCGATACACAATCGGTTTACCTGAAAATATTCTCGGTTGTTGTAGCAATAGCGCTTCTTTACACACACAGAAATAACATCAGGCGTCTCCTTAAGGGAGAAGAGTCAAAGCTTATAAAGCCCCGTTCCTCAAAAACCAAATGATTTCAGTACTGTTCCAGCAGTTGAATCCTTTTCTCTATCGGGGGATGGGTTGCAAATAGATTGGCAAACGAAAAGGAAGTCTTCTCCTCCGGTTCACCGGGGTTATCTATAAACATCTGGGCAACATCCTTACGCTTTACTGCTTCGATTGTAGGATCAACAGAAATCTTGCGCAGCGCAGAAGCGAGGGATTGGGGTCTACGGGTAAGCTCAGCAGAGCCGGCATCGGCAAGGAATTCGCGCTTCCTCGAAAGTGCAAATCTGAAGAGCGATGCAAGAAAATAGCCGACAAGCGCAAGCAGCAAGGCTATTAGTATCCCGCCATCTTTCTTGTTCCCCCTTCCGAGGCTGCCAAAACGGAGAGAGCGGAAAAGCATCTCTGTAATAAATGCAAATATCCCCACAAAGACTATTGAAATTATAAGAAGCCTTACATCCCTGTTCCGGATGTGAGTCAGTTCATGGGCGATCACAGCTTCAAGCTCATCATCTTCGAGCTTGTCGATAATTCCGCGTGAAAGGGAGATAGTATAGGTGTTCTCATTGATACCGCTTGCAAATGCATTCAGCGAGTCGTCCTCTATAATGTTAACCTTCGGCATCTTCATCCCTGTCGAAATGCACAGGTTCTCCACCAGGTTATATACTCTCTTGTTTTCCTTGCGTTCAAGAGGCCGGGAATTTGTTGCGTTGTTAATAATTGCAGTATGCGAGAACCAGGCTATTGCAAACCACGCTGCCACGCCAACGGAGATCCACGGCACAACACTCAGGAATGACCTGTTAACAAACGCAAGGCCCATCTCCTGGTCTTCAACCCGGTATGACATGAACAGGAAAAAGAGCCAGGCAAGACCAAAAAAGACCAAAGGGAACATCAGCAGCAAAAGCACCGAGTTCAGATTGTTCTTCGCTATCTGGCTCTGTAGTCCGTAATACTTCATACTAATTGAACTTGATCTGAGGCGGCTGCTCTATCACAGTACGCTGGTCGCCCAGTTCAAACATCGGCTCCCGCTTAAAGTTGAACAGAGTAGCAATTATGTTCGAGGGGAACAACTCGGTAGCCGTGTTGAGCTCCTTTGTGGCGGAGTTGAAAAATCTTCTTGCCGCAGCTATCTTGTTCTCAACATCGGATATCTCATTTTGAAGGTCCAGGAAATTCTGGCTGGCCTTCAGGTCGGGATAGTTTTCAACAGCAACCCGTAAACCCTGAAGAGCGCTTGTAAGTTTTGTCTCTGCCTCGATCTTTTCATTTACAGTATTCGCTTTCATTGCATTGGCACGGGCTTCGGTTATATTTGTAAGCACCTCACGTTCATGAACCATATATCCCTTGACAGTTTCAACGAGCTGGGGGATGAGATCGTGCCTCTGCTTAAGCTGAACATCCACATCGGCGAATGCCTGCTCCCTGTTGTTACGGAGCTTTACAAGCCTGTTGTACAGTGATATCGCAAAAAATACCAGAAATACAATGATTGCAAGAATCACAAGTAGTATTGCCATTTCTTAATTAATTAGGGTTAATAAATTTCCTCAAAGATTACAATTTGCAACTAAAGATAGATATTTTTGCTAAATATCTATATAAGCAGATATCATAAAACA
>CAZKTX010000014.1:33967-37773 GCA_964555805.1 uncultured Rikenellaceae bacterium
TAATATGGAAAAGAGTTTAAAAGGCACAATGACTGAAAAGAACCTCCTCAAGGCTTTTGCAGGTGAATCTCAGGCAAAAAACAGGTATGAATTTGCCGCAAAAGTGGCAAAGGAAGAAGGTTATGAGCAGATTTCCGGAATATTTCTTGAGACAGCTCTTCAGGAGCAGCAGCATGCAAAAAGGTTCTTCAACTTCCTTGAAGGAGGAATGGTTGAAATTACAGCCTCCTATCCTGCTGGTAAGACCGGAACAACATCTGAAAACCTCGAAGCAGCAGCTGCGGGTGAACATGAGGAGTGGAACGAGCTTTATCCTGAATTTGCAAGGGTTGCAGAAGAAGAAGGATTCAAAAATATATCCACTGCATTCAAAGCCATCGCCTCCGCAGAGAAAAACCATGAGGACAGGTACCGGAAGCTTCTTGGCAACTTAATGAAAAACAAGGTATTCGAACGCGAGGATAAGGTATTCTGGTACTGCAGGAAATGCGGGTATGTCCATTTTGGAACAAAAGCCCTCAAGAACTGCCCGGCCTGCCTGCATCCGACGGGCTATTTCGAAATCATGCCGGAAAATTATTGATCGATGACCGGCGGGAAAGAGATGCTTGAGCTGATACTCAGGCGTCAGAGCGACAGAAAATACGACCAGAAACCTGTCGAACAGGAGAAACTCGACCGTGTACTCGAGGCAGGAAGGATGGCTCCCTCAGCCTGCAATGCCCAGCCATGGAAATTCGTAGTTGCGACCGATCAGGCTGTTTTGTCACAACTGGCTGATGCAGCCTCGGCAAAACTGCTTGGGATGAACACTTTCGTCAGCCAGGCCCCTGTTATGATAGTGATAGTGAGAGAAAAGCCAAACCTCAGCTCGAGAGTCGGCGGAACGATCAAAAGCAAGGACTATTCACTTATTGATATCGGCATCGCCGCAGAGAACATCTGCCTGCAGGCAATTGCTGACGGCCTTGGAACATGCATCATAGGATGGTTTGATGAAGACAGGGTAAAGAGCATCCTGGGAATACCTTCATCAAAGAGGGTCGAGCTTATCATCACGCTCGGCTACACATCGGGTGAATACAGACAGAAGAAACGGAAACCGAAAGAGGAAACGGTATCATACAATAAATACTGACAGGCCTGTTCTGACGGCCTGCCTGAGAAAGAGGTTGAACCCAGTGATCTCAGTTCAGCTGTTCAAGGGCTGACTTGATCCTTTTGACCGCTTCAACAAGCAGGTCGTCTGAATTGGCGTATGATATCCTGATGCAGTCCGGAGCTCCGAAGGCATCTCCTCCCACAACCGCAACATGAGCTTTTTCAAGCAGGAACAGGGCAAGATCATCTGAATTGGCGATCTTCCTGCTTCCATCGGATAAACCAAGATAGGAGGAAATATCTGGCATCACATAGAATGCCCCCTGAGGAACCCTTAACTTCAATCCCGGTATTTCCTGCAGCAATCCGCAGATAAGGTCGCGGCGGCGATTGAATGCCTCTTTCATTATCCTTACAGAATCATCTTTACCCTGAATCGCAGCAAGCGCTGCCCTCTGGGCTATCGAACACACCCCTGATGTGAACTGGCCCTGGAGCTTGTTGCAGGCTTTTGCCAGCCACAGAGGCGCCCCGATGTAACCGATCCGCCAGCCGGTCATTGCATAAGCCTTTGAAACACCGTTCACTGTGATCACCCTGTCGTATATGAAATCGAAGGATGCCATGCTGACATGCCTGCCCTCGAAAATTATATGCTCATATATTTCATCCGACATAAGCAGAACTCCTTCATGCCTCTCAACCACCCGGGCAATCTCTTCCATTTCCTTCCCGGTATAGACCATGCCTGTAGGGTTCGATGGCGAATTGAAGATTATAAGCCTTGTGCGGTCCGTTATAGCTTCTTCAATCTGAGCAGCGCTAACCTTGAAGTCATTTTCAAGAGTCGCTTCTACGACGACCGGCCTGCCTCCGGCCAGTATTATCTGATCGTAGTAGCTCACCCAGTATGGTGCAAGGATTATAACCTCCTCGCCGGGATTTATCACCGACATTATCACATTAATCAGTGAATGCTTGCCTCCGGCTGATACTATTATCTGATCGCGACTGTAGTTAATGCCGTTTTCCTCTTTGAACTTGCGCGAAATGGCATCTCTCAGGTCGTTGTAGCCCGGAACAGGGGGATACTTCGAGTAATTCTCATCGATTGCCTTTTTGGCGGCCTCCTTCACATAATCGGGAGTGTTGAAATCAGGTTCTCCCAGACTGAGACTGATAACATCCACACCTGATTCCTTTAATTCACGGCTCTTCTGAGCCATTGCAAGAGTCTGCGATACAGACAGGGATTTAATTCTTTCGGATAAGTATTCCATACAGGTTAGTTATGATTTACGCATACAGGGGCCTTCTGCATTCATTCTGCCTCAAACGTTAGTGGCTCATGGCTTTATGCTCCCGGCTTCCGCCAAATGTAAAAGGAATTTTTGATTTTATGCAGTATCATGTCCTGTTTTTGTAAAACGCCCTAAACATGTCCCAGGCCTGGCAGAGAAGCCGGCAGATTAAATAAAAAGGGATTGAAATGTTAAATCAAAATATCTTACGTTTGCATATAAATACAAAACCAAATGGAAACAGTTGCTGATATCATGAAGATAACCTTACCTGCCCTGATCGTTTTTCTGACGGCATGGATCATATTAAGGAATATGATAAGGAACGACCAGGAGAAGAGAAGACAGGAAGTGATCCTGCAGGGCAGCAGAAATGTCACTCCCATAAAGCTCCAGGCCTATGAAAGGATAGTTCTGTTCCTTGAAAGAATCAGCCTCGAATCACTTCTTATGAGGGTCAGCACTCCCGACATGACGGTTGAACAGCTTCATTCGGCCCTCCTGACAGTCATAAGGAGTGAGTTTGAGCACAATCTCTCCCAGCAGATATATATGAGCCCTCAGGCATGGGAAGTTGTAAGAAACGCAAGGTCGAATACAATCAAGCTCATAAACAGCGAATCTGAAAGGATTAAGGGTGACGCTCCCGGCATTGAGCTGAGTCGGCTGCTTCTCGGTAAGGTGATGGAGATGGAACATGAGCCTACCAGGACTGCCATAGACTTCATTAAGGGCGAAGTGGGAAGAATGATTTAATTCTCAAAAACGTTATCGTTTCAGGTAAAATATTTGTTGTTTTACATAGTGTTTTTTATTGTAAAACAACAAATATTTGTTGTTATTTTTCAGTAAATCAGCATTCTGCCGGAGTACCGGATCAGAGTAATTCAACACTTCTTTTTACGAATGTGCTCAGGTCCTCTCCTCTCAGCATGTTGTTTGAAAGCAGGGCAAGGTCTACTAGCTGCTTTACAATTTTATTCTCTGATCCGAAATTCTCAAGTATCTCTTTCCTGGTTGTTTCAACAGTCTCAAGTTCCTTCCTCAGTTTCGCAAGGTCATCCTTCTCGAACTGGCTTATCTCATCTGATTTCTTCTTGCTCTGCTCCTTTTCCATGAAATCCACTCCGGCCTTCAGCTTTTCCCTTTCTGAATTGTTTTCCTGTAGCCTTATACCCTCTTTGGCCTGAAGATCTTCCGAAATTTTTAGTACAAGCGGATGGTTCACATTAATAACCAGGTTGTAGCTGTCGGGAAGTTCGCCATAAAAATTCATACCCCCGCCCATCTGCGACATCTCCTTCATCCTGCGCATGAATTCCGATTGGGTAAGAATTACTGGAGAGTCAGTTTCGTCGAGCGTCTCCGGAACAGCATTGTAAACCTCTTTTGACTTAACCCTTA
>CAZKTX010000015.1:0-1108 GCA_964555805.1 uncultured Rikenellaceae bacterium
GGTCAGGGAGCTCAGTTTCCCGGGATGGGCAAAAACCTTTATGACAGCTCACCCATTGCTTTAAAGATGTTTGAAGAAGCAAACTCACTTCTGGGTTTCAGCATTACGGATCTTATGTTCAGCGGTACAGATGAAGACCTTAAGCAAACCAGGGTGACGCAGCCGGCAATTTTTCTTCATTCAACGATACTTGCAGCGTCACAGTCCGAAAATATAAAGCCCGGAATGGTTGCAGGCCACTCGCTTGGCGAGTTCTCGGCGCTCGTAGCCTGCGGAGCCCTATCCTTTGAAGACGGGTTGATACTTGTAGCCAAAAGAGCCGCAGCCATGCAGATTGCATGTGAGGCATCACCTTCCACAATGGCTGCAATAATAGGTCTCGACGATAAAATAGTGGAAGACACCTGTGCCGGAATAGATTCAATTGTTGTTCCTGCAAACTACAATTGCCCCGGTCAGATTGTGATTTCCGGGACAATTGAAGGGGTGGAAAAAGCTATTGAAATTCTTAAGTCCCTGGGGGCCAGAATGGCAGTAAAGCTTGCTGTCGGAGGGGCCTTCCATTCGCCACTGATGGAACCCGCCAGAGTGGAGCTTGAGAAAGCCATCATGAACACCGGATTTAAAAAGCCTGTGTGCCCGATATATCAGAATTTCACAGCTAAGCCATCAACTGATCCTGAAGTTATAAAGGCCAGCCTGATTTCACAACTTACATCCCCGGTTCTCTGGACTCAGACCGTCAGAAACATGATTGCGGATGGGGCAGCATCTTTTACAGAGGTGGGACCCGGCAATGTGCTTCAGGGACTTATAAGGAAAATAAGCAGAGACGTTACTGCAGATTCGGCTTCATGATAACTCCCCTGTGAGTTTTGCCGTCGACTTTTATCTCAAGCGGTAAGTCAAATTTTATATGCCGGATGTGTTCATCCTCATATTTGCTTTTCATCCCGTTAAGGAATTCAACATCGTAAGATCCCTCCTTAATGTACGGGTTGATAGTGAAATATCCTACCCTGAACGATGTCAGATTCTGGAAGAAATGGGTTCCCTGACTCGGATCGATGCGGTATGTCTTCAGACCTGATTCCACAATTATCCTTGC
>CAZKTX010000015.1:1208-35255 GCA_964555805.1 uncultured Rikenellaceae bacterium
CCTGACTCGGATCGATGCGGTATGTCTTCAGACCTGATTCCACAATTATCCTTGCCGCCGAGATCTGAGGCCATCTGACCGGTATGCCGAGCCATGGGTCAGTCGACCCCCACCTGCCGGGTCCGATTAGCACATATCCCGTTCCCTGTTTTACAAACTCATTGTTTATCTTTTCAATATCCGATGCAATATCCTTGTTTCTGGCCGGATTAAACGACTCCGGCTTAACATATACAATATCTGTTATTCCTTTAAAGAATCCGTTTCCAAGTGCCGATTCCGACCAGATAATTGAATCACCTTTATTAATGCCTGCCAGATTTACAACTGAGGTTTCATCAGTGTGAACTATGGGACGTATCTGAAGAAAACTGAATACCTTCGGGGCTCCCGGCGGGGTTTCAAGGTTCGCTGCAAATTCAATCTCGATCGGATTATTCATCTCGTACTCCCCAAGTTCAAGAAGTGTATTGAGTATCTCGGCCAGAGGAAAAAGTTTGTGCTGCAATATATTGGCGAAGGTGATAATCCTCTTTCCCGCGAAACTGATTCCATCGCGGAGTATGTTGTTATTATAATCGTAAGTGGAGGCTACATACTTCATCGCCACATCATTGGTCACCTCATTCACTCCGAGTTTAAGTATGTTGACGCCATCATCCGTCGAAGGGACGAAACGGTCTGTCCTCAGGTCCAGTGCACGGAAATCCTTCTGTGTATCCCTTAGCGCAGTCTCTATAGAAGAAAGCTGAAGTATTTTTTTTGAGTGCTTTGGTGAGAACCTCAGAGACATGCCTCCTTCAACAATGTGTTTCCCTAGTCCGAAGGCAACGTTTGCAATGCCGTCACCAGCCTTTTCCGATCCGATAGGATAATAATTTATTGACCGGGCCACTCCTGAAAGCGTAGGATAAAAAACATCGCCATGACGATTACCGCAGACCTCCTGAAGGATAATTCCCATTTTTTCCTCATCGATTACGTTTGCCGTTGCGGTCATATATGCTTTGCTTGCCTTGTAGAATACCGAAGCATAAACCTCCCTTATTGCATCCGAAATCATCCTGACCATAATCTTGTTATCGGGATGCCTTGGGATCATGTATGTGGAGTAGATACCCGCGAATGGCTGATAGTGCGAATCTTCGAGCTTACTTGAAGATCTGACTGCAATCGGATGGTTCCTTGATACTGCCAGAAAGGCGAAAAAATCCTGATATATCCTGGCAGGAAGTTCAGCCTTGAGAAAACTCTCAAGTATCATCTCATCAGTAATGTCCGACAGAGCAAGCGAATACAGGTTGTTATGGTCCATGAACTCATCGAAGATATCGGAGCTCAGAACAACAGTCCGGGGAATTGTAATAAGCACGTCCGGCAGCTTATTGTAAAGCTTATGCTCCTTAATAAGCCGGTTAATAAACGCCAGACCTCTTGCCTTACCTCCGATTGATGCATCTCCGATCCTCGAAAACAACTGGTACTCATCATAACTGCTCTTGTCGAATTTGGCGATTACTCCCCTCCCCTTTCCAAGCCTGAAACTTGAGATGGCAACATAAAGGAAGCGCCTCAGTTCATCCATAGTATCGAAATCTTCCTTCCTGATGTACTTGAACAATTGGGCAACAGGGAACAAAGCCCTTGCGTTAAGCCATTTTGAGAAATGGTTCCGGGTTGCATGATACTCAAGTGTCTGATCAGGTATAGTAAGGAGCTTTTGCTGAAGGCTTTGAAGATCAGTTGCAATTGCTATCGGTTCCATTGTTTCCGGATTCTTGAAGACGAATGGCCCGAAGGCAAGGTTCTGGATAATGAAATTTCTAAGTTCGAGAGAGAGTGATTTTGAATACTTGAATATAAAACCGGCTCCAAGTTCCTCGGCAATTTTCTTGTGAACCTGACTTGACGACTGAATCAGGAACGGGACCTTATCATCATCAGCCATCACAACCTTGCACAGTTCTATTCCCGCATTTTCATCAACTACATTATCTTTCTTGTAGCTGATGTCGGAGATTACTCCCAGAACGTTGTATTTGTGTCTTTTGTAAAGAGTCAGCGCATCATTGTAATTATTGGCAAGCAGTATCTTCGGACGGCCTCTCATTTTGAGCATACGCTGGTGCTCATTCAGCGCCTCTCTCTGAAAATCAATCGATTGCTGCAGAACAATCCTGTAAAGACTTGGAAGGTACGACGATATATATCTTATAGAGTTCTCAACCAGTATGATCGCCTGAACGCCAATATTTTCAATATCGAAATCGGCGTTCATCTTGTCCTCGATCAGCTTGATAATAGCCAGGATCAGCGAGGCATCGCCCAGCCAGCAGAAAACATAATCTATTGCACTCAGATCTTCGCCCTCAAGGCGGAGGGAAACCTCCCTGGAGAAATAAGTAAGCACAACAACCGGGATTTGTTCAAACCTGGTCTTTATCATTTTTGCCATCGCGAATACATCTGTTCCCCTGAGGCTAAGCATTGAAATGACCAGGTCGATGTTTCCCTTCTCAAGGATCTTCAGTGCATCTTCCGCATTATCAGTCTGGACGAATGTCGGAGGGTATTTGAGGTTAAGGGAGACATATTCATTGAATATCTGTTCATCAATTCTTCCGTCTTCCTCCAGCATATAATTATCATAATTACTGCATATTATGAGTACCCGGCGAATTCTCTTCTGCATCAGCAGGTCGAACGAGGTGTCGGTGAAATCATATTTCTGCAGATCAAGTATGCCTTCAATAATCGTCATGGTGAGAGATTTTATCAATTCGTACAGATCACTGCCATTCCTTTTTTACCGTCCATGCTGACTGTAAGCGGTTTGTCAAACCTGACATGCCGGTAAAAATGTCCTGTTCCGATGATCCGGCCTTCCCTGATTCTGTCCCAGTGAATTACATCCCGGCGCGAGTCATTGTCAACCGAAAAATATCCTACATTCATGGAAGTCACGTTATGGAAGAAGTGGGAACCCAGGGAGGCGTCAGGATGGAAATCGCTGAGAGCCACCTCCACAATAACCCTTGCTCCCGATATCTGCGGCCACACAACAGGGATCCCCAGGAATCGGTCGCGGCTTCCCCAGCGGCCGGGGCCAATCAGTATATATTTCCTGTTCTCCCTGATCATCATTTCGTTAATAACGGCAATTTCATCAGCCATGCTTACTGTAAGGCTTGTATCAAATAATTCGGGTTCAATGAAGACAATGTCTGAAATATCGTTTACCAACCCGTTGCCCATACTCTTATATGTAAGAAGCAGCAGTTTATCCTCATCTATTGAGTCGGGATCGATTCTGTAGCCGGCTCCAAATCCCAGCATCGGTTTAATCTGGAGAAGATAGAATGAAGCATTCCCCGATTCATCCTTGTTAAGATCGACAGCATATTCTATTTCAACGGGAGTCCCGCAGGCTTCTGTTACAACTTCGAGTACAGTCTTCAGAGCCTGGGCAAGAGGCACGTAATTATATTTCAGCACATCGGCAAAATTTACAACCCTGGGGCCGGGGGAATCAAGTCCGGGAGTAATTGTATCATTGTCAGGATTCATTACCGAAGCCATGTGCTGCAAAGTACCATGGCGTTCAGCATCACTGACTTCGAGCATTCTAAGTCCCGCGTTTTCTCCTTCCAGAAGGTTCAGTTCCTTAAGCGACATATCAACTGCATAAAACCACAGCTGGGAATTCCTGTAAAGATCTTTCTGTGAGATTATTTCGAGTGCAGGATAGGCAGGAGAGAACCTGTATGCCAGATTCCCCTCCATTACGTACTGGCCAAGCCCCAGGGCGGCAACTGCAAATCCGTCTCCCGGGGTCATATGGGCAACAGGATAGAAATTGAATGATTGAGCCGATCCGCTTATATGCGGATAAAATGTATCTTCGAAACGGTTCCCGACAACTTCCTGAATAACAACAGCCATTTTCTCAAACTCAATTTTATAATTGATAGCTTCAAAATAGCCTCTTGAATCCCTTGAATAAACAGAAGCATAAACCAGCTTTATGGCTTCTGAGAGCTGTTTGAACCTTATATCCTGTTCGGGGTTGTTGTTCGGTAAGAGGTAAGTCCCGAATATCCCTGAAAAAGGTTGATTCTGTGAATCTTCAAACAGGCTTGATGACCGGACTGCCAGCGGCCTGGTCATCTTTCTGACAAATACTCTGAGTTTTTTTTCGAGTGTGTAGCTCAGGCTGCCTCCGATGAAAGCCTTCTGTATAACATTAAAGTCCTTCTCCTCCTTTACAAGCTGCCACAGATGATTTCTTTCCATAAACATGTCAAACTCATCCGTACCGATAATAGCCGTTATGGGGGTCTTGACATTTAAGCCGGGAATCAGCCTTCCAAGTTCAAAGCTGTATATCAGGGTGTTGATGAAAGCCAGTCCCCTCCCTTTTCCACCCAGCGAACCCGGGGACAAGGACACTACATTTGTTTCATCAATGATTGCGGATTCCTCGAAAATAATCACTCTTCCCTTATTCAGCTCCTGCCTCCGCTTACGGATTATATCGAGAAGAAATTCCCTCAGCTGGTTAAGGTTCTCAAAATCCGTAACTTTGACAGGATTAATGTATTTTGCGATCTTAACTTCTCCCCTTGCCATAAGCCAAAGAGAGAAATGATTTTTCATTGCATGGTATTCAAGCGAATCTTCGGGGATTGTTTCAAGGTATGCCTCGAACTCCTTCATCGATTTTGCTATTGCAATCTGCCTTCCGCTGTTATCGCGGTAAACAAAATGACCGAATCCCAGGTAATAATTAATAAAAGATTTGAGGTCCTGAAGCAGGCTTTCAGAATTCTTGTTAATGAAATTGGATTTCAGGGTAAAGGCATATCTGGCATTTTCAGGATCCGCCGACTGAAGGACGGTAGGCAGATTAGGATGAAATGATTTTATAAGCTTTATGAGCTCATATCCTGCTATATCGTTCATTACCCCGTCTTTAGGGAAAGCCATATCTGAGATTACGCACAGCAGGTTATTACGGTAATTATTGAAAACGACAATTGCTGCTTCCCAGGATGAAACAAGCAGTATTTTAGGCCGGGCCCTGAGTTTCAATACCTTGTAAAGTTCATCTGTTGAAACATCCTGGATCAGCTTTTTTGTCTGGTCCATCACCAGGCTGTAAAGCATGGGGAGGTAGCTTGAATAGTAGTCGGCCGAATCCTCCACAAGAAGAATGACACCTGTCAGCCCTTTCTGAGTGTCGTTTTCGACATTCACCTTGTCCTCAAGCTGCGAGACCATTGCAAAGAACACCTTTGATTCGCCGGTCCATACAAAATAATTATCAAAAGGAACTCCCTTTTCTTTCTGCCTCTTTACGAAATCCATGTCGGAGGAATTGTTGAGCAGAAGATAGGTAGGCAGGTAAGGATACTTGTACTTAATCTTCCTGCACATCTCCATCGGACCCTCCTTGTCGACGCCAATCATTATAATAACAAGGTCGTAATGACGGGCTCTGAGCCTGTTGAATGCTTCCTCCTCGCTCGAAACCCCTGTGACTCTGGGAATGGAGGTAAGGCTCATCTGGAAATACTCTCCCAGGATGTGATCGGCAAAGCGGCCTTCTCCTTCAATTGAATAAGCATCGAAAAGGTTTGCAACAAGCAGTATCTCCTTCACCTTGAAGGGCTGAAGATCGTGAAACACGTCCCTCTCTGCATTATGCCTGTCAAGGAATTTCTGAAGGAGCTTCTTGCTCGAAACAGTCTGGTAGTCCTCTTCCTCCCTCTTGATCGACGCTGTAGTACGGATAATGTCCCTGGCCCTGTAACTGTTTATATAACCATTTATAAGGCTTGCAATGTTTATAACAAGATCTCTCTCCTCCTTGAGAAAGGGTCCTTCATATTCTTCCCTGAATTCCCTTGTATAAAATATCTCAATTGTTCCGGTCTCCTCATCAATTGTACTGAATTCCTGAACCATTCTCCACTCCGTTTCAATGAAATCAGGCGACTCGAATCGCTTGTTCATAAAGGTTATTCTGGCAACAGTATATTCTGGATACTGCCACGCCGCTGGAAGAAGGAGAACTATGTGCTGAAGGGTTTCCTCGACCGGTTTGTTTTCCTTAAGAATATAAGTTGTCTGATTGATGCAACCGAGTTCCTTGAGTCGCTCCCTCTGTTCATGTACAAGACGGTTGAATTCGGGCGTTAATTGAGTATTGGCATCCATCAGACAAAAAATTAAAATGATCAGAATTTAAAATTACTAAAATTCTGTCATCCCTGTAATTAAATGAAGGATGCTGCTCTATTAAATAAGAAATCCCGGATCAGGAACCGGCAATGATTCATCAGGCGTCCCAGACCGATCCGCTGTTGAGCAGGTCGTCCATATTTTTGATTTTGGATCTGCTTTTAACCTGTTCAACCTGGTTTTCAAGCTCTTTTTCATAAGTCGGGCCCGGAACTGCTCTGATCACCCCGAGTGCAACAGGATATTCCGGATATTTCATATTGGCAAGCATATACTGAATTCCAGGATTGGGTTCGGCGGCATCGTGAACCAGAATATCCTTTTCAGTTATGCCATTCTCTCCTATTTTGACAACTTTGAGCTTTAGTCCTTCGAGAATAAGGCCCTTGTCGCTCTCCTTTCCGAAGATCATAGGCTCACCATGCTTCAATATCAGGGTCCGGTCGTCGCGGACTTCCTTTCCTGTCACCTTTTCATGAATCCCGTCGTTGAATATAACGCAGTTCTGGAGTACCTCGATAACAGAAGCTCCTTTGTGCCTTGCTGCATCGATATAAATCTGGGTAGAAAGAGTTACGTTGGCATCCACAGTCCGGGCAAAGAATTTTCCTTTTGCTCCTATTACAAGTTCTCCTACTGAAAATGGCTCTTCGATTGTTCCGAAAGGTGATGTTTTTGTTACAAGTCCCTTTTCGGATGTCGGCGAATACTGGCCCTTTGTCAAGCCGTATATTTCGTTATTAAACAGTATAATATTGATATCAAGATTTCTCCTGACAACATGGATGAAGTGATTTCCTCCGATTGCAAGAGCATCGCCGTCGCCTGTTATCTGCCAGACTGAAAGCTCAGGATTTGCTATTTTGACACCTGTAGCTATTGCAGAAGCACGTCCATGGATTCCGTGGAAACCATATGTATTCATATAATACGGGAATCGTGATGAGCAGCCAATTCCCGAAATGAAGGCGAATTTCTCCTTTGGAATTCCGAGCTCTGAGAGGGCTTTCTGAACTGCATTCAGGACTGCATGGTCACCGCAACCGGGGCACCAGCGTACCTCCTGGTCGCTCTTGAAATCCTTCGGAGTCAACTTGTTTGTGATTGTATCGTTCATAGCTCTGCTTTACAAAAGTTTTAAGCACTGTTCCTTGATCTCATTAATTGTAAACGGATGCCCCTGCACCTTGTTTATCTGTTCATAGTGGAATTCGGGGTATTTCATCCTGAGATAATTGGCAAACTGGCCAAGGTTAAGCTCACATACAACTATTTTCCTGAATTTGCTGAAAATTTCCCTCACATTACCGGGGAGGGGATTTATGTAGTTGAAAGTCACATTACTGATTTTGTATCCCTCGGACTGAAGTTCATTGACCGCCATAACACGGTAGCCGTATGAACCTCCCCATCCGACAACCAGGAGATCGCCTGATTCCTCACCGCTTACTTGCAGATCAGGCACCTTGGCTGCAACACGCGCAACTTTCTGGTCTCTGAAGCCTACCATTAGCTCGTGGTTCTCAGGCACATACGACACTGTTCCCTTAACTGTCTTCTCAAGTCCTCCGATTCTGTGTTCCATGTTGGGGGTCCCTGGTACAGCCCAGAATCTTGACAGTTTTTCAGGATCCCTCCTGTAAGGAATATACGGGAGTTCCTGGTCTGAGGCAAAGGGAGGATGGATATCGGGAAGGTCTTGCATTGCAGGAATTTTCCAGGGCTCTGTTCCATTTGCAAGGTATCCGTCTGTCAGCAGGATCACGGGAGTCATATGCTCCACGGCAATCCGTGCTGCCTCGAAAGCATACCTGAAGCAGTCGGTGGGTGTGCTTGCAGCAAGAACAACAACCGGGCATTCGCCGTTTCTGCCGAAAAGAGCCTGCAGGAGATCAGACTGTTCAGTTTTAGTGGGAAGACCTGTTGATGGTCCGCCGCGCTGGACATCAATTATAACAATTGGCAGTTCGGTCATTACTGCAAGCCCGATTGCTTCAGATTTAAGTGCAAGGCCGGGGCCGGAAGTAGATGTAACCGAAAGCATCCCGGCAAAACTGGCGCCAAGTGCGGCGCATATTCCGGCAATTTCGTCTTCCGCCTGAAAACTTTTAACTCCCAGGTCTTTCCGTGCAGCAAGCTCTTCAAGAATTCCGGTAGCAGGGGTAATCGGATATGAACCGATAAACAGCTGAAGGCTGGCCTTTTCTGCAGCAGCCAGCAAGCCCCAGGCAGTGGCCGTATTCCCCGAAATGCTGCGGTACTTGCCTTTGGCAATAGGTGCAGGATTAATTCTAATCGGGGCCAGGGCCTCAATCGTCTCGGCATAATAATAGCCGGCACGAAGGGCAATCTTGTTAGCCTCAATTAATTCGGGTTTTTTGCTGAATTTCTTCTCAAAAAACTGTTCAGTGTACTTGAGTTTACGGTCAAAAAGCCAGTAAACCATCCCGAGGGCAAACATGTTTTTTGTACGTAGAATTGTTTTCGGATCGAGGTTCAGGCTTTTAAGGGCCTCCTTGACCATCGAGGAAATCGGGGCTGCGATCAGATTATACTGATCAAGGTTATCCTCGATAACAGGATCACTCTTATAGCCTGCTTTTTCTATATTTTTTTCTGTGAAATTGTCCTTATCTATTATTATTGTACCTCCGAATTTGGTCCATTTGATATTGGCCCGTACAGCGGCCGGATTCATTGCAACCAGAACATCGGCATAATCGCCGGGGGTATATATGACGGAGTGGCCAAGATGAACCTGATATCCGGAGACGCCTCCCACTGTTCCCTGGGGGGCCCGTATCTCAGCGGGATAATCGGGAAAAGTAGTCAGGTCATTTCCATAGATGGCAGCAGTATCCGAAAACAATGTACCTGTCAGCTGCATCCCATCGCCTGAATCCCCCGAAAACCTGATTACAACATCTTCTTTTTCAATAACTGTGCATTTTTTTGGCATGATGTCGTGCAAATTACTAAAAGTGAGTACTTTCTTATGAATTTTATATAGTCGGGACCGGACAAATGTAACTAAATAAAGAACGAAAAATCATCTAAATAATTCTATTATAGTATGATTTTGATCATGTTGGACCAGGTATCCTCTGCCTGAAATGCAGGCACCCGACTTTTTACCATGGGCTTTTTTACAGATAAAATATTTCCATTTTAGAGATCAGCTCCAGATATCTGCTTTCTTCAGGTTTATTTCCCCTTCGAAGAACATCCTTGCTATTTTCTCAAAATACGGGGTATAATCGGATATGAAGAACTTGTCGCTGACGCGGCCGGAATCATTAAGCAGATTGTTCTTCTCCAGGGTATCCCTCAGTATCATCGAGACTATCCGTGCTGAATCAACAACCTCAATATTGAAATTAAAGAATTTGCTTATCTGGTTCCTTATTATGGGATAATGAGTGCAACCCAGAATGAGCGCCTCAATACCTTTCAGTGAATCGTCTGAAAGGTAGGTCCGGATTATTGCATTGCTTATATCATCGAAAATGAATCCTTCCTCGATCATGGGGACCAGCAGAGGGGTAGCCATTGCCACAAGCTGGGTTCCTGGTATTCTCTCCCTGATTTTCGAATCGTAGGTCCCGGAACTGATAGTCCTTTTTGTCCCGATCACCCCTACCTTCCTGAAATTCCTTGTGGCCAGGTAATCGACAACAGGATTGATCACGTCTATCATAGGAGCCCTGTCCTGAAATTCTGTTTTCAAGGTATCAAATGCAGATGCAGATGCTGAATTGCATGCTACAAGAACCGCCTTGGCGTTGTGGTCGAGAAGGAATTCAGTGATCTTTCCAGAGTAGTACCTGATTGCCTCTGCTGATTTGTCACCATAAGGCAGGTGAGCGGTGTCGCCAAAGTAAACCAGGCTTTCGCCCGGGAGTATCTGTTTTATTGCACTTGCAACTGTGAGTCCTCCGACTCCCGAATCGAAAATTCCGATAGGTTGTTCCTTCACGGGGCAAAGTATTAAAAAAATGACCACCTGCCGGTTCGCAGATGGTCACTTATATTTCATTCCTGATTTACTTGATACCAAGTTTCGTTTTAACAAGTTGCAGCACGTTTGTGCTTTTTGTCTCATCAAAATAGGTGATGGCGCCAATTGACGTGTCAAAGACATAAACGAAGCCGTTTTCCTTTCCAACGTCCTTAATTGCCTTATCGGCCTTCTGGGTTATCGGAGTGAACAGCGCAACCTGCTTTTCCTGCATTGTAGTCTGAGCATTTGTCTGAAATTCAGTAAGTCTCCTCTGTGAATCATTCAGTTCCGTTTCCTTGGTCTGACGTACAAGGTCGGTCAGATTCTTGCTTTCCTTCAGATAAGTTTCATACTTGTTGTTAAGTTCTACCTGAAGGAGTTCAGCCGTGTTCGTTAATTCCGTATTCAGTTTTTCAAGAGTTACAAGCGCGGAATCATACTCCGGCATGGCCTGAATGAGTTCGGTACGGTTTAAATGTCCAAATTTCAAATTCTGCGAGAAAGCGCTCTGTCCAATAATAGCTGCAATAAATATAACTGCAAAAATTCCTAGAATTCTTTTCATTCTTATTTGTTTTTAATAATGGTGCAAAAATAACTATTTAATTTTTATAACCTAATTTCTCAAGTACCTGATCGCTAATGTCAAATTTAGGGTTGGCGAAGAGAATATTTCCTCCGGCAGCCGTGTCAAAAACAGCAGCATAGCTTCCCTCAGCCGCTATTGTTTTGATTGCTTTCAGTATCTCATCCTGGATCGGTTTAACAAGTTCTTCCCGCTTCTTGAAAAGTTCCCCCTCAACGCCGAAATACTTGTTCTGCAAGTCCTTCACTTCCCTCTCCTTGCTTACAATCGCCTCTTCCCGCTTTGCCTTCATGTCCTGTGAAAGAAGCACTACATCGTTCTGATAAGATTTATACATCTGATCAACAACTGCATACCCGTCGGAAATCTCTTTCTCCCATTGCTTTGAGAGATTGTCGAGTTGTTCCTGGGCCTGATTGAAAGAAGGAATATTCTTCCTTATATAATCTGAATCGACAAATCCATATTTCTGAGCCGAGGCAAAAGCCGCAGTCAGAAATGCAAGGATCATGACTAAACCTATTCTTTTCATAACTGATAAAATTATTGATTAAAACTGCTGACCTATTGTGAAACTAAATTGTCCTTTATTAGCGTCGGGGAACTGTATGGGATCGTCAACGGGATCAAATCCGTAACCCCAGTCAACTCCCAGAAGTCCGAACATCGGCAGGTTGGCCCTGACGCCGATACCTGCGGCCCTGTTCATCCTTAATGGATTATACTGTCTGATTTCAGTCCAGGCTTTTCCTGCTTCAAGAAAGGCCAGGCCATAGATTGTAGCCTGCTGGTTCAGTGAAACCGGGTATCTGAGTTCAAGTGTGAATTTCGAATAAACATTCCCTGTGGGAGATCCTGACCCGGGATCTGTCGGAGTTACCGAACCGTCGGTATAACCTCTTAAGGCTATTATCTCACGTCCGTAAAGACTGTAACCTGTCATACCGCTGCCTCCCAGATAGAAGTTTTCAAATGGCGAGGGTCCGATATCCTTGTTGTAATGTCCGAGATAACCGAATGAAAATCTTGTATTCAGGACCAGTTTGTCATCTGTTGTGATGGGATGGAAATAATCTGCCTTGAATACCCATTTGTGGAATTCTATCCACTTGTATTTCTCCCTGTCTTCAAGACCGACCATGTTTCTGCCGCTAATAAGGGAGAATGGCGGAGTTGCCTGCAGTGAAAGAGTAAATGTCGATCCGTTTGTCGGATAGATGAGGTTCGGACCCGTTGAATATCTTGTAAGCTTTGTTGACAGGGTAAGCATATTCGACACTCCGTCGGAAAACAGGAAGTGATAATATGTGAAATCGTTGAGCCTGTACCTCTGATAATTTATTTCTCCTGAAAGCGAGAAGAAATCATCCGGCCATTCGAGTCTTTTCCCGAGGCCTATTGATGCTCCGTTTGTAAGCATCGACTGGAAATTGTTGTCGCTTCTCTTTCTTCCGTTTGTCATGAGTGACCGGTAGAATGAAACCGAAAAGGAATTTGCTTTGTGTCCTCCCAACCATGGCTCCATGAACGAAATGTTGTAGGACTGATAAAGGCGTCCGTTCGACTGGGCACGGATGCTGAGTGACTGACCATCGCCCGAAGGATAAGGTTTCCACTCCTTCAGATCGAGGAAATTCCTCATTGAGAAATTATTGAAATGGACGCCGACTGAACCTACAAGCATTCCTGCTCCCCATCCGCCGGAAATTTCAAACTGATCATTCGCTCTCTCCTCAAGCTTGTAATGGAGGTCGACAGTTCCGTTAGCCGGTTCCGGCACTACATTCGGGCTGATCTTTTCAGGATCAAAATGACCGATCACACCAAGCTGCCTCATGGACCTCATTATATTGCTTTTGCTGAACAGTTCCCCCGGCAGGGTGTAGAGTTCCCGTCTGGCAATATGCTCGTTGGTTCTTGTATTTCCTGTAATTACGATATTATTGAGATAGGCCTGATCACCTTCATATATTCTTACCTCAAGATCGACTGAATCATTTTCGACCTTTGCTTCTACGGGAACGAGCCTGGAGAAGAGGTAACCCTGGTCCTGGTAGAGAGTACTCACTGCATCCTGGGCTCCGGATGCTCCGTTCAGCCTGTCATCGAGATGTGACATGTTATAAACTGAACCTTTCTCTATATTCAGAATCCTTTCAAGATCTTCAGCCTTGTAGACACTGTTTCCTACCCATTTGATATCCCTGAGAAAGTATTGTTTACCTTCATCGAGCATTATTGCAAGACCGACACGGTTTTCGGAGATGGGATAGAGTGAATCTCCAAGTATTTTGAAATCCTTGTAACCGTTATCATTGTAAAAGGTATACAGATTGTCCTTATCCTCATCATATTTTTCGGAAATGAATTTTGAAGCCTTCAGAAAATTCATCTTTTTCATTTTCGTATTCTTCATCTTCCGGCGCAGCTGACGAGATGCAAAATTATCATTCCCGACAAAGGTGATTTCTTCGATCTTCACCTTTTCCTTCTTGTCGACATCAACAGTAAGAATTACGTTATTAGGCTGGTCGGGATCATCTTTCTGAATAAATTCAACCGTTGTATTCAGATATCCCTTTTCAACAAAGAAATCGGTTATGATTTTGCGGGTTTTCTCTAGCTGGTGAGTTGTAAGCTGGGAACCAACCGGCATGTTAATCTTTTCGCTGAGGTCGGTTGTTTCCGAAGTCTTAAGTCCGTTATACCTTAATGATGAAATCCTGGGTCTTTCCTGAAGGGCGATATCCAGATAAATTGTATCTGCCTGCTTCTTCACAATTGTTACCCTGACATCCGAAAACAAGCCCTGCTGCCACAGTTTCCTGACGGCGTTTGTTATTGCCTCTCCGGGCACTGATACATTCTGGTTAATTCTCAGGCCGGAAATTCCGATCAGGGCATTTGTATCAAGGAATCTGACTCCTGAAACGGAAACCCCGCCGATAATGTAATCGTCGGATGCGGAATAATCGATTATACTGGCCTGCTCCTGTGAGCTGGCGGCCGAACACCACAGGAAAATAATTACTGTCAGCAATATCCCCTTTAGTCTGTCAATCACCTTCATATTGTCATTTGTCCAAAAGTTGTTCACTAGTCTTCCCAAATCTTCTCTCTCTCTTCTGGAAGTCAATTATAGCCTTGTAGAGTTCCTCCTTACCAAAATCGGGCCAAAGTACTTCTGTAAAATAGAATTCTGTATAGGCCAACTGCCACAGCAGGAAGTTACTTATCCTCACCTCCCCGCTTGTCCTGATCATCAATTCGGGGTCAGGAACTCCGGAAGTGGCCAGATAGCTGCTGAAGTTGAACTCGTTAACAATTTCCGGATCAATCCTGCCTGCTGCAATATCGGCAGCCAGTCTTTTGGCTGCCTCAGTAATTTCCCACCTCGAACTGTAACTCATTGCAACAATCAGATTCAGCCCGGTGGCTCCGGATGTCAGATCAATAGTCTCCATCAGCCTTTTTCTCACGTCTGTGGCAAGCCTTTCTGTATCGCCGATTGCAGAAAGCTTAATATTGTTTTTGATGAGCGTATCGGTCTCGCTGTTGAGCGACTCAACCATTATTCCCATCAGAGCTGATACCTCTTCGTCGGGTCTTCCCCAGTTTTCCGTTGAGAATGCATAAACAGTAAGATAACCTATTTTTAGTTCGGCTGAAGCCTCGATTACCTCCCGCAATGACTTAACTCCCTGATGATGGCCAAAAATCCTGTCCATGCCTCTTTGCCTGGCCCATCGACCGTTGCCATCCATTATTATTGCTATGTGTTCGGGCAGTCTGTCAGTATTGATCTCTTCTGAAAGGGACATGATTCAGCGTCTTCTTGGTGCATCAACATCATTAAAGGCAGGACATCGTACAAGCTTGTTGTATATCTTCCAGGTAAACGCCAAACCTGCAAAAGAGTACCAATCGTTGTTGTGAAGCCATGCCTTGTCTTTGTGTTGCGGATCTATATTTTCCGTTAAGCCGTCAAAGTTATCATAAAAAGTCTTACGAAAACCATATTCGACTTCAAGACCAAGATTTTTTGCAATATTTACTTTAAAGCCAATTGAAAAGGGCAGAACCGGCTGAATTGGATTACTATTTATCCGGGAATCTGTATCAAAGTATGCAACTCCAACGCCTGCAGCCAGGTAAGGAGTATAATTCCATTTTTTTCCCTGGGTCGAATAAGGAAGGAAGTTGAACTCGAACTGAATTACACCCTCACCGAAAAGGCCTGAAAAAGAACTGTCCCTTGCAATCTGGTAGGGATTGTTGAAATCGAGATCTCTTCCCCGAAGCCCGCCGAACAGCAAATTTGCTCTTAACGACTGCCTTGGATGAAGGTTATACCTGTAAAACACTCCTCCGGCAGGCAGGGGGCTATAAAGCAATCTGTTTGTGTTTATATCGCCAATATATGATGAAACGCCGCCAATGATTCCGTAATCAGCATTTCGCTGAGCTGACACAGAGAATGACAACAGAGTTAAGAAAAGAATAACCGATAATTTCTTCATCCAAACCTATTCAGAATTTTATTATCTGAGAGTGGGAAGCCCCTTGGCAGTTGTTTTCAACTTATAGGTAACGGTAAAATTAAGGAAATAGTACTTGTCGTTTACTTTGGACACAACCGGCGGATCAAACCCGTCTATAAAATCAGTATTGGCCCATCGGCCTCCGAATTCAACACCGAAATTCAGGTTGGGATTATAGATCAGTGTGGCTCCGATGCCGGCCGGGATAACAAGTGCAAAACCGCTGAAGTCTGTGCTTCCCGGCTGAGTGATTTCTCTTTGTTCAAGAGCATTATTTGGATTAACCGAGTAAGCGGCTCCTCCCACCCCTGCAAAAGCATAGAAATCGAGCGAAGACAGCATTGCCCACAGGCTTTTGCCTTTTAAAAAAAGGTAACTGCTTTCGTACTTGTTCTTTATGAAATAATACTCACCTAAAAGGGCAGGCTCAAACAAATTTGTAACAGCTTCGTATCCCCTGTTTTCATTCGAACCTCTCTCATCAATTGCATGGAGCCTTGCATAAGTCAGGCTTGCCCTGAGGTTAGCAGTTCTTCCAAGCCGGTACCTTAAGTTACCATTTATGTCAAATCTCGTCTGCCGATAGCTTAAGTCCTTAAATCCCAGCACATTTTCTCCATGGGTATAACCACCGATATCAGGAAACGAAAAGGATGGACCGATCCCAAGCTGGGCTTCCCATCTTCTCAGTTTCCACAGCTGGGCATCTGATAACTGGACCGCAAAACAAAATATTACGACAACGAAAAGTGATCGTTTCATTTTAGTTTGAATTAAATTGCTGATACAAATATAATAATCTAAAATTATTCAGCGTGTTTTAACACAAGTAATTTAGTTTCTCCTGTCGGCTCCCCACATAAGCCTGTTCCTTAAAGTGCTGTAAAAATCGATCCCTTTGAGCATAACTGTTTTAAGTTTATCACCCGACCTCGATATTATAATCTCCTCACTGAAAGGAAGCCTGTGTGATCTGGAATCACATGTTGCAACGTATTCATCACTCCTTCCCTCAACTATCATCCTGAGATTGCTCTCCCCTGAGATAACAATAGGCCGGATTGTAAGATTGTGAGGTGAAATGGGTGAGATAATAATGCTTTCATCATCAGGCGACAGAATAGGCCCGCCAACACTAAGGTTGTAGGCAGTGGAACCTGTTGCCGTCGAAACTATAAGGCCATCAGCCCAGTAAGTATTCAGGTATGCATCATCAACATGAACGTGAATAGTGATCATGCTCGCATCAGCTTTCTGGATTGTTACTTCATTGAGTGCGGTCGAATCTCCAGGCTCGAAAATATCAAGGGGTTTCCGTATCTCAAGAAGCGATCTCTCAATCACCATGTATTCGCCTTTATGCAGAAGATCGATTGAATGCCCGATTTCATCCTCCGGTATATTGGCCAGAAATCCCATCCTGCCTGTGTTTACCCCGGCAATAGGAATTCCGAAATCTCTCACTTTGAGCATTGTTTCAAGAAAGGTGCCGTCGCCGCCAACGCTTAGTACAAGGTCGGGCAGTTCGTTAAGACTTCCCAGATCCGTAAACCGTTCAAAAGGTTCGCTCCCCCGGCATAAATCAACATTACCGGTATTCTGATGAAGGTATATCCTTATCCCTCTCCTGCAAAACTCCCCGATCAGCCTGTTCACTCCTTCAACCGTCCTCGGCTTGTTCTCCTTACAATAAATGGCAACTCTTTCAAGCATGATTCAGATATTCATGTATTTCATGAGAAGATCAAAGCGTTCCGAGTAAAATTTATCCATCGAATCGTCGGATGTGATCCAGGTTTTAACATCATAATTGTATCTCTCAAAGGTCCGTATCACAGAAGAAATGTCATTTGTATTCACTTTAATTGTCACTTCAAGCTTTGTAGAGTCGGGAGGGGAAGTCACATACATGCTAAGCACCTTCACATTGTTACCTTCCACAATCTGTGCGATCTGGGAAAGGGAATAATCCCTTTCTATCATATCGAGAACAATTATTCCACCCTGCTGATCCATTGAAGAAATACCCGCAAGATACCTGACGAGTTCCGATGTAGTTATCAAACCCATGTAATGCATTTTATCATCAAGCACCGGCACAACGCTGAGTTTAAGCCTCGAAGACAGCCCGATGACTTCAAACAGATGCTGTTCGGCAGTAACATAGGGTTTTAAAAGGGTAAGGGAATGATTGCCTATAGGCTCTTCAGGCTGATTCATGTCGTAAATGTCGGTGTCGGAAATCAGACCAAGAAAATCGAGGTTATTGACTATCGGCAGGTGAGATATCCTGAATATTTCCATCCAGTTGAGGGCAGTCTGACCAGTATCAGACGTTCTCAACGCAGGTATTACCTCAGATATCAGATCTTTTGCAACCATATCAGCCGACTCTCCGTTTAAATTTCACCTAAAGTAAGAAAAAAAAGAGAGTTGTTGTATTTTTGTATAAGATTACATACGTATAATCACCTTATTTATTATGACAAGACTAAGTGTTAACATCAACAAGATAGCCACTCTCAGAAATGCCCGGGGAGGAAACATTCCGAATGTCAAAACGGCCGCTATTAACTGTGAACTATTTGGAGCCGACGGCATTACTGTTCACCCGCGCCCCGACGAGCGGCACATCAGATACATGGATGTTCTTGAAATCAGACCGGTTATCAAAACTGAATTCAATATTGAAGGCTATCCTTCGGATAAATTCATTGACCTTGTCCTGGCTGTTAAACCTGACCAGGTAACCCTTGTTCCGGATGCACATGATGCAATAACTTCAAATGCCGGCTGGGATATTCCGCGATACATGCTTTTCCTGAAGGATGTTATCTCTGCCTTTAGAAAAGAAGGGATAAGAACTTCCCTATTCATTGATACAACTCCTGCAAATGTCGAAAGTGCTGCTCTGACAGGAACCGACAGGATTGAACTTTACACCGAACCCTATGCAACTCTTTTCAGCAACGATGCACCCGGCGCAGTCGGACCATTCATTGCCGCCGCTGAGATTGCACGCGATGCAGGGCTTGGAGTAAACGCCGGACACGACCTTAATCTGGATAATCTAAGGTACTTCCACCAGAATATCCCATGGTTGGAAGAAGTCTCTATCGGCCATGCCCTGATAGCTGATGCACTTTACCTGGGACTGGAGAACACGATCCGGATGTATAAGAGGCAATTGACCGACTGACAAGGCCAATGAAGCTTTTCTTCAGGAAATATGGTTCCGGCCCGCCACTCATAATCCTTCATGGCCTTTATGGTTCATCCGACAACTGGGTTTCGCTTGCAAAAAGCATCAGCGACATATTCACAGTCTACATTCCCGATCAGAGAAATCACGGACAATCGCCACACAGCGCAGTTCATGATTACAAATCGATGAAGGAAGATCTTTATGAACTGACACACGACCTCGGACTTGAAAAGTTCTTCCTGGCAGGCCACAGCATGGGAGGAAGAACAGCGATGGCCTTTGCAATGAGCTGGCCCGAAAAACTTTACGGCCTTTTAATCGGTGATATTTCCCCGGTTTCTTCAGGTGAAAAATACATGGCAGCTTATAGATCACATTCGGAAATTATTGATTCGATTTTGTCTGTCGACCTTAAAGGAAAAAGGTCACGCGAAGAGATCGAAGCCACCCTGTCAAAAAAAATCACTTCTCCCGGGGTCAGGGGATTTATAATGAAGAATCTCAGGAGACTTCAGGAAGATTCATTTGCGTGGAAGCTTAACGCACCTGTTCTTAAACAATACCTCGGGGAAATAATCAGTGGGATTAAGCCGGGTAAATCGGATTACAGGGAAATAAGCGGTTTTCCGGTGCTGTTTCTCAAAGGAGAGAATTCAGATTATATTACTGAAGGAGACGATACGGATATCAGGACACTTTTTCCCGGGGTTGAATTTGTTATAATACCCGGTGCCGGCCACTGGATCCATTCAGACAACCCTGAAGCAGTCAAAAGATCCTTCCTGGAACTAAGCGGCAATAGTTAACCAGGGGAACAGTACTTCAAACGACCTGTAACCCACTTTCGCTAAAGATTCAGAGGGCAAAGCAAGCACCCGGTGACCAGTAACTCAGGGTTATTGCTATTCTTCAAGAAGATGTTTTTCGATAATCGAAACAAGCACACCGATACCAACCTGGTTATCTCCACCGCCGGGAATAATAATATCGGCATACCGCTTTGAAGGCTCAATAAACTGAAGATGTGACGGTTTGACTGTCTCGTGGTAACGTTCAAGAACTGCCATAACCGACCGGCCGCGTTCAACAATGTCGCGCTGGATTACCCTTCCCAGACGGTCGTCGGCATCAGCATCAACAAATACCTTTATATCAAACATATCCCTAAGCCGGCTGTCGCACAGAATCATTATTCCCTCGACAACAACAACCCTGGCAGGCTTGACGGGGATTGTCTCCTTCGACCTCAGACACGTCAGATAGGAATAAATAGGCATCTCAATTGTTTTTCCTTCCCTGAGCTTTTCGAGATGATCGATCAGGAGAGTAAACTCCAGGGAATCGGGATGATCAAAATTGATTTTCTGCCTCTCCTCAAGAGGAATATGCCCGTTGTCCTTGTAATAGGCATCCTGGGGTATTACAACAACCTGTTCGTTGGGGAACTTCTCCATAACCTTTTTCACCACGGTCGTTTTTCCCGATCCCGTTCCTCCTGCAATACCTACTATAAGCATTTATTACTATTTTTGTCAATAATAAGATGTCTCAAAAATAACAAATTGCACCGATGTCGGAATTATATCCACTGAAATTTGAACCTATTCTGAAAGAAAAGATCTGGGGAGGAAATTCGCTTGCTGAAAACTACGGAAAGAAACAGGGAAAGCTTAAAAACATAGGAGAAAGCTGGGAAATATCGGCCGTTTCAGGAAATCTTTCAGTTGTAAGTAACGGATTCCTTGCAGGGAACAACATTGAGGAGATAATTGAGGTCTACATGGGCGACATTACCGGTGAATCGGTTTATGAAAAGTTCGGATATGAATTCCCGCTGCTCATAAAGCTTATTGAGGCCAGGGATGATCTTTCGGTGCAGGTTCATCCGGGTGACGACCTTGCAAGGGAACGGCATAAGGCTTACGGGAAAACCGAAATGTGGCACATCCTTCAAAGTGAAAAGGGGGCCAGGATATATACGGGTTTCCCGGAGGATGTATCGCGCGAATCCTATATTGATGCAGTTAACACAGGAAGGATCGGGGAGATCCTGAACACGGAACCTGCTGAACCGGGAGATACTTTCTTCACTCCCGCCGGAAGAATTCACGCAATCGGAGCCGGTATAGTCCTTGCAGAGATCCAGCAAACTTCCGACATCACTTACAGGATTTATGACTGGGGAAGAAAAGATGATGAAGGAAGGCCGAGAGAACTCCACACCGACCTTGCCCTCGATGCAATTGACTTCACACAGAAGGGAACGGGAAAAGTTAAAAATGCAGTCGTACGGAACAAACCTTCGAACCTTGTCAGATGCGAATACTTCGATACAAATCTGATCAGCTTCGACACCGGGATACGAAGGGATTATAACCTTATTGACTCATTCGTTGTCTATCTTTGTACCAGCGGCAGTTTTAAAATCAGCTGGGATTCAGGATCCGAGACTGTAACCAGGGGAGAAACCGTACTTATTCCTGCTTCCCTCACATTCATTGAACTAATCCCGGAACCTGATGCCAGTCTGCTGGAAATCTATATAACTCCGAACGACAACAACAAACATTAATAATAACAACCATGGCAAAAGCTTCAAGTTCCGTAGTAATTTTGGTTTTTCTGCTGATTATGGCTGGATGCGGCAGCAGGGGTTCTTCAAATGACACCGCCGGTACAGTCAGTGAGAACACTACTGTTCCCGACACCGGTTTTACGGGAATTAAGCAATACTTTAGCCGCGATGTTCTGGTGAAGGAATCAACTTTTAAGAATGGCATCCTCGAAGGAGAAACAAAAACATACTACAAGGGCGGTCAGCTGAATCAGACATTCTGGTATGAGAACGGAATCCGTGAGGATTCAGCAAGGAAGTATTACATCGAAGGCCAGGTTTTCCGTTCGACACCCTACAGGCATGACACTGTTCATGGAACACAGGTTCAGTATTATCGTTCCGGAGGGGTCAGGGCAAAACTGAACTTCAATAAAGGACTCAGAACCCCGGACCTTGAGGAATTCGACCGGAACGGAAGATTGCAGAAAAATTATCCCGCGATAGTATATAAGATCGAAGACAACTACGCGGCTTCAGGCAAAGTAAGGATAAACCTGGGTATTACCGATGAGAAAAGGAATGTAAAATTCTACCGTGGTGAGTTCACAAACGGAGTCTTTGATACTACAGTGTGCAAGCTGATACCGGCCGTGAACGGAAAAACCTGGCTCGATCTGAAAAAGTCGGGGGTTCCGCAGCCGTCACACATAGGAGTTATTGCTGCCATACTGACCGATTTCGGCAATAATTACCTGACATACGAAAAGATACCTCTCCCGTACAACGATCTGAAATAATAAAGGCAGAAATATGATCATTCGTTCAGCTTCATTTATTGTGAGCAGTACTTCAATTGACCAGTGCCCGGAACCGGTGAAGCCCGAATTCGCATTCATTGGGCGTTCCAATGTCGGTAAATCAACACTTATAAACATGCTGACCGGTTTTAACAAACTTGCAAAGACATCAGGCAGTCCGGGAAAAACAAGAACTATCAACCATTTTTTGATTAACGACGACTGGTTCCTTGTTGATCTGCCGGGTTACGGCTATGCAAAAGTATCCACCGGCATGAGAGAAAAATGGGTGAAATCAGCTGAGCGGTATATTCTTAAGAGAGAAAACCTTGCCTGCCTTTTCGTGCTTCTGGATTCGAGACATGAACCTCAGAAATCCGACCTGGCCTTCATGGAGTTTCTGGGAATCAATCAGGTTCCCTTTGCCAGGGTTTTCACAAAAACCGACAAGATTTCGGTTAACGCCCTTGAAAAGACAATAAATAGCCATAACAATGAAATGCTAAAGGTCTGGGATTCACTTCCTCCCTCCTTTATCTCCTCCTCTGTGAAAAGGACAGGGAGGGAAGATATTCTTGCATTCATTGAAGAAACAATAAAGAATTTTTCAAACGGGTAGGGTTCTCGCGGGGATTTTATAATTTTGTAGTCTCAATAATTCAGTACTAAACGTTCAAAAATACAGTAGATGTACGGTAAGGCACCCATGAAGATTTTTTCCTGCAGGGCTTCAAGGCATCTGGCAGAAAAAATTGCGGCCGAATTGGGAACTGAGCTCGGAAAGAGTTCGGTTACTGAGTTCAGCGACGGAGAATTTCAACCCTGTTTTGATGAATCCGTCAGGGGCAACATGGTATTTATCGTTCAGTCGACAAATCCCCCTGCTGACAATCTTTTTGAACTATTACTGATGATCGATGCTGCTAAAAGAGCTTCTGCATACAAGGTAATTGCGGTTATACCATATTATGGTTTTGCCAGGCAGGACAGAAAAGACAGGCCAAGGGTATCAATCGGAGCCAAATTGTCATCCGACCTGCTTGGGACAGCGGGCGTCGACAGGATAATCACTATGGATCTTCACGCCGACCAGATACAGGGATTCTTCAATGTACCGGTGGACCACCTGTACGGATCGGCAATTTTTGCTCCCTATATCGAAAATCTTAAGCTCGCCAATCTCACAGTTTCGGCTCCCGATATGGGAGGTTCGAAAAGGGCCAATGCCTATTCAAGGCATCTTCAGGCCGAGATGGTTCTTTGCTACAAACTGAGAAAGAGGCCGAACGTAATCGAGGAGATGTCGGTTCTCGGAGATGTTGAAGGCAGGAATGTTGTCATAATCGACGACATGGTCGACACAGCCGGAACCCTGGCGCTAGCCTCACAGAAGATCCATGAGAAGGGAGCAAAAAGCATCCGGGCTTTCGCCACTCATCCCATCCTTTCCGGAAATGCAGTTAAGAGAATTGAAGACTCCCCCCTCACTGAACTTGTTGTAACGGATTCGGTACCCTTCGAAAATAAATCTTCAAAAATAAAAGTACTGTCAATAGCTGAAATTCTGGCAAATACGATTCAGGCTGTCAACCTTAATCAGTCAATAAGTACGAATTTTGTATTCTGAATCCTTTGTAATATATTTGCAGGCCAATTTTTTAAGTCTAACGTGTAATGGGGAGTTGCCGTAACGGCCGCTCTGAGTAGCACACAAACTATTTCTAATGAAGACAATTGAAATCAAAGGTTCCATCAGGACCGAAGTTGGAAAGAAAAGCTCGAGGAACACAAGGAAAGAAGGAAATGTACCATGCGTCATTTATGGCAAAGAGCATAACGTGCATTTTCATACTCATGAAAACAACTTCAAGAATCTGGTTTACACCCCCGACGCCCACCTGGTAAGGCTCGACCTTGACGGAAAGGTATATAAGGTGGTGTTGCAGGATATACAGTTCCACCCGGTTACAGATAAGATAACTCATGTCGATTTTATTGAGATCTTTGATAATAAACCAATTATAGTAAGTCTTCCAATCAGCATAACAGGCGACTCAGTCGGAGTGAAAGCCGGCGGAAAACTGAGAATAAAGAAAAGACATCTTAAGGTAAGGGGTCTCGCCAACGAAATCCCGGAATCACTCCCGATCGATATAACAAATGTCAAAATCAACCATTCAGTTAAGGTTGGGGATCTCAGTTATGAGAAAATTGAACTGATTGACCCCAAAATCACTACTATTCTTTCAGTAGCAACATCGCGCGTTGTTGCCAAGGAAGGCGAGGGTGAAACGGCTGCCGGAAAACCTGAAGGCGCAGCTGCTGAAGGAGCCGCACCGGCACCAGCCGCTGATTCCAAGGAAGGAAAATCGAAGTAGTAAAAAACTTCTTATAACAGTCAGGCAACATGAAATATCTGATAGTTGGCCTGGGTAATATTGGTGATGAGTACAGCGATACCCGTCATAATATAGGCTTCACAATACTTGATGCTTTTGCTGCTGATTCGGGCGTCACATTCTCCGACAAGAGATATGGATCAATTGCCGAAACAAGATACAGGGGAAGGACTTTCATCCTTCTCAAGCCTTCAACATACATGAATCTAAGCGGAAACGCTGTGAGATACTGGCTTAACAAGGAGAATATCCCTGTCGAAAACCTGCTTGTAATAGTAGATGACCTGGCCCTCCCTCTGGGCAGCATCAGAATGAGACTCAAGGGAAGCGATGGAGGACACAACGGACTTGCCCATATCAATTCAGTTCTCGGAACAAATGAATATTCACGTATCAGGATAGGTATCGGCAACGGTTTCAGTAAAGGCAGCCAGGTCAGCTACGTTCTTGGTCAATGGAACAGGGAGGAGAAAGAATTTCTGAGAGGAAGAATCAATATTGTGGTTGACATGATCAGATCGTTCGGCACAATAGGGACCGAACTCACTATGACAGCCTTTAACCGGACATCAAAACTGCCTGCCAGGGAAGAGACTAAGGAAGAAGGGAAAAAAGATCCGAAGCCAAATGAACCCTGAGCCTGAGATATCAAGTGTACGTATCGACAAATTCCTCTGGTCCGTCAGGATCTATAAAACCAGAAGCATTGCTTCGGATGAATGCAGAAAGGGAAGGATAGTTATAAACAATGTCCAGGTCAAACCATCCAGGATAGTCGAAGGCAATGAAATAATAACTATCAGGAAACCTCCCGTCACATACACCTACCGTGTAGTCAAACCAATTGAGAACAGGGTTTCAGCAAAACTTGTAAGCAATTTCATCGAAGACCTTACCCCTGAACAGGAGAAGATAAAACTTGAAATAAGTCATTCCGCTTTCCCGGGGTTCAGGTTAAAAGGACTGGGAAGGCCCACCAAAAAGGAAAGAAGAAATCTCGACAGATTTATTGATGATCATGATTCCGGCTGACAGGGTGGTATAAAGACGTATTATTGCCGTTATGCATCATCAAATTACTCACCGGTTGAGTTTTATCCTGTTCATTTTTTCTAAATTGCGCTGATCTTAACGGAAAACCAAGACATCATCCTTCCGGGATCGTGCAATTACCTGATTGTATGGGAAAAGAGAATATTGAAGAATACTCGGCAGGTTATACTCTGTTTAAAAAAACAGTCGGCTTCTGGCATGATAATATTTATTACAGGAAGGTCATCACTATCGGTACGGAAAATATTAATCCGGACGACCACCTTATTTTCGCCCCCAACCACCAGAATGCACTGATGGATGCACTGGCAGTTGTCTTTACCCATTCAGGCCAGCCCATTTTCCTTGCCCGTTCAGATATCTTCAGGAAAAAGACTATTGCTTCATTTCTCTATTTCATAAAAATGCTGCCTGTCTACAGGATTCGTGACGGTTACAGCACACTCAAGGAAAATGATGAAATATTTCATAAGACAATTGATGTAATCAGGCACAAAAACGGGCTTGTAATTCTTCCCGAAGGCGACCATGCAGGTTTCAGGAGGCTTCGCCAGCTCAAAAAGGGAATCTGCCGTGTTGCCTTTCAGGCAGAGGAAGCTGAAAACTTCAGTCTGAATATCAAAATCATTCCAGTCGGCATTGAGTATACAAATTACCGCAGGGCGAGGCAGGTACTCACCGTGGTCTATGGTAAGCCCATAGAGGTGGCGGAATACACTCAGCTTTACAGGGAAGCTCCCGAAAGAGCTCTTAACAAACTCAAGGAAAGGCTTTCAGAGGAGATCAAAAAGCTTATGGTGCATATAGAATCAGTTGATGATTATGATGCAATCGACGAACTTAGAAGTATCATAAACGGAAAATACAGTGACGATATAAAATTTCCAAAACTGTACCGCGACCGGAATCTGATCAGCAAACTCAACTCCCTGAAGACGGCCGACCCTGAGAAATTCAACCGTATATGCTCACTCAGCTTAAGTGTAAAAAAGCAGGCTGCCGACCTGAAAGTCTCCTACAAACTTCTTGAAAAGAAAAAACATCCGATGGGCTGGCTTCTGGCAGGGATGGCAGGCCTCCTGGCGACATTCCCGCTCTGGTTGTTTGGCAACATTTTCACCCTTACATTCTTTGCACCCACAGAACTTCAGATAAGAAGAATCAAGGATCCGCAGTTTCACAGTACAATGCGCTTCGGGATCTCCTTTGCACTGGCCTTCATATTCCTTCCCGTTTATCTTATCCTGTGCCTCCTCATCTTTTCTCCATGGTGGCTGGCTCTGATTATTTTTATTGCAATTCCTCTTTCAGGCCTTTTCGCATGGAGTTATAATCTGCTTTTCATGAGAATCACCGGAGGTTTAAGAGTCAGGAAATATATGAGCGACAGAAACAAACACTTTTTGACCCTCAGAGAAAACTATGATGATCTTATTTCGCTCGTATCAGAATTGAAAGATGAATAAGAAACAGGTTTTTAAGGATAAGGTGGTGTGGATCACAGGGGCATCTTCAGGAATAGGCGAATCGCTTGTCTATGAATTTGAAAGCCTTGGTGCAAAGCTGATTGTCTCATCAAACGATAAGGAGGGGTTGGAACGCGTGAAGCTTAATTGCGCCAGACCAGATGCTGTAAGGTGCGTTCCCTTTGACCTTGCAGACACTTCAGAAATAAATGTAATAGTTGAAAATCAGATCAATTCATTCGGTCATATCGATTACCTTCTGAATATTGGCGGAATAAGCCAGCGATCGAGAATTGAAGAAACCCCCATCTGGCTCGACAGAAAAATATTTGAAATCAACTATTTCGGTACTGTAGCCCTTACAAAGGCGGTATTGCCGTACATGATAGAAAGGAAATCGGGTCACATCCTTGCAACAAGCAGCATAACCGGCCGGTTCGGCTTCCCTCTCAGGTCAGCTTACTCAGCCTCAAAACAAGCCCTTCATGGTTTCTTTGAGACGCTGTTTCTTGAGAACAAGGCATACAGTATAAGAACATCCGTAATAATACCAGGCAGGGTGAGAACAGGAATCTCCCTGCACGCACTTGATAAAAAGGGAGAGGAATACGGGAAAATGGATGCAGGCCAGGAGAACGGGATACTCCCAGGACAGGCAGCAAAGACAATAATCAGAGGGATAGTAAGAAACAGGAGAGAGATACTTGTCGGAAGGGGCGAACTTATAATGCTTTATATCAGGAGAATATGTCCATGGCTCTTTTTCAGGATCGCAGACAGAATCAAAAACTAACAGGACAGAAAGAACTTAAGCAGATGAAAGAAGGTTACAAATTGGGTGGCATACAGCAGATAGGTATCGGTGTTAAGGATCTGAAAGAGGCCTGGAGATGGTACAGCAATATGTTTGGAATGGATTGCCGTATTTTTGATGATAAAACGGAAGCCAATCTTATGCTTCCCTATACCGGGAACGTTCCCCAGAGCCGGCATGCGATCCTTGCCCTGAATCTCCAGAGCGGAGGCGGCTTCGAGGTGTGGCAGTACCAGCAAAGAAAACCTGTCCAGATTGAAGAAGAAATAAGCCTTGGCGACCTCGGCATTCTTGTTTGCAAGATTAAGGTGAAGGATATACGTGAAGCACATTCTTTTTATAAGACAAACAATTGCATACTCAGCGGAGAGCCTGCCGATGATCCGTCAGGAAATCCTTCATTCTTCGTTAAAGATCCTTTTGGCAACCTCTTTCAGATCCTGGAAGGGAATAACTGGTTCATGAAGGAGAATAAAATCAGCGGCGGTGCCTATGGGGCAATACTGGGAGTGACTGACATCGATAAATCGCTTGCAATCTATTCGGATATCCTCGGCTACGACAATGTTATTTATGACAAAACAGGACATTTTCCCGACCTAGGACACCTTCCGGGCGGGGAAAAGGAGTTGCGCAGGGTCCTGCTGAAAAGAACTGAACCGTTCTCTGGCTATTTCAGCAGAATTTTCGGACAGAGTGTAATAGAACTCATAAGCGCCCCGGGTAATCCTGGCAAAAGGATTTTCCAGGACCGGTTTTGGGGCGATCCCGGGTTCATACATTTATGTTTCGACATTTTTGAAATGGATAAACTGAGAGAACATTGCATAAACCTTGGGTATCCTTTTGTTGTCGACAGTATGGATTCGAGGGACGGGAACAGTTTTGAGATGGGTGATGCCGCGGGCCATTTTGCCTATATAGAGGACCCTGACGGAATCCTGCTTGAATTTGTGGAGTCGCATAAAATGAGAATTTCAAAACGACTTGGATGGTATGTTAACCTGAAAAACAGAATGGGGTATAAACCCCTGCCCGGATGGTTACTTAAATTGCTGAGATTCTCGAGAGTGAAAAATATCTGATCTTTTCCAGTGATATCCTGAATTGTCGGTGCAGCAGATATTTAAAGGGCTCCCTCCTTTTTTGACTCTGCATCCTTCATAACCCTCATTATATTGCCGCCCCATATTTTGGCGATTTCCTTCCTGTTGTAACCTCTCTGGAGAAGTTCAATTGTTATATTTTTCATATCTGCCGCACTCATGCATCCTTCCACTCCACCGCCGCCGTCAAAGTCGGTGCCTATTCCGACGTGGTCAATCCCAATGACCTGGACAACATGATCAATGTGATCCACCACATCATCCACTGTGGCAAGCTTTTCATATCTTTCCCTTATTGCCCTGTATTCTTCCCTGGCTATCTTCTTCTCTTCCTCCCCGAGTATTCCGAAATCGCCATATTTAGCTGTAAATTCCTTGAGCCTTGCGTCAAGCTGCGGATTGGGATCTGGAATCTTAAGATAATCACTCAGGATGCATATCTGTATAACGCCTCCGTTGTCCTTCAGTGCAAGCAGCATGTCATCGTCAATGTTCCTTGGCGATTCGCACAATGCCCTGCACGAGGAATGGGATGCGATCACAGGAGCTGTTGACACTTCAAGAACGTCATAGAACGAATTGTCTGAAATATGTGATACGTCGACAATCATGCCGAGGCGGTTCATTTCAGCGACAACCTCCCTGCCGAATGCTGAAAGGCCGTCATGCTCGGGCCCCCTGGGATCGGTTGAGGAATCACAGATATCATTGTTCCTTGTGTGGGATAGTGTAATATACCTGGCTCCCCTGTCGTAAAAAGTCTTTACCCTGGTGATATCCAATCCAATAGGATATCCATTTTCTATGCCGATGAAAGCCGCAATCTTTCCCTCCTTCTTCAGCCTCAGGGCTTCCTCCGGCGAAGTGGCAATACCGGCGAGATCGGGGTATTTCTCCACGTTCGCCCTGACCTTGTCAAGAACACTGAGGGAGTATTGGTATATTGCATTAAACGCTGAATCATTCCTTTGCCCCTGGCCTGTGAAGACTGCAAAGAATTCTGCATCAAGCCCGCCTTCCTTCATCCTGGGAAAATCAATGCACCCTTCGGCATGCCTGATCCCGAGATCAAAGCCTGACCTGGCAATATTTATCGGGGTATCACAATGGGTGTCAACAGTAAGAGTCTTCTCATGAATATTTTCTGCCTGAATAAGCAAACGGGCGGCATTATCAGTGCATGCCGGCAACAGGATTAACATAAATGTAAAACAGATGACTCTGTTCATGTGACTGCAAGTATCGTTTCTTATTGCAAGATAACTTAAAATGATATATTAAACTTTTTGATAACCTGCATTTAACACAATTTAACATGAAAAACCCTGTCCGCGTTCGGGCGGACAGGGTAGCCATGAAAAGAATGGAAAATTGCTTTTTGGACAGTAAAAGCTTCTTTCTAAAGTAACCTACTTTAAGTATCCTTAATGTTGTCTTTCTTTACTTTCTTATTTTTAAAATAATCATGATCAGGCCATGAAAGTGTAAAATTACTTTTTTCTAAAAGAAAAAACAATAAAATTTCAATTCTATTGTAATTTCCGGGAAATCAATTTCAAATAATGAGTTATCTTTCTCCTCTGCCTGTAACTTCCATGCTTTTTGTTCGTCTTTATTCTGACCCTTAAGAATGGCGTTTGTTCGTTTCTTTACCTTATAATATTTTGATACAACAATGAAATCAGCTTACACATTTGTTGCCTGCTTGCTTTTCTTTGCAACTCCGCTTGGCGCCCAGGACGAATCAGCGAATAAAAACTTTTCAAAATCCATCACAGTCGGGCGGGATACAAAGCTTGAAATAATAAACAGGTACGGTGACATTACAATCTCGACCTGGGATAAGGATTCGGCATATATAACTGCCGAAATAGAGGCTTACGCCCCCGACAGAACCCGGCTCGACAAGTTGATCGCCGGCATAAATGTCAATATTACCGAAACAGGTTCGCTTGTAAGAGCCGAAACTGTTTTCGAACGCGAGACTACAGTTCTTCTCGAAAGCTTCAAGGAATTTACAGGGAAATTAATCGACTACCAGTCCAGGGTCCAGATTAATTATTTAATCAAAATACCTGATTATGTCGACATCGGCATAAAAAACCAGTTTGGAAATGTATCCGCTGAAGACAACAAGGGAACTATATCCGTTGATCTTTCGAACGGTGACTTCAAAGCCAATTCACTTAACCGTGTTTCAGTCCTGAATCTTGATTTCGGCGACGCCGTGATTGGTTCGGTAAAGTCAGCGAAAATTATTACTTCTTTCTCCAAAATTAAGATCGACCGCAGTGATGAACTTGACCTTAGCAGCACTTCATCGGGATTTGATCTTGGAAAGGCAGGCATTGTTGAGATTGAATCGCGGAAAGACAAATTCTTCATCGGTGAAATTTCAACGATAACAGGAGCTTCGTGGTTCACCGACTACACAATTGAATACCTTGTTACAGCAGCCGACCTTGACCTCAAATTCGGAAACTTTGACATCGAAAGGATAAACGGACGGTTTGACAATATTGTAATTAAGTCAGCCAATACCGACATAAAGACAAATTTCGAACCCTCTGCCTCCTACGATTATGAAATAAGGCAGGTCAACGCATTTGTTGTACTTCCCGGCAATAAAACAAGGGCCGACAAAGAAACTGTAAACGAAAACCGTAAAGAATACCTCCTTACCGGCAGGATTGGTTCAGGCTCAGGCAAAAACCGGCTGAAGATCGATGCCACAAGGGGGAATATCTATATTAAATAAATCGGTTTAGCTATAGTGCTACCTCGAATTGAATCTGGCCAGACCGTCATCCAGCCACTTTTTATATTCCTCAACATCGAGGTTTGTAGGCATGGGTTGATTCAGAGGATTCCCCTCGTGATCGACAATTACATACAACGGAAGTGCATTGGTTTTGAATAAGGAGATCTCAATATCCTCATTGATCTTCCCTATTGTCTTTTTCACCTTGCCGTCGACTTTTGAAGTGATCCATTTGCTTTCGGGCAGAACGGTCCTGTCATCGGCATAAAGCGCTATTATGACGAAATTATTCCTTAGTCTTTCAAGCACTTCCGGATCCGACCATACTCTTGCTTCCATAACCTTACAGTTGGCACAGGCATGGCCCTTGAAATCAATCAGGGCAGGCTTTCCCTGCTCACGGGCACACTGCAACCCCTGTTCAAAATCGAAATATCCGGTCAGTCCCAACGGCATATCGAAAATATCATTGTAGAGAGGTTCGGAACAAAGCTCACTGGAGCTTATATTAAAGGTTTGAGGACCGGCAGGTACGTTTGTCGCGACCTGTGTCCTGTTCAGGTTGAGTCCCGATGTCTGCGGAGAGGGAAGAAGGGATGAAAGACCTTTAAGGGGAGCTCCGAAAAGTCCCGGTATCAGATATACCACGAACGAAAAAACTGCAATTATGAGAAAGAGCCGGAACGTTCCGATATAAGGTATTTCACTGTCGTGCCTGAATTTGAGTTTCCCCATCAGATACAAGCCCGTCAGGCTGAAGAGAACTATCCATATCGCCAGGTATATATCCCTCGAAAGAACCCTGAATGAATAAACTGTGTCGATAGTCATCAGGAATTTAAGACTGAATGTAAGCATAATGAAACCAAGAACTACCTTAACCGAGTTCAGCCAGCCTCCCGACTTTGGCATTTTGCTCATTACAGAGGGGAACAATGCAAATATTGTGAAAGGAAGGGCAAAAGCAAGACCAAATCCAAGCATACCTACAGTGGGCCTTATTACGTCGCCGGAGGCAGCTTCAACAAGCAGGGCCCCTACTATCGGACCGGTACATGAGAAAGACACAATAACAGTTGTCAGTCCCATAAAGAAGGAAGCTATAAGACCACCCCTGTCAACCCTTGAATCTGCTCCTGAGACCCATTTGTTAGGCAGGACAATCTCGAAAGCCCCGAAGAATGAAACAGCGAATACAACAAAGAGGACAAAAAACAACAGGTTTGGTATCCAGTGGGTGCTGAGAGTGTTTGCAAATCCGGCACCGGCACTTGTGAGGGACACAATCACTCCAAGAAGAGAATAGATCAGAACGATCGAAAACCCGAAAATCAGCGCTTTGAATACCGATTTGGCTCTGTTCTCAGAACCCTGGGAGAAAAAAGCCACAGTCATCGGTATCATCGGGAAAACACAGGGAGTAAGGACTCCGGCAAATCCGGCCAGCAGGGAGATAAGAAAGAACCTGAGCAAACCGCCGCCCTGTTTGTTGCTTCCGGAGCTTTCATTTACAGCTCCGGTATTATTCGGGGAGGCTGCGACTTTTGTCTCTCCTATACTTACGGAGAATTCAACATCTTTCGGAGGAGAACATGTTGTATTGTTGCACGACATGAAATTAACTGTTCCTGAAACAGTAAAGGAAGGCTTCGCCGAACTGACAAGCTGACGGAATACTGCCTCATCGCTGAATGATTTTATCCTGAAACCGAAAGCCTCATCCATCTTATCCTCGGGCTGAGTAACCTCATTAGTCTTCCCGTCGAGGGTGAAATCCGGCGATTCATTGAATGCAAAAGATGTTGGTATCGGCCCTCCCTCGGGAATATCCATAGCATAAATATGGGAGCCTTTTTCAATTTCAGCTTTGAAAACAATTGCATAGGTGTTATCACCTGCCTTTTCATAGCTGAAAGTCCATGTTACAGGATCATATATCTGGGACATGGCCCCATTGATTATGAAGAAGGAAAAAAGCAGGAAGCTTATGTATCGTTTAAACATAGATATATCTGTTAATACTTTGTAAAAGTAATAAATCAGTACGATTAACAGGAAAGAGTGAGGTGTTGTTCGAATTTTTACCTGCTATGCAAGGTCAATTTCATTGCCTTCCCTGTCAAAGAAGTGGTATTCAAGCATGTGATATGAAAGCACCGCCTGAACCTTTATGAAAATCCTGTATTTGATATCCCATTTCAGATAAAGGGGGAACGGTCCTTTCTTAAGGTATGAAGCCACAAAGGGATGGACGTTGAGCACAATGCTCCGGGTTTTAATCTTGTCAATCAGAAATGAGAGATCCTTCTCAAGTGTGTCGGAAAACAATATTGTTGGACGGATCTGTCCTGTTCCAAGGCATGCAGGGCACTTTTCGTCAGTTACAATGTTCATTTCGGGCCTGACCCTCTGCCTGGTTATCTGCATAAGGCCGAATTTAGACAGCGGAAGTATATTGTGCTTTGTGCGGTCGCCGGCCATTATCTCCTTCATCTTATCGAACAGAGCCTGCTTATTTT
>CAZKTX010000015.1:35355-37077 GCA_964555805.1 uncultured Rikenellaceae bacterium
GTGCGGTCGCCGGCCATTATCTCCTTCATCTTATCGAACAGAGCCTGCTTATTTTCATTTGTCTGCAAATCGATGAAATCAATCACAATTATACCTCCCATATCCCTCAGTCTGAGCTGCCTGGCGATTTCCTTTGCAGCTTCCATATTGACTTCCAGCGCGTTGGTCTCCTGGTCATTCCCTGATCTCGATCTGTTTCCGCTGTTCACATCGATAACATGTAGCGCTTCCGTATGCTCTATTATAAGGTAAGCGCCATGTTTGAAAGAAACAGTCTTTCCGAACAGCGCCTTGATCTGCTTGTTTACTCCGAAATGATCAAAAATGGGTATCGAACCGGTGTAAAGCTTTACTATCTTCTCCTTTTCGGGGGCGATCTCCCTTATATAATTTCTGACCTCTTCAGCCAGTACGCTATCGTTGATGTGAATACCGTTGAAAGTCACATTCAACATATCCCTTATGATTGTTGATGTGCGGTTCATCTCCCCGATAAACAGCCTGGGTGTTCTTGTCTCCTTTTTGACCGATCCGAAAGCCGATTCCCACCTGTTAACAAGTTCCCTGAGTTCAGCATCGAGCACAGCCACCTTTTTTCCTTCTGCAACAGTCCGGACGATTACGCCATAATTTTTTGGCTTGATGCTTTGCACAAGTGTTTTGAGGCGGTTCTTCTCCTCGCTGCTCTCAATTTTCGATGAAATTGAAACCTTATCTGTAAAAGGAATCAGCACCAGGTTGCGGCCCGCGAGTGAAATCTCCGATGCCAGCCTCGGTCCTTTTGTTGAAATGGGCTCCTTTGTTATCTGTACAAGTACGGTTTGTCCGGTTGTGAGAACATCGGTGATCTTACCGTCCTTGTCGATATCAGCCTCGCATTTGATCTTGTTTAAAGGAGTAATACGCCCCTGCCGCTGAATGGCTGAGATATAGTATTTGTGCTGGGTCCTGAACTGGGCTCCCAGATCGAGGTAATGAAGAAATGCATCTCTTTCGTAGCCAACATTTACAAATGCCGCGTTAAGCCCCGGCATTATCTTCTTTACTTTTCCCAGGTAAATATCCCCCACAGAGAACTTAATGCTTCTCTTCTCCTTGTTTAACTCTGTCAGCTGCTTGTCTTCCAGCAACGCCAGCGAGACTTCGGATACACCAACATCAATAATCAACTCCTTGTTTACCACGTCTCTTACTAAGCTCGGTCAATAATCCACAATGCTATCCAACATATTGTAACAATAAACCTAAAGATCGTCTGACCTTTAGGTTTAGTTATCTTAAAAAAGACTACCCGATCCGTTTATTTCTTTTTGTGTCTGTTCTTCCGCAAGCGTTTTTTGCGCTTGTGGGTAGCCATCTTATGTCTTTTTCTCTTTTTTCCGCTTGGCATGGGAGCTTATTTCTTAACGTGTGATTTAACTTTTGTAATGAATGATTTTGCCGGCTTGAAGGAAGGAATATTGTGGGCCGGGATTATTATGGTTGTATTCTTGGAGATGTTCCTTGCAGTTTTCTTTGCTCTTTTCTTTACAATAAAGCTGCCAAATCCTCTCAGGTACACATTGTTACCGCTTACCATGGAATGCTTTATCGTATCCATAAAGGCCTCAACAGTTTTCTGAACTGTTACCTTCTCAATACCAGTGTTCTTGGCAATTTCATTAACGATGTCTGCTTTAGTCATTTTCGTGAAGTTTAAAATTCAACAAATTATTTTGAGTA
>CAZKTX010000016.1:0-7950 GCA_964555805.1 uncultured Rikenellaceae bacterium
ATTTCAGGCGTAGGAATATTCATCTCTGTCAGAATCTTTCTTAATTCTGAGTTTTTGATATCATATTTCCTTAATAATGCTGCAACCGGTTTTGACCATACCAGGTCATAAAGTTCTTTGCGTGTCAGAATGATTTTTTCCATAGCAACCTTTTTATTAATTCCGGGACTTCCCCAACAAATTAATAAAAAACACCTTCACCACTTAAATGATGAAGGTGTTTTTGTTGCTCTTAAATGAGAAAATTGAATCAATTCATTGTGATCTTTTCTCATTCTGTCGGTTCATATCCAGTTCATAAAACCTTGTAACTAACTGTAAATGAACCTTTTTTTGTCGGGGTGAGAAGACTCGAACTTCCGACCTCTACGTCCCGAACGTAGCGCGCTAGCCAACTGTGCTACACCCCGCTTCGACCTCCATAGCTTCAGCGACGGAGGTCATTTCTTTCGCCAACAAAAATAACACTTTTTCCCTATGATGCTACTTCAATCCTCTTAAAGATTTTTGGGATCAAAAGCCACACTTGCCCTGCCCCATGTTGAAATCATTGAATTGCCTGCAAAAGATTTGTAAGTCTTACGCTCAAGCGAATTGTCCAGAATCCCCTTTACACACTCTATCTGGTCATTGATGAAATCAGCAGGTATAGGACCGCCATGTCCGGGAAGTATGGTTGTGAACTCAGTCAACCGGGCTCTCAGCTTTTGGAGTGTTGCAAGATATTCACTCAGGGGTCTGCAGTTCTCCAGGAAGAGCCACACGAGCTGGTTGTTGTTGTCGCCTGAAAACAGCATTTTGTTTCCAATGTCAAGAAGGCAGATTTCCCCCGGTGTATGTCCGGGCGCCTCGATTACCTGTATCTTCCTTCCTCCCAGATCGAATACCCTTCCATCCCTGACAGGGATCATCCTTGTATTGAATGGCTTACCCTTATACAAATCAGCCTCAGCCGGCCCCTCGCCCGCCTGCATCGTCTTTGAAGAGGCTGCACGAACCTCCTGCAGATTGTACTGCCGTGCTGCTGCTGAATCTGCAGGATGTATGTACACATCCGCAAACTGGTAATCCGATCCGGCATGATCGGGATGTCCATGCGTTATAACTACAATAATCGGTTTTGAGGTAACCTTTTTAACAAGCGACATAAGATCGGCAGTACCAAGTCCTGTATCAATAAGCATTGCACTATCTGCGCCTTCAAGCAGATACATGTTGTCAGAACCATTGTCATCAATTACCCATGTTCCGGGGGCATGCTCCTTCACCCTGAACCAGTTGCCAGTATCCTGACTGAAGGAATCCGGCACAGCTATTGCGAAAGCCGCAAAAAGAAAAAACAATTTTAAACTTAATTTTTCCATGTAATCAGGTGTTTTAATTTACTTCGAATAATTTCTGTTTGTACTATTCCAATACATTACCTTTTTCAGCTTTCTTAATCAGTATATCTGCATCTTCCGGCAGGAGAAATCCCTGACTTGCAAGTTCCTGTGCTGCTTCAGCAACTTCTTCCACATACCCTTCGTGTGATTTGTAACGCTCCTCAAGCGATGGTCTGGGATCATCCGATTCCTTCCGTTCCTTCCTTGTCTTAAGGAACGGGATGTACATACCGTTCAGTGACGACAGGTCTCCCTTTCCATATCCTTCCCTCCGTAACGCCCATCCAGTGTAAGTGCCCAGAGGAACCCTGATATCAATGCCCCTGATACCTGCCAGTTCATTTCCGTCGCGGTCCACCTTCGGTACGAGGGTCTTATAGACTTGTTCCGATTTAACAAGAGGCGGTTCTATGGAGATAATTCCTGTCACATTTTTAAAATCATATTCCGGGCCGTAATCCAGATGAGGGAGTTCATTCACTTTCCCTGTGTAGGGAATGCCGGGAATTTCAGGCCAGCCGGTTGCTTCCCTTGCAGATGGGACAAGGGTACCTGACGCAATTGTCGGGTATGAACTTGCCGGTGGTTCTTTTCCCGCCATAACCCATTGTTCGAGGGCAACAATCAGTGCACGCAGGTAAGGGGCATAGGTATTAGGGTTCTGGGGGAAACCGCTCATCTGGTCGGCGGCCTCTGAAGGAGTATGCTGGGTCCCGGAAAACAGGTAAATCCTTACATTACCGGGTATTTCAAGATCGCGGGTGCCATAAGAATCAGCTGTCGTAAGTGAAGCTCTCGACTGCCAGTATTCCGAAGAACTGAGTGTCTGCATAATCAGCGGGCAGGTTTCTGTTTCAAGGCATTTCTCAAGTATCCCTCCGGTGACCCCAGAAATAGGATCGGTGGAAACCCCCCATGAAAATGGCGGGTCGTTTGCCGGGAAAAGGTGATCCTCGCGCTGCATTCCCCCTCCTCCCGGTCGTCCGAACCTGATGTTCAGGGCTATCCTGCGGGGTCCCAGATGAGCATTCACACCATCGAAGACCTGCCTTTTGCTTTCATCCTGGTTAAAACCGAGGTGCAGGAAGGTCCTTGTGAAATTGCTGCACTGCGACACTCCCTGTAAAATGGCTGAGTTGATTGGATTTTCTGTGGAGCCCTCGCTGATCAAAGGTCCGGGAAATTCATAACTGTCGGCTTTTTCATATTTCAGGAATGACGCAAAATCGCGGATTGCCGCGAATCCCAGTCCCAGTACAAGCGGATCCTTTGCAGTATAGATCAGCTCATAAATGTACCCAGGCTGGAATCCGTCCCTGAGTGATATCTTCGAAGGACTCGGATAACCCGGGAAACGGCCTTTATTGCAATCGGAGAAAGCCCATTCGCCGTTCGGTATCGTGTCGCGCTGATCGGCTTCAAGGACTCGCCGGGTCAGTGCAAGTCCGGCGTTGTCAACTGTTATAGTCTCATAACTGTGATGTGTGAGCCCCGTGAAGAAACCGCTGCTCAGGTTCAGGGTGATCGATTGTGATGTGACCTGAAACTCCGCGCGGATAATACCTCCCACCGAACCTCCGCCAATTCCTGCGTACGGGACCCTCATCAGAAGCCGGTTATTTCCTCTCAGGACATCGGCCTGCCAGGCGCACCACACATAAACATATCCGCGTCGAAGCAGTGCGGTGTCGGCAGGCAGCATATTGCCCCGGTTCGGAAGACTCATGAAAAGAAGGCCGTTGCTCCGGGCCATGTCGGCCGGCTTCAGGATCACAAAATCCGACACATATTCAACCATTCCCTTTGAGTTGACCGGAGCCAGATTTATGTCCTGAATCAGGCTGTTGAGCGGATTCCGGGGGTCAACCTCGCCATACATCTGTCCGGAAAGCCTTAGATAGGAACCGGCATCCCCAAAAATTCTCCCTTCTAGATAAGGTTCTGTTTTCGTCACTATAACCCGTGTGATTTTTGCCTCCGCGGGGATACAAAACACAAGGAATACGAGAACCAGGAAAGGTAAACAGGCATCAATCCATTTTTTGCAGGTCATAAGTGTCTTAATCTTGTCAATATGATTTAAAGATATTACAAATATCGCATTCTGATCCTTAAAGAGCCGCCTTGAAGAAAATCAACAGGCGAACAATGAAGTGTCAGCTTTTAGCTTCAGGCATAAGGATCAACCAAAGAAATAATTTCATAAATTGCAATCGTTTAAAAAACTGTACATTAACAGCCACTTATGTCATTAAACCGGGTTGTATCAATTGATATCATGCGGGGGATGACCCTCCTTCTGATGCTTTTTGTCAATGACCTCAACATGGATGTGGCCCCTGCCTGGCTCGGGCATATGCCTGCTGACTTTGACGGGATGGGGCTGGCTGACTGGGTTTTCCCGGGATTTCTTTTCATAGCCGGGATGTCGGTCCCGTTTGCAATATCTGCCAGAATATCACAGGGGCTTGCTCAGCCTGACAATATAAAGCACATAATTTACAGGACTGTCAGCCTGCTCGTCATAGGCATTCTGATGCTCAACACCTCAAGGGTCGATCCTGAACTCACCGGTATTGGCAGGAATCTGTGGGCCCTGCTGATGTACCTTGCAGTGTTCCTGGTCTGGAACAATTACAGGAGCAAGGATGAGAAGCCGTTCACTGTTACCGGTTTCCGTCTTGCAGGCATAGGACTGCTTATAGTGCTGATCTTCAAATTCAGGTCGGGGCAACCCGAAAATGACGGTTCCCTGATTACCGGCTGGTGGGGAATCCTTGGACTCATAGGCTGGGGTTATCTTTCAGCCGGACTGACATATATCCTTTGCAGGAACTCAATACTTCTTACAGCCTCCGTTGCAGCCCTGTTTCTGGGCCTCAACATATTGTCGTCACTTGGACTGACTGATTTCATGGATCCTGCAAGGCCTCTGCTTGGAGTGATAGTCGACGGAAATGTGCCGTTCATCGTCATTTCAGGCATGATTGCAGGACTTATTGTAAAGAAATCTGCTGATACAGGGCAAAAAAAGCTGATCAGGGATCTTGTAATCATCGGAGTATTGACACTGGCAGCAGGTTTTTTTCTGCGCAGATGGTTCATCCTTTCAAAGATCCAGGCCACCCCGAGCTGGGGTCTTGTATGCACGGGGGTAAGCTTTCTTGTGTTCACAATTATTTATGTTACAGCTGATGTATTCAAAAAGACCCGGTGGGCTGACTTTTTCAAGCCTGCAGGAGAGAACTCGCTCACGACATATCTGGCGCCTGATATCCTTTATCACCTGATATGGATGGGAGGATTGCCTGTATTCTTTTACAAGCAATCGACAAGCCTTCCGGTTTTAATCGGAGGGTCTGTCATCTGGGCGATACTGATGGTCTGGCTTACTGCTTTCCTAAAACGTCTCGGAGTAAGCCTGAAGCTGTGAATTAACGATCTTCCCTGCTCATTGAGAAGGGATAGGATTCTTCTTCTGTTCCCCTCTTTAAGTCGGGATTATTTTGCATGATGAACTGCATTTTTCCTCCGGACTGCAGCTCTGAATGCCTTATGAAGTTCCTGCTGAGCTGCCTGCCGTTAAGTGAAATACCTCCGACATATACATTTTCCCTGGAGTTATCAGGCGCTTCAATAACAAGGTTTTTCCCGTCTTCAAATCTTAATGTGGCCTTTTTAAACAGAGGTGATCCGAACACATATTCATCCGTTCCGGGGGTAACCGGATAAAACCCAAGCGAAGAAAAGACGTACCATGCTGAAGTCTGGCCGTTATCCTCATCTCCGCAGTAACCATCGGGGAGCCAGTTGTATAGCTTATCAAGCACCTCCCTGACATGGAACTGTGTTTTATATGGTTCTCCGGCATAATTGTAGAGATATATCATATGCTGAACAGGCTGGTTTCCATGGGCATAATTTCCCATGTTCATTATCTGCATCTCGCGGATCTCATGTATCACAACGCCGTAATACGAATAATCGAATACAGGCGGGACAGCAAAGACTGAATCGAGCATGGCCGTGAAACCCTTCCTGCCTCCCATAAGCGATACAAGTCCTTCAACATCCTGGAACACGCTCCATGTATAATGCCAGCTGTTTCCTTCCGTAAAGGCATCTCCCCATTTATAAGGGCTGAAGGGTGTTTGAAATGTGCCGTCGAGGTTTCTGCCCCTCATAAGCTTGCTTTCCTTATCGAATACATTCTTATAATTCATGGCCCTGTTGCGGAATACGGAAATCTCCTCTTCCGGTTTCCCAAGGGCTTCCCCCAGCTTAGCAATGCAGAAATCGGCATAGGCATATTCGAGTGTCCTGGCCACATTCTCGTTTATGCCGGCGTCATAGGGCACATATCCGAGCTTGTTGTAGTATTCAGCGCCAAGTCTTCCGACCGATGATACCGGTCCGACTGAGTCGGTGTTCTTCAGAATAGCTTTATACAGCGTTTCAATGTCATAGCCCCTGATGCCCTTGAGCCATGAATCGGCAATAAGGGATGCCGAATTGGACCCTATCATGCAGTCGCGATGGCCCGGACTTGCCCATTCGGGCAGCCAGCCGCTTTCGAGGTAGGTGTTTACAAGACCCTGCATTATCTGGCTGTTCAGTTCCGGATACATCAATGTAAGGAAAGGAAACTGCGACCTGAATGTATCCCAGAATCCATTGTCAGTAAACATATAACCCGGACGGATCTCTCCGTTATAGGGGCTGTAATGGATAATTTCTCCCTTCGAATCCTTCTCGAAGAACTTCCTGGGAAAAAGAAGCGAACGGTAAAGGCATGAATAGAATGTCTTCGTCTGATCGTCGGTTCCGCCTTCAACCCTTATCCTTGAAAGCTCCTCGTTCCAGATATCCTTTGCATTTTCCTTTACATTTTCAAAAGTCAGTCCGCCCGTTTCGCTTTCAAGGTTGAGAAGAGCCTGTTCCTCGCTTATGAATGATGAGGCGACCCTCATGTTCACCTTATCACCTTCTGAAGTGCTGAATCCAAGGATTGCTCCCACATGATTTCCCTCCTCCTCCAGATCGTTTGGATTCAGGGTGCCATCGTTCCAAGTATGGGTCTCGCGGAAGTCCCTGTCGAATGTTATAACAAAGTAATTACAGAAATTCGCCGGCACTCCGCCATGGTTGTTTTTGCACCAGCCCACAACTTTTCGTTCTGATGGGATTACTTTAACATTCGATCCTTTGTTAAAAGCATCAATTATGATCCAGGAGGAATCGCTCCGGGGGTAGGTGAACCTGAACATTGCGGCTCTTTCGGTCGGCGTAACTTCAGCTGTCACATCGTAATCAGCCAGGTATACACTGTAATAATAAGGTTTTGCAACCTCAGCTTTGTGTGAGAACCACGAAGCTCTGTCCTGCTGGGTGTATTTCATTTTCCCGGTCACGGCCATTATTGAAAAGGCTGCATAATCATTTATCCATGGGCTTGGCTGGTGAGTCTGCTTTATACCCATTATTTTGAAGTCATCGTAAGTATAAGCCCAGCCGTTATTCATTTCCCGTGTATGAGGGGTCCAGAAATTCATCCCCCACGGCAGTGCAATCGCCGGGTAAGTGTTGCCGGTTGAAAGCTTGTATTCCGAATCGGTTCCCATCAGGGGATTGACGAGTTCGACAGGGTCAAAAATTTCTTCAGTGTCCTTAACTGAACATGAGGCTGCAGCGAATATAAACAGTACGGCAGTCAGGATTTTTTTTGCAGGGGTCATATGGGAAGAATTGGATGGATTATTGAATCGAACTGACCTGTCACATCAGCACAGGCTAAAATTATAAAAAGAAGTGATACGTGGCAATTCAGGACCAGGAAATCCGGAAACCTTCTTTACTATTGCCATTGCCTGGAAATAAATACATTTGCATCAGATACAGGCGTAATGATCATCCATATTCATTTTCATTCAAACAGGACGGGAGTCACGAGAAGCGTGGAAACCGTTATTCCCGTAATGAACAGATATGCCGAAGCCAAGGTATTCGGCTATGGGATCGATTGTCCGAAGATAAGCTTCAGCAGCCTTCTCAGAAATGTATATGCAGGCAAAGGAACAATAATCCATGCTCACCGGAACAATGAGATCCTGTTTGCATTGCTGCTCCGGCTTCTGGGCGCCAGGTTCAGGCTCTTCTTCACAAGGCATTCCGACACCCTGCCCGCCGGCTTTACTATCTGGCTGATGAAGAAGGCTGATCAGGTCATCAGCCTTAATCCGGGAATGGCAGATAGTCTTCCGGTCAGAAACATAATGATTCCCCACGGAGTCGACACGGATATTTTCACACCCGGAGAAAAGACCGGGTTACAGGGAATAAAACAAAAGTTTATTGTCAGTGTAGTCGGACGTATAAGGCCTACGAAGGGACAGCTTACGGTGATGAAAGCAATTGCCCCACTGTTGTCGGAGAACCCCGAACGGGGATTGATGCTTATCGGCAGGGTCGACGACAATGGTTATGCAGCGGAGATCAGAGAGGCAGCAAGCAGAAACGGGGTTGGAGACCAGGTACATTTCATCCCGGAGACAAGCGAAATTGTGAA
>CAZKTX010000016.1:8050-36766 GCA_964555805.1 uncultured Rikenellaceae bacterium
GAAACGGGGTTGGAGACCAGGTACATTTCATCCCGGAGACAAGCGAAATTGTGAAGTATTACAAAGCAAGTTCAGTTGTTGTAATTCCCTCGGTATCGGAGGGTTTCTCCCTGGTTTGTCCCGAAGCCATGGCCTGTGGTCTGATTACGGTAGCCACAGACTCTGTCGGGATTCATAATTCTGTTATAGTGAATGGCAGGAACGGATTTCTATTTCCCGTTAATGACGACATCGCTCTGAACCGTATCCTCAACGATGTGATTTCCGGCAGGATAAAACCTGATCCCGGAGAGATACGTAAAACGATAGTTGAGAAGTGGAGTGTTGAAAACAATGTAAGGGAACTGCTTAAAGCGTACAGCAATTCTTAAGCATACTCAATAAGGATCCACGTCAACTGCAATCCTGAGAGCCGAAGCTCCCTTTTCCCTGAGAAGCCTTTCTATTGCGCCAGAGATATAGGTTTTCGCCCGCGATGCCGGTTTTTCCCTTTCGAGTTTTATAAGGATGTTTTTTATATACCATAACTGGACCTGTGATACAGGGGCGAACTCAGGGCCAAGTATCCGTTTTCCGAATTCCGCCTTCAGGTCGCGTGCCAGGATATCAGAGTAACTGTTGAGAAGCGACCTGTCGTGGTGCTTGACGCTGATCCTGATCATCCTGCAGAAGGGAGGATAGTTGAAGGCTTTCCTCTCGTCCATCTGTATCCTGAACATATTCCTGTAATCGTGATTCAGAACCAGCCTTATCATCCTGTTTCCCGGATCGGAAGTCTGGATCACAACCTTTCCCGTCTTTGTTCTTCTTCCGGCTCTGCCGCTAACCTGTTCCATAAGCTGGAAACTTCTTTCGTGTGCCCTGAAATCGGGATAGTTAAGTAGATTGTCAGCGTTCAGTATTCCGACAACTGTCAGATTCTCGATATCGAGCCCCTTTGAGATCATCTGGGTTCCGATAAGAATATCGGTCTGACCTTCCTCAAGGTCTCTGATTATTTTTTCGAAGGAGTTTTTCCCTCTGGTTGTATCCTGATCCATCCTCGCCACCCTTGCTGCTGGGAAAACAATCTTTATTTCATCCTCGATCTTTTCCGTGCCGAATCCCTTTGTCTGCAGTCCGGGTGAACTACAATTTCCGCACTGTGAAGGTATTGGAGATGAGTATCCGCAGTAATGGCAGACCATTCTGGCTATTCCCTTATGGTATGTAAGGCTTACGGCGCACTGAACGCATTTCGGTATCCAGCCGCACTCGGGGCATTCAAGGTAAGGAGAGAATCCTCTTCTGTTCTGAAACAGAACAACCTGTTCGTTGTTTGCCAGGGCTCCGTCGATAGCTTCGAGAAGCTGCGGTGTGAAATGCGAAACCATCAGTTTTTTTCTGTAAGCCTCGCGTGTATCGGCAAGTACTATCCCCGGAAGTTTAACGGAGCCATACCTCTCCCTGAGTTCCACAAGTCCGTACTTTCCGGTTATTGCATTGTTGTAGGTTTCGATCGAAGGGGAAGCAGAGCCAAGGACAGTTTTTGCCCTGTGAAATCCGGCAAGGACGATTGCCGAATCGCGGGCATTGTACCTTGGAGCCGGATCGTGCTGTTTATAGGACCCGTCATGTTCTTCATCAACTATTACAAGCCCCAGGTTCCTGAAAGGAAGGAAAAGTGCTGATCTTGCGCCGATAATAAGGTTATATTCTTTTGCACCGTTCTGTCTCCCTACCCTGTTCCATATTTCAACCCTCTCTGCATTGCTGAAGCGGGAATGGTAGATACCGGTCACCGGGCCAAAATGTTTCTTAAGACGCTGGATGATTTGAGTTGTAAGAGCAATCTCGGGAAGAAGGTAAAGAACCTGTTTTCCCATTTTAAGCTGTTCTTCTATAAGATGGATATATATTTCTGTCTTCCCGCTCGAAGTTACTCCATGAAGCAGGACGGTTTCCCTGTTGCTGAATATCTTTTTTAGCTCCATGAAAGCTGTTTCCTGTTCTCCGGTGAGTTGTTTCAGGGACTCAGCGGGCGCATTATAATCGGCCAGGCGTCCTGTTTCAATTTCAACAATCTCCAGTATGCCTTTCTTCAGAAGCCCGTCGATGCTGCCCGGAGCCGAACCTGCTTCCCTCAATAAATAACTTTTCCTGACAGGCCGAACCGGGCTGTCAGGGACATAACCTGACAGATCGAGATAGACAGTGAGAAGCCGTAATTGAACAGGAGCACGCGCCAGGCTGTCCAGGATTTCATTGAGCCGGTCCTCGGTGAAGGCAGATGAAAGCCTGACGAAAGATTCCTCTCTTGGTTTGTACTTTTCGGTAACGGGAATCTCAGTAACCCCTTCCAGGCACAGGTCCGACGGCAGGGCGGCTTTCATAACCTCGCCTGCAGAACACATATAATATTCTGATACCCAGCTCCATAATTTCAGTTGAATCTCATTTACAACCGGTTCTGCATCGAGGACCCGCATCACGGGCCTGATATTTTTTGCGTCAGGAGGGATGTCGTGGATCCTGTTTACAATTCCGGAATAAAGCTTTCTGTTTCCCAATTGGACGAGAACCCTTGAGCCTGGATTAACGGATCCTTCAATCTCAGCAGGTATTGAGTATGTGAAGAGCCCTTTATAGGCCAGAGGCAAAATAATATCTGCAAAATGATTGTTCATCATTAGAAGCGGATCGGTACTTAACAGGAAATCAGACCGACTTCAGGAAACTCGACATGACCGTAAGCAGATGATCCTTCCTTATCGGCTTTATGAGACAGGCATCGCATCCTGCTTCGAGAATAATATCCTTGTCGTCTTCAAAGATGAAGGCAGTCTGAGCAATTATGGGAATATCCTTACGGATGTTTCTTATCTCCCTTGTTGCTTCTATTCCGTTCATTTCAGGCATCTGCATATCAAGAAGGACGACATCGATGCCCGGAGCGTTTTTTACAATTTCTATTGCCTCTTTGCCCGACCTTGCGGTCAGTGTTTTTATATGGGTGTCGGCAAGTGTCCGGTTCAGGTAGAGAAGCACATCCTTGTTATCATCTACAAGAAGGCAGGTCCGGTTGCTCCAGTCGACAGGTCTGCCGTGGGGTTCGAGGCTTGCTGCATCCAGACGCGATTTGAGTCTTGTACTTCCGCCTGCGGGCCGGTAGGGAATTGAAAAGCTGAACTCGGAACCCACTCCTTTTTCGGACTGGACATATATTTTACCACCCATTCTCTGAACCACCTCCCTTGCAAGTGTAAGCCCGACTCCCAATCCCTCGAACGGCCTGTGATGCCCGTCAATCTCCTGGCGGAACTCTTCGAATATGTGATCGAGATTCTCCTGATTGATCCCGATTCCGGTATCCTTTACCCTGAACACAAGGTTTTCGTTTTCTTTCGAATATGAAAGCCTCACCGAGCCCTCGAGGGTAAATTTCACTGCGTTATCCATGAGATGGTTAAGAACTCTTTTCAACCATACCCTGTCGGTAAAGACAAGGTCGCCGTTTTCCTCAAGCATATTCATTACAGTGATCACAATCGGTTTTTCGTTTCGCCTGATTATCTTCCTTGAGTCCTCTACAACTTCGTTAACCACATTGTTCACGGAAGCTTCCTCATACGTGATTTCTATCTGGGAGCTTTCAAGCCTCGAAAGGTCGATTATATCACCTATGATCTGAAGCAGCTTTTCGCTGTTATGATTTATATGCTCGATGTATTCCTCCTTAACATCGTTTGTAATATCATTTGCAAGCAGAAGGTTAGCAAAACCCACAACGCTGTTGAGCGGTGTTCTTATCTCGTGCGAAATATTTGCCAGAAAACTCGATTTGAGCCTGTTGCTTGCCTCTGCTTCCTTGTTTGCCTTAATAAGATCCTCATGAACTTTCTTCAGGGCGGTGATATCCCTCGATATTGTCAGTGCGCCTATTATGTCTCCGTTCTCATTCTTTACAGTAACCGACTTTGTCGACAAGGTTATGTAATAACCATCCTTATGCTTTAGTCTGAGTTCACTTTCAAAAAATCCGTCATCGCGAAGCGCCTGAGTCTTCCTCGTTTCATAATCAGCATCTTCGGGATGCACCAATCCATCGTTTCCGATAGCATTGTATTGTTCTCTGGTCAGGCCGATTAGGAAATGGAATGCAGGGTTTGCAAATTTGAGGTTGCCATCCCTGTCGTAAAAGGAGATGCCATCATCGGCTGAATGGATAAGGCTCTTATAGAACATCTCCGAATATGAAAATTCGCGGGTGATGTTTTCCTTCTCGAGCGAAAGGTCCTTGTTTGTCTTCTTAAGCTGGGAATTTATCTCCTCAATCTGCCTGTTCCTGTCCCTCAGTTCCCTGTTTGCGGAACGGATCCTTGCCGAAAAGATAAGTATCAGAACGGCCATAACAACAATTGCTCCGACAAGAGTGAGAAAAAAGGCAATTGTTGATATTGAAAGGAGCGGCGCTGATCCGGCATAAGATGAATCAGTACCGGCAAATAATAACGATCCGGGAACCATCATAAAGGCTGCTGCTGTTGTAAACAGGGCGAACCGCCGGGGTAAATAAAGTGCAATGCACCTGAAGAACCTTCCCATGAAAAACCTAAAGATTAAGACTCAAATTAACTTTCAACCCCCAATAATTTTCAAATATAGAAATTCGCAGTAAACCCATTGTAATTAATAACGCAAATTATTACACAAAATGTGCTAAATTGCGAACAAATGTCATTAAATGATTCAAAAGGACAGCAAAAGTTTTTCCGGCGGAAGGCGTTACAGAAATAATGACATAACGGTTTACTGGAAACCGGATGCCTGTGTGCATGCATCATACTGCTACAGGGAACTGATAGAGGTATTTGACCCCGGGAGAAGGCCATGGGTCGATATGGGCGGAGCATCCACCGAAAAGATAATTGAGGTGGTGAACATGTGTCCGACCGAGGCTCTGAGCTGGAAATGGAATGATCCGGAGAGGAACCTTGAAGTAGGGCCCGATCAGACCAATCATGTAAAATTCAGGAGACCTGAACTTGAAGGAGAGAATACAGAAGATATTGAAGCAAAGGATAAACCGGTTTCGGTAAAGATCATGTATGATGGCCCGATTATAATCAAGGGAGATTTTATTCTTAAGTACAGTGGTAAGGCAAGGGAAATGAAGGGCGGGCTTATTTCGCTATGCAGGTGCGGTTCGAGCCACCAGTTGCCCTTCTGTGACGGCACACACCGGAAAATCGGATTTGAAGATGTTTAGATAATATGGAGGATAAAAAGGAGAATCTTACCGAGACCGTGGTGGAGGTTATTGACAACGGTCCGTTGAAAATTACAGGGAACATTTTCTACCAGGACATGAAAAGGGATGTAACGGCTTATGTAACTGAGTTATATCTATGCACTTGCGGCCGTTCGTGCAACAAGCCTTTTTGCGACGAGTCACACCTTAAATGATTTCCTGAAGAAAAGCATTCCTTTTTGGCTTATAATTATTCCAGCGCTTTTCTGACTGCTTCTGCGGCATCGCCGAATGATATTGCCGATATCACTGACAATCCCGAGTTATCAATAATTTCCTTTGCCTCAGCTGCGTTTGTGCCCTGAAGCCTTACAACCACCGGAACCTTTATTTCGCCTGCCGTTTTATAGGCTTCAACAACACCATTGGCTACCCTGTCGCATCTGACAATACCTCCGAATATATTTATAAGAATGGCTTTCACAGCCGGGTCACGAAGGATGATCCTGAACCCTGCCCTGACCGTTTCGGCGCTGGCGCCTCCTCCCACATCAAGGAAGTTGGCAGGAGAGCCGCCCGACAGTTTGATAATATCCATTGTAGCCATTGCAAGCCCGGCTCCGTTAACCATACAGCCCACATTCCCGTCCAGCTTCACATAATTGAGGTTGCTTTTGCCTGCCTCCACCTCAACCGGATCTTCCTCACTGACATCTCTCATGGCTGCAAGATCGGGATGTCTGAAAAGGGCATTATCATCAAGTACCATCTTACAATCGACAGCAAGAATCCTGTCGTCGCTTGTTTTGAGAACAGGATTGATCTCAAGAAGCTGGGCGTCGCAGCCTGTAAAGGCTTCATAGATCCCGTGGACGAACTTGCGCATATTCTGGAAGGCATCTCCGCTCAGTCCCAGTGTAAAGGCAATGTTTCTTGTCTGAAAAGGAAGTATACCCATCGATGGCGATATCTCCTCGGTGAAGATCCTGTCTGGTTTTGTTTCGGCCACCTGTTCAATATCCATTCCACCATCGGGTGAGTACATCAGCACATAACGACCGCTTTTCCTGTTCAGCAGGATGCTCATATAGAATTCTCGAAATTCCGATTTTCCGGGATAATAGACATCTGCTGCAACAAGTACCCTGTTAACCCTTTTTCCGGCCGGTCCTGTCTGGGGAGTGACAAGGGTCATTCCGATCATCTTGCCGGCAACAGTACCGGCTTCTTCAACAGTACGGGCAATTTTAACTCCTCCTCCCTTTCCCCTGCCTCCTGCATGTATCTGTGCTTTTATAACGAAACACTCCGGGTTGAATTTTTCCTTCAGCTGAGTGGCAACCATAACTGCCTGTCCGGCACTGTCCGCCACGAATCCTTCCTGAATGTCGACATTATATGCCTTCAGGATCGATTTTCCCTGGAACTCATGTATGTTCATCTGCTGCGAATTATTATACCCTGTTTAGCCGTCTGCCTGTCTTTGAGGGAAATATAGAAAAAAAAAGGATATTTTGCCTATTTTAGCATAAAAAAGGATGCGTAAGCTGCTTAACAAAGAGCTTGGGAGAAAAAGCATTTCAGACTACAGGGATTCAGGAAAGTCGCCTTTCGTTGTGGTTCTCGACAATATAAGGAGCCACAACAATGTAGGCTCAGTCTTCCGGACTGCGGATGCTTTTCTGACAGGCAAGATATATTTGTGCGGGATCACACCCTGTCCGCCTCACAGGGATATTCAAAAGACAGCGCTTGGGGCAACAGAATCTGTTGAATGGGAATGTTACGGTAGTACGAAGGATGCTATCCTCAGGCTAAAGGATGAAGGATTTTTAATATTAGGAATTGAACAGGTTGAAGGGGCTGTTGAACTGCAGGATCTGGCAATTGAAAAGGACAGGAAGTACGCTCTTGTTTTCGGTCATGAAGTGAAAGGAGTAAGCCAGGAAGCGCTGGACCTTTGCGATAAATGTATTGTGATACCTCAGTTTGGCACCAAGCATTCATTCAATATTGCAGTAAGCGCCGGAATAGTACTCTGGGAAGTAAACAAAAAGGGCGTTGCAAGCAACGCCCCTTTATATTGATTACTATCAGGAATACTACTGGAACATTCCTGCGAATGAACTGTCGTTGAAGTATTTTGCAAACTCGAGATCGTTTTTGAGAGCCGTCCTGAAATCCGGGCTAAGGCTTGAAGCCTCTTTCAGAGCATTCAGGGTATAGGTCTTGTCATCGAGACGCGATCCGACTATAGCTTTCAGGTATGCGGTAAGAGCTGTTTTTGCTTCTCCGGTGAGGCTTTCAAGGGTCGATTTTGCCCTGTTTACATCACCTTTAAGGATCTGGGCAAGAGCCAGGTTATTTGAAGCTTCTGTTCCAAAGAAGTTGACAGCCTTGTCATATTCGCCCTTTGTAATGGCTGCAATTCCGAGTCCGTATCTTGATTCCGGAGTAGCGGCAGTCATTGAGTTGAAGAGTTCTTCAGCTTTTGCCATGTCGCCCTTGAGAATATAAGCGAAACCTGTATTGCATTTAACAACATCGTTGTTTGTGATTGCTTTTGCCTTGTCGAGAGCAATTATAGCATCATCAGCCCTGCCCAGAGCAAGAAGAGCTGCAGCCTGGTTATTGTGTGCACGGATGCATTTCGGATAAGCATCGGCAACAGCCTTGTAGAATGCAAGTTTCTCATTCTTGTCGTTTGTAAGAACTCCTGCGTGAAGCATTTCCTCGAGGCTGAGAACCTTTGGATCGGATCTCATCTGAGAAAGGATCTGCTCATCAGTGCGGCCGATATTATCAACATTGACAATCAGTTTTGACCTTCTCAGTTTGGGAAGAATGTCAGTTTTGAGAGCTTCAAAAGCGGCTGACATATTCTTTATCTCCCTCTCGCGGACATCAGGATCGGAGTACATTGAAAGAACCCTGAGGATCAATTCTTTGTCGGGGATACTTGAATTCTCGACTTCAGTCTTGAAACCTTCCCAGTCTTCGGCTGTGGTAAGTGAACTGAAGAAACCTTCGTTCTTTGCAACTTCAATCTTCTTGAATTCATTTTTCAGGACCTTATCTGCAGAGACACCTCTTTTTCCTGAGAGTTTTTCATTCTCGTCGAATTTGCCGTCGGGAGAAGCATAAGAGCTTACAACTGCACCCTTGAGCTCCTTATTGGGGTCAGCAGTGGCGGTCACAATATAATCTTTCAGAGCAACAACATCATCTCCTTTTAGCTCTGAACTGCGAACATTAGCCTGGTTTATTACATAATTTATGTCGGCAACCTTTGTTTCCGGAACGATCCTGACATACTGGTCAGGAATGATTACAGTCTTAACATTTTTCTCAACGAGGGTCGAAGTAGCTATTACACCATCGGCCAGTTTAAAAGGATCAAAATCGAGGGTTTTCTCACCCTTGGTGGCGGTTGTCCTCAATACAAGTTCCGACCTTTTCATTACATCTTTGTAGGGAATGGCCGAAGTGTATGTAAAATCACCTCCTGTATAAGTGATAACCTTATTGTTGGCCATGACTTTTTCTCCCTGAAGAACCTGAACTTTATCAAAAGCTGTTTCTCCGCCAGCATAGGTAAGAACCGGAGTGAGGGCAAGAGTAGCTTTCTTGTTGAAATACTTCTCGGGAAATGTTCCCTTGATTGTAACATTCACAAGTCCGCCATGAGCTTCAAGTACTTTCGGGGTAACATCGTACTTGATTTCTCCGGCTTCCTTTTTCATTTTATTCAGACCGGCGCAACTCGACAGAAAGGCAGCTGCGAGGAAAAGGATAAAATAGCTTCTGATTTTTTTCATAGTCTAATTTTTATTTGTGTTAATCAACTTGATTTATTCTTAAAAACATATAAAGAATATCTCTTTTGAAATTACCTGCAAAATTAAAAAAAATAGTTAGAATATCAGAAAAAACATTTAAAATGTTCATAATATGACCATATTAAGGCCTTTAGCCCACTGCCCGGTGAAAATTGTTTCCGTGATTTTTCTGTAATCCTCTTCGTTTCCAACAAAGTCAATATTATTGACGTCTATTATAAGGTATTTGCTTTCAGGATTCTGCCTGAAGAATGAAAAATAGCTCTCCTGGATTTTCCGGAGGTAGCCGGCAGTTATATGTTTCTCATAATCACGCCCCCTTTTGCCAATATTCTCCATAAGTCGTTCTGGTGTCTGATGAAGGTATACGTAAATATCAGGTTTGGGCATCTGACCATATATAATATAGAATATCTGCCTGTAGAGATTATATTCCTCTCCTTTAAGTGTTGACGCCGCAAAGACGAGAGATTTCATGAAATAGTAATCCGCCACAGTAAATGATTTGAATATATCCTGCGAACCGAGTTCGTCATTCAGCTGTTTATAGCGGCTGGCCAGAAAGGAAAGCTCGAGAGGGAATGCATATTTATCAGGCTCTTTATAGAATTTGGGAAGAAAAGGGTTATCGGCAAACTGTTCAAGTACAAGCCGGGCATTGCATTCATTTGCAATCTTGGTGGCGAGAGAGGTTTTTCCTGCCCCGATATTGCCTTCAATAACCACATAATTATATCTGACTTCCATCGACCGTTTATGATAAATCAAATATATGAAACGGGAATGGAAATATCAAAAAACAGGAATGGGTGTTGTACTTCAACACCCATTCCCGTAAGTATCATCATGCAGTTCTGCTAATTTCTGTGGCCGTCGTGTTGTGGTCTGTCTCCTCCTTCTTCTTTCGGGGGACGCGGGAGCAGGACTTTACGGGAAAGTTTCAGTTTTCCTGTCTTGGGATCGACCTCAATAAGCTTAACCTCAATTTCATCCCCGACTTTAAGCACGTCTTCAACAGTTCTAACCTTTTTCCAGTCGATTTCCGAAATATGAAGAAGCCCGTCCTTATTGGGAAGAATTTCAACGAAAGCTCCAAACTGAACTATGGTTTTTACTTTTCCCCTGTAAACCTGACCGATCTCGGGAACGGCAACGATTCTCTTAATCCATTCGAGAGCGGCTGTAATTGTTTCCTGGTTTTCGCCAAACACCTTGACATCTCCATGTCCGTTAACCTCCTCAACAACTATTGTGGAACCTGTCTCACGCTGGATCTCCTGTATCACCTTGCCTCCGGGGCCGATCAGTGCACCAATCAGTTCCTTTGGTATTGTCAGCATCTCGATCCTTGGAGCATGAGGTTTGAGTTCAGGTCTCGGACTTTCAATAACTTCCCTCATAATATTGAGGATATGCATTCTTCCGGCCCGTGCCTGGTCAAGTGCTTTTGTAAGTACTTCAAAGGAGAGCCCTTCAACCTTTATATCCATCTGTGTGGCGGTTATTCCATCGCGGGTTCCTGTGACCTTGAAATCCATGTCGCCGAGGTGATCCTCATCGCCAAGGATATCAGAAAGGATTGCATATTTTCCTGATTCCTTGTCGGTTATCAGGCCCATTGCAATACCGGAAACCGGTTTTCTGAGTTGGATACCGGCATCCATGAGTGCAAGCGTACCGGCACAAACAGTTGCCATAGATGAAGACCCGTTCGATTCGAGAATATCAGAAACCACTCTTATTGTATAGGGATTTTCCGATTCGGGTGGCATCATGTTTTTCAGAGCCCTGTGAGCCAGGTTTCCATGTCCGATCTCCCTGCGGCTGACGCCTCTAGCAGGTTTTGCCTCGCCGGTGGAGAATGGCGGAAAATTATAGTGCAGACTGAACTTTTCAGTTCCCTTGTTAAGAACATCATCAATTATCTTCTCATCGAGCTTTGTGCCGAGAGTGACAGTTGTAAGCGACTGGGTCTCACCTCTTGTAAACAGAGCCGAGCCGTGTGTTGCAGGGAGTGGATCAATTTCACAGACAATCGGCCTGATCTGATCGGGCTTCCTGCCGTCGAGACGGATATTATCATCGAGAACCAGCCTTCTTGCTGCTTCCCTGACAACCTCGTTGAAGTATTTCTTTACAAGGGTTTCATTCACTGCGTCCTCTTCGGTGTATTGTGATAGAAATCCTTCCAGAACTTCATTAAAAGACTCTTCTCTCCTGTGCTTGTCGGCGACGGCAGCCCTTGCGGCCTGCAGGCAAAGGCCATAAGTTTCGTCCCAGACCTTCTTTTTCAGATCCTCGTCTTTCTCTTCGTGGCAGTATTCACGCCTGGGGCCTTTTCCGGCCTCGGCGGCAAACTCGATCTGGGCCTGGCACTGGATTTTTATTGCCTTATGGGCAACCCTGAGAGCCTCGATCATGTCTGATTCAGACACTTCCTTCATTTCGCCCTCAACCATCAGAATATTGTCGAAGGTGGCTCCGACCATAAGGTCCATATCGGCTTCCTTAAGCTGAGTAGCGGTTGGATTTACGATGAAGCTTCCGTTTATCCTTGCCACTCTGACTTCTGACATTGGTCCGTTGAAGGGGATGTCGGAAATTGATAACGCTGCTGAAGCGGCCAGACCGGCAAGTGCATCGGGAATAATGTCGATATCAGCGGAAATAAGGTTTATTGTAACAAAGGTTTCAGCATGATAGTCATCAGGGAAAAGCGGCCTCAACGCCCTGTCGACAAGTCTGGAGATCAGAATTTCGTAGTCCGAAGGCCTGGCTTCACGCTTCAGGAATCCCCCGGGAATACGTCCGGATGATGCGTATTTTTCTTTGTATTCAACCGAAAGAGGCATGAAGTCGGTATCCTCCTTTGCCTCTTTTGCCGAAACTACAGTGGCAAGCAGCATCGTCTTTCCAATCGTCAGCAGCACCGACCCGTCAGCCTGTCTTGCCATTTTCCCGGTCTGGAGGGTTATAGTACGCCCATCGCCGAGATCAATATTTTTCTCTTTAATATTAAACATTCTTTCTTGTGTGTTTTGTGATTGCCGAAATTACAATTAATTAAGGATAATAAGAAAAAAGGCAATTCAGAATTGCCTTTTTTCACTTACTTACGTAATTTCAACGCTTTGACTATCTCCCGATAACGCTCAATGTCTTTTACTTTGAGGTAATCAAGAAGTTTCCTCCTCCTTCCCACAAGCTTTATAAGAGCTCGCTGGGTACTGAAGTCCTTTTTATTCTTTTTCAGGTGTTCGGTGAGATGAGATATCCTGTATGAAAACAATGCGATCTGTCCCTCGGCTGTACCTGTGTCAATCTCTGATGTTCCAAACGTTTTGAAAAACTCCTGCTTCTTCTCGGTAGTCAAATACATATCTTTAATTAATATATTATTAATCCATAAATAAATTGAGTCTCCAATTTTGGAACGCAAAAATAAGGCTTTTTTATGTAAACTATCAAACAATTGACTACTTTTTTTTGAAGTTCAGCAAATATTTTAAAAAAGACCAATGCAGGCACGACTAAAAAATTGCCCTGCTTTATATAAAGACGTAAAGTTAGGGCTAAAAGTTGCGTAGATAAAATATGATAAATAACAACTTATTAACAAATTAACAGAATTGTGAGCAGAATGTTCAGGTCAAGGTTCGAGCGTAAGCTGATCTCTGTTCCTCAGTAACTTTCCTGAACTGATCAAACTGCTGCCAATCCTGCAATCGAGGCATCTTCTTTTCCGGCAGTATTCATCAGTGAGTTGGAGTAGAGCCTGTGTGTGAAATGCCGATTCGGGAATAACACCTGCTTCATTCCAGTCACGTATAACTGAATTCTTTTCCGGATCAATATCAGCCAGCAGATCCAGTGCCCTGTCACAAAGCCTCCTGTCGTTGTGCGTCCGGCCATAAACAAAGATCATTGGTATCACGACATTGATCAGCAGAATATCTGTTGCCTGGTCACCTGTGTGCTTCCCCGATTTTTTACTCTCCTTCCCGAATATGTAATGGTTATCCCAGTACGGTGATGCTGCCACTCCGAAAAGATCTTTCAGCTGAGACACGTTGTCTGCAACAAGTGTTCTGGAGAACAATCCTCCGGCAACCGACAGAAGAGCTGCCAGCTGCGACAGCCGCACGGTGGGAAAATTAACCGGACGGAGGCGGCAGAACTTCCACAGCCAGCCATGGATCGGCCGGAGCGAATATTTTGCCGACATCACCCTGTATTCCCTTATAAGGTTGGAATAATACTTATCTGTAAGTGCATTTTTGAACAGCCCTTCTTCAAGCATGCCAGCGCTCCCGAAGAGGAGTGCCTCAATCATGAGCCTGTCGTCCGAGTGTTTCCTAATTATTTTGAAAGGGAGGGCTGTGGCCAGCATTTCAAAAGGTTCTGTATTCACCCTGAATCCGAAATACCTGCTCAGGACTCTGTAGAATGTCTCATCCCAGTCGTTGCCGGTTGATGTCCATATCTTAATTACAGCTTCCGACTTCACCTGCAGCCTTTCGACAAGAAGTGAATTCAGCCAGCTTCGCAGGAGAAAACTGTCTGTACCTTCAATCTCATCGCGGCATGCTATTGCGCAGGGATTATTAACCAGATCGATGTACTTCCGGTACAGTTCCGGATTAAATTTTATTTCTGTCGTCAGGAGTTCCTCGTTATTTGCATTGAATACCTGCATATCCCTTTCGACAACGACATGAAGGATAACATTATCAAATGCATGGTCGAGGTTGTGACCATGAACATTGAAATGAGATGCCCTGATATGTATCTCAACATTGCCGGCCCACTCTGTTCCGGCTATGACTATCCTGGCGTTGAAAAAATCCGGACCCGAATCGCGGTTATAATCACCCGGACTTATTACAATTATTTGATTACAATCTCCGTCGATAAGTGAAGATGGCTCATACAGGGAGTATTTCCACAGATAATGCAGGAATTCTTCTTTCATTGCAGCACAAGTTTAGAAACAGCGAGAATATAAAGTTACAAAACGTGCTGCAATTATATATGCGTAACCGAAAAAAGATTGTGTCCGAGAACAGGAATCAGATCAGTTTGTGGGCGGCAAGGTGAGTTTCCATTTCCTTCTGGATTTCAGCGGCTTTTTCTCCAGCTATCCTGTCGAAATTATCAGAGCTGTCGGCAAATATTATTCCGCGAGAGGAATTCACCAGCAGTCCGCATTTCCCTGAAATTCCATATTTTACGACTTCTCCAAGGCTGCCGCCCTGAGCTCCTACTCCCGGAACAAGGAGGAAATGTTCCGGTACAATTTTTCTGATATCCTTTAGCATATCTGCGCGTGTTGCGCCTACTACATACATAAGGTTGTTGATTGTCCCCCACTTGCGCGACAGCGTAAGCACTCTTTCATAAAGCATAAGTCCATCCTCGTTGTGATACTGGAAATCATCGGCTCCCCTGTTTGACGTCAGGGCAAGCAGAATGACCCATTTGCCGGGATATTCAAGGAAGGGAGCCACCGAGTCCTCGCCCATATAAGGCGCAACCGTGACTGCATCAAAATCCATTGTCTCGAAAAATGCCCTTGCATACATTTTTGATGTATTGCCGATATCACCGCGTTTTGCATCAGCTATAACAATAATGCCGGGATAATTGGTCCTTATGTAATCGAGCGTCGATTCGAGAGTCTTCCAGCCTGCTGACCCCATCGATTCGTAAAAAGCAGTGTTCGCCTTGTACGCTGCAGCATACTGATGGGTAGCGTCAATAATTCTTTTGTTGAATTCGAGAACCGGGTTTTTGGCTTTGAGAAGAGAAGGGGGAAGTTTTTCAAGCTCGCTGTCAAGACCGATACACAGGAATGATCTTTTTTCCGAGATTGCTTTGTACAGACCATTATGATCCATAATTATATTGAATTAAATATTGCTTTCCTTCATCCTTTCGGCATTTTCAGCCACCTGCAGTTTACTGATTATCTCACCGATATTACCGTCGAGAATAAAAGGCAGGTTATAGAGCGTAAAGTTTATCCTGTGGTCGGTTACCCTTCCCTGTGGGTAATTGTAAGTTCTGATCTTTGCAGACCTGTCGCCGGTTGAGACCATTGTTTTCCTCTTCTGGGCAACTTCATCAAGATATTTCTGATATTCAAGATTATACAGTCGTGTACGCAATTCCTTCAGCGCCTTTTCGTAATTCTTGATCTGTGATTTTTCATCCTGGCAGATTACAACGATGCCTGAAGGAATATGAGTAAGCCTGATAGCAGAATAAGTTGTATTTACCGACTGGCCTCCAGGTCCTGAAGAACAGTATGTATCCTTTCTTATATCTTCATTTCTGATCTCGACGTCTACTTCGTCGGCTTCAGGAAGAACCACCACAGATGCAGCCGAAGTATGTATCCTGCCCTGGGTCTCGGTCTGAGGCACCCGCTGAACCCTGTGAACGCCTGATTCGTACTTGAGAACGCCGTAAACTCCTTCACCTGATACGCTTATAACTATTTCCTTGTAGCCGCCTGCCGTACCTTCCGAAAAGCTTGTTACATCAGCCTTCCATCCTTTCTGCTCGAAGTACTTGCTGTACATCCTGAACAAGTCACCGGCAAAAATACTTGCCTCATCACCTCCTGTGCCGGCCCTTATCTCCATCACTGCATTCTTGTCATCCTCCGGATCAGCAGGGATCAGAAGTAATTTTATCTCCTCCTCCATCTCAGGAAGGGCTTCGGACAGCTGGTCGACCTCCGCCTTGGCCATTTCCCTCATCTCTTCGTCCTTCTCTGTTGCAAGCAGTTCCCTTGCACTGGCCAGGTTTTGAGTGGCAAGCCTGTATTTCTCCATGGCTTCCACAACAGGATTGAGATCCTTGTATTCCCTGCTCAGCTTTACATACCTTTCCATGTCGGAGAGTATGTCAGGCCTTGTAAGAAGTTCCCCAACCTCAATAAATCGTTGTTTAACTCCCTCCAGCTTCTCAAGAATCATGTTTGCCTCCATAGAAGTAACGAATTTTCAGCGTGCAAAGATAATAAAAAACTGTTTCCGGTATCAGTATTCGAATTTGCCGTTTTCCGAAACTATTGTAAGCTTCTTATTGTCAGATGCCTCGCAACGTCCAATGATCCTTGAATCGAGGTTGAATCCGGCGGCAATCCCCATAATTTTTTCTGCTGTTTCCCTGTCGGTGTATATCTCGAGCCTGTGTCCCATATTGAAGACTTTGTACATCTCCTGCCAGGGAGTACCCGATTCCTCCCGGATAATCCTGAAAAGCGGAGGTACGGGAAACATATTGTCCTTTATCACATGAAGTCCGCTGATGAAATGCATCACTTTGGTCTGTCCACCGCCCGAGCAGTGTATCATTCCATGGATCGAGGATCTGAGCTCCCTGATGATTCTCACTGCAACCGGAGCATAGGTACGGGTCGGTGAGAGCACAAGCTTTCCGGTGTCGAGGCTGAGGCCTTCTGCTTTTTCTGTAAGTGAGCGACTGCCCGAATAAATGAGTTCCGGAGGTATTGACGGGTCATAGCTTTCAGGATATAAGCCGGCAAGGTACCCTGAAAATACATCATGCCTTGCTGATGTAAGCCCGTTGCTCCCCATTCCACCGTTATATTCATTTTCCCAGGAGGTGCGGCCGGATGATGCCAGCCCCACAATAACATCTCCAGGCTGTATATCGCAGGTAATGACCTCATTTCTTTTCATCCGCGCTACTACAGTCGAATCGACAACTATTGTCCTGACAAGGTCGCCAACGTCGGCAGTCTCGCCTCCTGTCGACCATATGCCCACTCCCAGGCTTCTGAGTTCTTCAAGAACCTCTTCAGTTCCATTTATTATCGCCGAGATTACATCGCCGGGGATAAGGTTTTTATTTCTTCCGATTGTCGAAGATAGAAGGATGTTGTCACAGGCGCCCACGCAGAGGAGGTCGTCGGTATTCATAACCACAGCATCCTGAGCAATGCCCTTCCAGACAGACATGTCTCCCGTCTCTTTCCAGTAGATATAGGCAAGCGATGATTTTGTTCCGGCCCCGTCGGCATGCATAACATTGCAGTACTCCGGGTCACCTCCAAGTATATCGGGGACAATTTTACAGAATGCGTTGGGGAACAATCCCCTGTCAATATTCTTTATTGCCGAATGGACATCCTCCTTCTGTGAGGAGACACCCCTTCTGCCGTATTTTGATTCAAAAGTCATTTTGCCGCAGGAACATAATCAGTCCTTAACACCCTGAATTCGGTACGCCTGTTTATCTGGTGTGCAATTTCTTTTTGCTCTTCACTGGCAAGGGTATTGATGAACTGTTCTGTAAGGGCAGTACCTTCCTTAAGGAACGGATTCTGCTCAGCAATAGCCGCATCCACCACTTTGGGGGTAGATTCGCCGTAGCCTCTGGCCGAAAGCCTGTCGGATGCAATACCCTTTTCTATAAGATACTGAACAACCGACTGTGCTCTTTTCTGTGAGAGGTCGAGGTTATATTCCTCTGTATCGCGTGAGTCTGTATGAGACATCAGCTCAATTGTAACGTTTGTGTTGTCATTAAGAGTCTCAACAAGTTTGTCGAGCGACACCATCGACTCGGGCCGGAGATCCCACTTGCCAAAGTCGTAGAAAATATTTGGAAGTTCAATCGGTTTGTCGATTGCAGTCAGGGGGATTGTGACCATAAAGTCGCGGCTCTTTTCCTGGTTTTTGGTTGTTTCTCTTTCCTTGCCATTAAGGTATCCCTGTTTTGAAGCCAGGAAGATATAGTCGACATCAGGCCTGAGGCTGAACTTGAAATCACCTCCCTGTCCTGTCTCAGCCTGCAGATTCGATCCGTCGCTGGCAATCAGTCTTACGACCGAGCCCTGGATTGGCTGGCCTGTCTTCTCGTCTTTTATCAGCCCGGTGACATTGAATCGGAGAGGCGGGAGTTCAAAAGTATATAAGTCGTCATTACCCCTGCCCTTACGTGTTGAGCTGAAAATTCCCTTCTCATTTCCACTTTCGAAGGAGATCCCGAAGTCGTCTGCAAAGCCGTTTATCGGAGCTTTCATATTCTGTACCACCCAGGAACCGTCAGGCTGCGGAACGGCCTTGAAGATATCAAGACCGCCCATACCAATATGTCCGTCGGATGCAAAATACAGTGTTCCGTCATTCCTGATATAAGGGAAGAGTTCGTTGCCCGGAGTATTTATGTCAGTTCCCAGGTTGCGGGGTTTCGACCATGAGTCCGATTCGCTGTTTCTTGTGACAGAATAGATATCCTTTAGCCCCGATCCGCCCGGCATATCGGAAACAAAATATAAAGTCAGCCCGTCGGAGGATATTGAAGGATGAGCAGCCACGAGTGAATCCGGTAGAATTCCGGTATCCTTCGCATCGCTCCACTTGTCGCCGGAGCGTTCGGAGACCATTATCACACAGCCTTTTTTCTCTCGTTTGCCAGCCTCACAACGTGTGAAAAACACCTGCATGTAATCGGAAGTAAAACTTGGTGTTCCGTCCTCCGAATCACTGTTCAGGTCATCGACCGGTATCGGGGTACTCCATTTTGACTTTTTATCGATACGGCTCTCAAATATATCGGTGAAGCTTTGTCCTGTAGCTCCGTGAGTTTTGCTTCCGGCTGCATCGTCGCGTGAGGATGTGAAATAAATAACTCCGAAGTCATCACGTCCGTATGCCGGGCTGAAATCTGAAAACCTCGAGTTAAGGTCCTTGAGTTCTTCCACCCGGTAAGCTTCCGGGTTCCTCTCCCACTCCAGTGAAAGTTCGCATGCCCTGATTTGCTGATCGGCTCTTGAGTCGGAAGGAGCCACCTGTTTGTATTTTCTGAATTCCTCAATAGCCTGCTGGTATTTACCGGACTTTTTTAGTGATTCGGCAAGCCAGTACTGGGCTTCAGGTTTTGATGTGGCCGAACGAACAGAAAGCCTGTACCAGGTCTCGGCATTCTTGGGATCATTTGTCAGCCGGTACGATTCAGCAACCATGTAACCCAGCTCAGTCCTGAATGATTTATCCGCCTTTTTCGACTTTGAATAAGCATCCTTGAACTGGTCAATTGCTTCATAGTATTCGCCGGCATTAAAGGCGGCATAAGCTCTTTCCGCCTTTTTTTTCTGGGCTTGAGAGTCCTGGAAGAAAAAAACCGAAAGTAATAATATGGCCAGTATTAATCGCTTCATGGTATCAACCTGATTTAAACATCAAAAGTAATCATTTTGCAGATAAGAAATAACAACAGGCGGCAAGCCTTCGAAATGCAACAATAAATGTACCATGTTTACCTCTATGAAGTACAAAAGGAAATGAAAACATGTATTAATGAAACAGGAATTCCATATCAATGCAGAAAAAATCCGTAAAAGTCTGATATAAGAGTAAATTTTCTTATATACCTTTAATCTAAGATTCTAAACTCTATTCTGTTTCCTGACTTAACTCAATCAACCATGTATCACACAATTAAATTATTTATTGTAGTGGCATTGATGTGCCTTACAGTAAATGCTGAATCGCAGATCAAGGTCGACCTGAAAAAGAAACTTGAACAGCAGGTCAACCGCAGGCTTAACCAGAAAGCTGACCAGGCCATCGACAAGACCCTCGACACGGTGGAGGACAGTATCACAGCAAAGCCCGATAAAAAAGACAACACAAATAATAATGCTTCCACGAACAAGGGCACGGCCGGGCAGCCTCAGGGTACGGGCAGCCAGAAAGCCGCTGAATCCTCCCCGGATCAGCAGCAGGAATCCCTTCAGGCCTACTCCAAGTATGATTTTGTCCCTGGAGAGAAAGTAATCTTCTATGACGATTTCAGTCAGGAGGCAGTAGGCGATTTCCCTGCGTTATGGAACACAAACGGCTCTGCAGAGGTGATTACAACCAATCTCTTTCCGGGTAAGTGGATGAAATTCATTATGAGAGAATGTGTATGGACTGATGAGCTCCTTAAGCTGCCTGAAAACTACACTATCGAATATGATGTCATTCCGGTTGGTGGTCTTGAAGGTGACGGTATGTCGGGTTGGCATATGAAGCTGATGCAGGCGAAAAATGCAAAAGCATGGGACGGTGGTTCCGCCCCGGGAAACGGTGGATTCGAGCTTAAGGTTGAATACACCGGAAGGCCGACTTACCATACATGGCTGCAAGGCGAAGAATGCTCAGCGGCCAATTTGAGCGGATATGTTGATAATCAGGCCTACCGGGAGAAAATGAACCAGATGTACCATATTGCAATCTGGGTTCAGAAAACAAGGATTCGTGTGTATCAGGACCAGAACAAAATCATTGACCTGCCCAGGGCATTCCCGGCAGGATGTGTAAAGCCCGACAGGCTGAGGTTCGAATATGGCGCTGCAATGATAAGCAATGTGCGTATTGCAGTCGGGGCCCCTGATGTGAGAAACAAACTCCTGACGGAAGGCAAGCTTGTCTCCTACGGAATCTATTTCGATGTTAACAAGGATATTGTCAAACCGGAATCATACGGAACTCTTAAGGAAATAGCGGCAGTGCTTCAGGAAAATCCGGATGTCAGGGTTAAGATTGTCGGTCATACCGACGCCGACGGAGCCGATGCCTCAAACATGGATCTGTCGAAGCGGCGAGGCGCTTCGGTAAAGAATGAACTGGTTAAAAATTTTGGCATTGATGCATCGCGGCTTGAATCGGACGGGATGGGTGAAAGCCAGCCTGTTGCACCGAATGACACACCGGCCAACAAGGCTCTGAACCGCAGGGTGGAGTTCATCAAACTCTGACAATTCAATTCGGAACACTGAGCACGTCGAAAGGGGCACCATAAATGATGCCCCTTTGCTTTTTTTAACCCTAACCCTAACAAACCTATCTTGTGAACAGCAATTCCCTGTATTTCGGCAAAGGCCATATCTCGTCATCGACGATCAGCTCAAGCTTATCGATGTGCTGCCTGATGCTTTCGAGGTAAGGCTTGACATTCTTCTCATATGCAAGAGCTTTCTTGTATGAGTCTTCAATTACATTGGCCTTTTTTCTTTCCTCAACCATTTCGAAGACCATCTTTTTTATATTAATAATATGGTCGGAAATGATTGTGACAGCCTCTCTCCCGGGTTCTGAAAGTTTCCTGTATTCATTGTCCGGGAAGATTTCCTTCAGTCCCCTAATGTTTTCAATGAGCGATGACATGTATTTGATCCCGGTGGGAACAATGTGATTTATCGCCAGGTCGGCCAGAACTCTCGATTCTATCTGTACCTTCTTAGTGAATTTCTCATATTCAACTTCCACACGGCTCTGAAGCTCCTTATCGGAGAAAATCCCTCCTCCTTCAAGCACCTCTTTCGATTTGGGAGTAAGGTATTTGCTGATTGATTCAGGAACGCTTTCTACTGAACTCAAGCCTCTTTTCTTAGCTTCCTTCATCCATTCGGCCGAATAATTATCACCCTCAAAACGCACTTTCTCCGATTCTATGATTGCCTTTTTAAGGACCTGGAAGATGGCTTCATCCTTTCCCCTCCCCTTTTTGATGAGAATGTCAACGTCTTTTTTGAATTTCCTGAGCTGATATGCAACAGCAGAGTTCAGTGCGATCATGGCGGCGCTGCAGTTGGCTGATGAGCCTACAGCCCTGAATTCGAATTTATTACCAGTAAATGCAAACGGTGAGGTCCTGTTTCTGTCAGTATTGTCGAGAAGTATCTCCGGAATTTTTCCAATACCAAGTTTCAGTTCAGTCTTCTGTTCCGGGCTCATCTTGTTGTCGCTTACCTTTTTAGATATGTCATCCAGCATTTTGCTGAGATAGGTTCCAAGGAAAACGGATATTATCGCAGGAGGAGCTTCATGTCCGCCGAGCCTCCATGAGTTGGATTCATTCATCACCGATGCTCTGATCAGCTCATTGCTTTCGTACACTGCCTTGAGTACGGCAACAAGGAATGTAAGAAACTGAAGGTTGGTCCTTGGATTCTTACCGGGTGAAAGCAGGTTGACTCCGGTGTTGGTTGACATTGACCAGTTATTGTGTTTCCCCGAACCGTTTATGCCTGCATAGGGTTTTTCGTGAAAAAGAACACGGAACTTGTGCTTCCTTGCTACTCTTTTCATGACGTCCATCAGGAGCTGGTTATGATCAATAGCCAGGTTCACCTCTTCAAAAATCGGTGCGGCTTCAAACTGATTGGGAGCCACCTCATTATGGCGGGTTTTCACCGGGATGCCAAGCTTGTGTGCCTCGCATTCAAAATCCTTGATGAAACACATCACTCTTCGGGGTATCGATCCGAAGTAGTGATCGGCAAGCTGCTGATCCTTGGAAGCTGTATGCCCCATAAGAGTCCTGTCGGCAAGTTCCAGATCGGGACGGGCATAATAGAGCGCTTCATCAACGAGGAAATATTCCTGTTCTATCCCGAGGGTTGGGATCACTTTTGTGACATCCTTGTCAAAGAACTGGCAGATATCAACTGCCGCCTTGTCGATCTCCGAAAGTGACTTCAGCAGTGGAGCCTTGTAATCGAGGGCCTCACCGGTATATGATACGAAGATAGTAGGTATACAAAGAGTATTTCCCACAATGAACATTGGCGAGGAAACGTCCCATGCGGTATAGCCCCTTGCTTCGAATGTATTCCTTATCCCTCCGCTTGGAAAGCTTGATGCATCGGGTTCCGACTGCACAAGGACGTTTCCGGAGAAATTTTCAACCAGGTGGCCGTTTTCCCCGAAGTCGAGAAAACCGTCATGCTTCTCGGCCGTCCCGTCGGTAAGAGGATGAAACCAGTGTGTGTAATGGGTGACTCCTCTTTCAAGCGCCCAGGCTTTAAGGCCTATGGCAACCTGATCGGCCTCCTTGAGAGTAAGCGATTTCCCCTCGTTGATTGCACGCTTGATCACCCTGTATGCATCTGCCGACAGATAGTGTTCCATCTTATGCAGGTTAAAAACATCAACCCCGAAATATTTCGAAATGTTGTTTGCAGGAGGCGTCGTTTCGAGAGGGACCCTGCCAAACACTTCCTTTAATGCGCTAAATCTGAGTTCTGCCATTGTCTGTAGTATTATTTGTTGCAAAAATATATATTTTTTAATACGACCCCCTATTTTTTGATACTTTTTTTGTATTATGTACATATTTTTACATCAACACCTATTTTCTGACAGGGGTAGAGTACAAAAAATACCACTTTTTATTTTTGCCCATAAATCAACAACATTAAGACTATCCCTCCCTGTTGTATATAATTATAAGGTATGCAAATAATACCTGCCCGTTTTTTAATAGGAAATTTGTTATATTTGTCGCCTGATTTAAAAAAGATCAATTTTATCCAAAGAATATATCATTCATGTCAGCACTTCAATTTTTAAGGGAAAAGGCAGGCGTTATGGTTGCCGTCGTCATCGGTCTTTCACTGTTTATATTTGTAATCGGTGACTTTTTCAGCGGCGGTACCGGTCAGACTGCAAAAGCAAAAAAGTATTATGAGATTGGAACGATCGGAGACGAGTCGCTTTCCTATCAGGATTTTGAAACTGAAGTATCGAATCTTGTGGAGATATACAAGCTTTCCGGTAATACAAGCATTGATGAGGCAACAACCGAATCGATAAGGGAGCAGACCTGGCAGAAGATGATCAGGGAGCGGGTACTTGACAACCAGTACAGGAAACTTGGGATAGGAGTCAGTTCCGAAGAAGTGGATGACCTTGTACTCGGAAACAATCCTCACCCGATAGTCCTCCAGCTCTTCACCGACCAGCAGACAGGAGCATTCAACAAGTCGGTTCTTGTTAACTTCCTGAAAAACACCGAGGTTGATGAAACAACAAACAAATACTGGTTATTCTTCGAAAATGAGATTGTCAACGACAGGCTTGGCACCAAATACAACACACTGGTTTCCAAAGGACTTTACGTAACATCCAAACAGGCTGAGTTTGACAGGGACCTTTCAGCATCAACAGTAGATTTCAGTTACATAGTAAAGAACTACTCTGCAATCTCCGACTCCCTGGTCAAGATAACCAGCTCCGACATTGAATCGTACTACAATAAGCATAAGGAGAGTTTCAAGAAAACAGCTCTCAGGGATCTTGAATATGTGACTTTCGATGTTGTTCCCTCGGATGAAGACGTAAAACAGGCTGAGGAATGGATTAACAATGCCAAAAGTGAGTTTATGACAGCTGAAAATCCTGTTCAGTTCATAAACCTCACTGCCGATACAAGACATGTTGGATTTTATGTCCCGCTCAGTGAAGTGCCGGCACAGCTGGCTGACTTCGTCAAAAAGGAAGATCTGACCGAAGTTTTCGGACCATATAACGAGGACGGGTCACTTAAAATAGCCCGTATTCTTGATGCAGCCAACAGGCCCGACTCGGTTCACGCACGTCATATTCTTATATCAGCCGGACAGACAAGAAGCCTCGCAAATGCCAGAACCAAAGCTGACAGTCTGTTAAAACTGATCAAATCGGGAACGTCATTCCCGACTCTTGCAATCACCAATTCTGACGATCAGGGTTCGGCTCAGCTCGGAGGCGACCTTGGATGGTTCCCTGAAGGGATGATGGTTGTTCCCTTCAACAATGCCTGTTTCTCAGGGAAAAAAGGCGATATTGTAACTGTAGAAACAACATTCGGCGTGCACATAATCGAGATCCTTGCCCAGTCGAAACCTTCACGAAAATATCAAATCGGGATTGTCGACAGGAAGATAATTCCGGGTTCGATGACTAATCAGAGAATTTACAGCGATGCAAGTCAGTTTGCAGGCACAAGCAGCACATACGAAAAATTCAACCAGGCGATAACCGAAAAGGGCCTGACGAAAAGGGTGGCCAATGATATTACTCCGCAACAGAAGACACTGCCGGGTCTGGATGAGCCCCGGAGCCTTGTGATTTCATTGTTCCAGACCGAACAAAACAATATAGTGCTTGACAACAATGATCAGGCTGTTTTCGAAGTTGGCGATAAATACGTGGTTGCTTACTGCACAAAGATTACACAAGAAGGAATAGCTCCCATGAAAGAAGTTGAGAGCGATATCCGTTTCCAGGTTGCAAAAGAGAAAAAGGCTGAGATTCTGGCATCAGAATTTGAAAAGAACAGTGGTTCAGGCAAGAGCCTTGAAGACATTGCCGCCACAATGGGTCTTGCTGTACAGGAAGCTGCCCAGGTTACATTCAGATCATATTCGGTTCAGGGAGCCGGAAATGAGCCTGCTCTTATTGCAGCCGCAGCAGTTTCAAAGCAGGGAACCGTTACCGGACCGGTAAAGGGAGAAAACGGAGTCTATATGCTTTCAGTTAACAACCTTGTTCCAACCAGCGATCAGGATCTCGCCATGCTTAAGGAGAGACTCACATCAACATACCAGATGAGGGGAAGCTACGAGGCATACGAAGCACTGAGGAAAGCTGCAAACATAGTCGATAAGAGGTATAAATTCTACTAGAATCGATTGTCCGGCATCAGCCTGTTCATGTTGTACACATAGCTGCCGACTGAGCTGAAGAGCCGGAATTTACAATCAACAAGCTTCCTGATATCAGTGGAGGCAGGTTCAAGCCTGAGCTTATCGGTTATTGTATACACTGAATCGTAGGAGAAGAAGTAATTGTTATAGATGAACTCCCTCGAATCGCGGTTGTCCTGCATGAGAAGCAATTTTTTTGTGCTTCTGAAATTCACCGCAGTGTCAAGTCCGCCGGTTATCCAGCTGACATATCCCGATTTATTCAGATCATATCCTGCCGAAAGCATCGACAAAAGTGATGGTGTCACATCCGTCACCGAAACCAGGGATTTGAATTTCGCAGGTTCCTTAAGCAGGGGCGACCATATGAGCAGGGGAACATTGTAAAGACTAAGCCTGTTTTGGATGCCGAAATTCGGTATGTAATGGTCACCCGTGACAATAAAAATAGTGTTTTCATATCCGGGGAGCTCACTGTATTGTTTAAAGAACTGCCTCAGGGCATCGTCAGTATAAACAAATGAAGACAAGAAACTGAGAAGCAGATTATTCCTTTCCCTGTGTACCTGATCAAGCCTGCTGTTAATTGTTCTTGCTGCTTCAATGTATTTCTCCTTTCCCGGGATATCAAGATCGTTATGGGCTGAAAGCGTCACATAAATGTTGAGCCGCGGGGACGATCCTTCTGAAGAGAGCCAATCAAGCGATTTCCGGAACATGAGTCCATCGGCGTAACCCCAGTTGTTTGCATATTCTTCCCTGAAACCCGAAGCTTTGAATTCTTCATAGTAAGGTGCAAAATAATCGATCCCCTGCCTCTCCATAAAGGCTCTCACATTATCAAACTCATAATACCCTGCATAAAACATGTTTGTTTTGTAGCCGTTCTTTTTCAGCAGACTGACAAGCGATTCATGGGCAGGCATATCACCGAATTGAAATCCGGTGTTGCCATTGGGCAGTGAACCCAGAAGGGCCGGAAGAATCCCAAAGCTTCTCATTGTAGTTGTGACACAATTCTCCCAGTACAAGCTATGGTTAGCCAGCGAGTCGATGAACGGAGTGAAGCTGCCCGACCATGCACCTTCCCCGCTGATTCCCCTTCCAAGGCTTTCGCAGATTATAATGACTATATCGGGTTTCTCTTTTTGAAGCGAAAAGAACGGAGAGAGCCTGTCGGGAGTTGAATCAACACGCATGTAAGGAAAAAGAGTATCTGAAGTATGCCACTCAGGATACTCTTCAGCGAACTGTTTCAGCTTAACAGGATCAGGATCAACCTTCAGGTTCTGGCTCATATTATAATGAATATCTTCATAAATAAAGTACAGAGCCCTGTTAATAATAAACCTGTTATTCTGAGTGTTACGTCCGTAAAGCCGGTAGGGATATGAAATCATGAAAACGGAGAGCAGCAATATTGTACCGCACGACAAGGCTATGATCCTGATACTCCTGCTGCCTTTGCCCGCCAGTCTGTTCGTTATCCACGAAAAGAACCAAACAAGCAGTATTCCTGCAACTGGAAATATCAGGATATTTCCGTAACTGTTAACTGTTGTATATATCTCGCTGAACGGCCGCATGAATATCTCCTTGTCAAGCGGTTTTCCGCTGAAGAAGGCATATGCCACGAGTACTATCTGAAGCAGGAACAGGATCCCGAAAACAAGAGACGGGACCAATACCGAAGCCCTGGGGAAACGACTGTTTAAAAGAAAGAAGACCGGAAGCAGGGCAAAGAAGACACAGCCGCACCAGATAAGATCATTCAGCAGGCACCGGAGGAAGACCGGAATACCTGCTGGTACACTGAAAAGGGGAGCCAGCAAAAAAAAGTCAACACAGCGCAGCAGGATGTTTGCAATGAGATAAACCGAGCCAAGAATCAGGTATGGGTGAAAACGATCCAGAATTTTCGGCATATAGTCTTCTTTTTGTACTAAAAGACATTTCTTTTAGCCAGGTGCTGCACTTGTCCCAGTCTTTATTCAGGATTTACTCAGTCTGTCATACAGGGAGATAAATCTCCTTCTTATCTCATCCTTATCAAACTGATCCAGCAGTCTGGCCGAGATTTCCTTCCCCATCGAAAGAAACTCAGGGTCTCTTATCATTCTCGAAGTCATTTCAATAAATTCCCTTGTGTCTCCTGCCTTAAGGTAAGGTTTCTCATAGAGAAGCCTGTATTCAGGGATATCCCTGAAAATAACAGGCATTCCGCTGGCAGCAGCCTCGATGGGGGCAAGCGGGCAGTTTTCCTGCCATGAGGGGAAAAGCATCAGATCGGATGCCGCGTAAATGGACTGCATTTCATCAAGTGTCAGCTGACCGGTCCTTGTTACATTCGGTCCTGCTTTTCTGAACTTCTCATTTATCCTGATTATGCCTTCAGTAAGGGGACCGAATGGTCTGCCACCCGCCCAGACAAACCTGGCTTCGGGAATTGCTGCGGCCACATCAAGAAAGTCCTCTACTCCCTTTCTTTTCTGAATCTGTCCTACTCCCAGCACTACAAAATCATTTTCAGAGAGTCCGAGTTTCTTCCTTCCTGCCTGTCTTTTCTCTTCAGTTCTTTTCCATATCTCAGGATAAACCGGATTACCAATTCTTTCAATTTTTGTATCTGCGCCGGTTTCCAGGATAGCCTGTTCCACCATTGGTGAAATTGCTATGCAGACATCTGCATACTCATAGACCTTTTTCAATCCCCATCTGACAAAGGGGTATAATAGTTTCCAGCAGGGAAATGATCCCTTGACTGATTCAGGGATCACATGGGCAGTGAAGACTCTTTTGCCCTTATAGCCCCATCCTTTCCAGAAATAGTAAAGAAAATATGTATGGCTGTGAAACACGTCGCCTTTTCCCTGGCCGTTTACTACAACACCTACATCGTCTTTTTCCCTCAGAAGTCTGATGTGGTCGAGAAAAGCTGTATGAACTCCGGTTCCCCTCACCAGAAAGCTGGTTTCGGAGATCACATGAATTGTCATATATCCTTGGTTAAAAACATTAAAAGTATATTAATTCTCCGGTATTTTGATTGCGGCCCTGTAATAAAAAAAAACAGGTGCCGGGGAATTGGGGTTTGGGGAAGAAACAAGAAAGCCCTTCAGTATTCTGAAGGGCTTTCTGTTAAGTTGGGCGACTAC
>CAZKTX010000017.1:0-11045 GCA_964555805.1 uncultured Rikenellaceae bacterium
TGGAATATCCCTTCATTGTTTGCAATCCTCTTAACCTCATTCTTGTTGTAGGCAAGGTTGAACCCGGCAGAATAGCCGAAATCCCTTTTGGATCCGTTGTAGTTAAGTGCAAGTTCAAAACCCTTGTTCGTAACATCGCCTCCGTTTACATAAGGGGCTCCTGTTCCGTACGATGCCAGCATCGAAGGTCTTATAAGCCAGTCATAAGTTGTCCTGCTGTAAAGGTCAAACTCCACGCTGAGGCTGTTCCTGAGAAGCCGGGCATCAAAACCAACGTTTATCTGCTCGGATGTTTCCCATGTCACATCTTCATTTGGAAGGACATCAGGATAGCCTCCGGTTTTCACAACCGCCTTGTCGGGTCCGAAGAAGTAATTTACATTGGCAAATGAAATAGTTGCAAGGTACTGGAACGGGCTGATGGCCTGGTTGCCGTTTTGTCCCCAGCTAGCCCTGAATTTCAGGAAGTTGATCACATTGCTTGCATTCTGGAAGAAATCTTCCTCAGAAACAACCCATCCTGCAGATACTGACGGGAAATAACCCCACCTTTTGCCCCTGGCAAAATTGGATGAGGCATCAGCACGAAGAATTCCGGTCAGCATATATCTGTCCTTGTAGGTATACCCCACACGGCCGAAATATGAAAGGATACCACCTTCACCCCAGGGGCTGCTTCCTACGCTTGTAAGGTTGACATCAATAACCGGGGTGTTGTTGAGATAAGCATGCCTCAGATCGCTGAACAGGGAGTTTGAGTTTGAACCATTGATTGATTCCCCAAGTCCCCACTTTTCAGCTGATGTTCCTATAAGGGCATTGAAGGCATGATCGCTTCCAAGGTTGAAGTTATAATTAATAGTATTTTCCCATGACCACTGGAAACCGGCATTCAATGAATGATTAACATCATCGGTTGAGTTGAATGAGGTTGTGCTGAGATCATAAAGCGGTGTATAGCTCCTGTACGACCCGGCCGACATTGCATACCCGAACGAACTCCTGTAAACAAGGTTCCTTATGGGCTGCAATTCAAGAAATACGCCTGCATTCAGATTGTGGTTCTTACCTTCGTTCTGTCCCCTTGAATATACCATCTGGGCAATCGGGTTCGACTCCTGCGGGTTCCATGGAATTGCATAATGGTAAGGATACGCCTTGTCCGACTCATCGGCTGCATAAAGAGGAAGGAAAGGACTTGCAATAATACTGCTGAACACATCGTTCCAGTACTGGTTGCTTACTCCCACTCCATGGTTGTTTGAATTGACATATCTCAGTGTCTCGCCTGCCTTCAGGATTGTGAACGAATCAGTTTTGTCCCTTAACAGGATGAAATCAGAGTTGAGACGGAATGAATAACGTTCATATTTCGATTCAACCGGCCTGCCGAAAATACCTTCCTGGTTTGAGTGGGACAAACCGAGTGAGTAAGCTCCGGCTGTTGATCCTCCTGTGATGTTTATAGCATTGTTGACAACAGGGGCATTCTTGTTTGACAGTTCATCAAGCCAGTCGGTTCCTTTCCACGATCCTGATGCTATCCTGTCCCAGTCGGGAACCAGGGCTGCAAAATCAAGACGGGGCTGGCCGCTGTTTACCCTTGCCTCATCAACAATATTTGCATATTCCATAGCATTCATCATCGGGAGCTTCTTGTAGAGGTTCTGAACTCCGTACGAACCGTCATAAGTTATGCTTGCCCTTGCTCCTGCAGATGATCTCGCTCCCTGCTTTGTTGTAACAAGTATAACACCGTTGGCACCGCGTGCACCGTATATTGCGGAAGACGCAGCATCCTTGAGAACGTCGATCGATTCAATATCGGCAGGCGACATATTGTCGATATTCCCGCCGGGAACACCGTCGATTACATATAGGGGCTGAGAGTTACCGATCGTCCCCATACCGCGGATGTTGACCTTGAAACCATCACCGGGCTGTCCTGTGTTCTTGATTATCGAAAGACCCGGAGTCTGCCCCTGAAGCGCTGTCATCGGAGAAACAGTGCTCAGCTTCTGAATGTCATCACCCTTAACCTGGACCGTAGACCCGGTTACGAGTTTCTTTTTCTGAGTACCATAACCGACAACAACTACCTCGTCGAGGCCGGTCAGGGCTTCCTCAAGAGTGACATTAATGACGGTCTTCCCGGCAATAGCCACTTCCTGATCTCCGAAACCAATAAATGAAAACCTCAGGGTTGTTGCCCCTGCAGGCACCGGCAATGAGTACTTGCCATCGACCCCTGAAAGAGTCCCGACAGTAGTACCCTGCACCATAATTGTTACTCCTGACATCGGCTGACCCTGGGTATCCCTGACAGAACCGGTAATGGTCTGCTGGGCCATCAGGCTGAGATTGGCCAGTAGTAACAAAACAATTAAGACACCTCTTTTAAACATAGTTTTGGGTTTTAGAATAAAAATTACCACATATCAAGTAAATTAATCGACACAGGCAAATACAGACCTGTGTCAGGTTTAGAGTCTATCAAATGTAAGGGATACTTTTCAGGAGAAACGGGGCCAAATGTTCAGGTTTAGGGGTTCAAATGATTTTAATATCATCTGTGCCCCTCTTTGCCCGTATATCTTGAAGGAAGGACTCCAAACTCATTCCTGAAATGCTTTCTGAAATATTTCGGATCATTGTATCCGACCCTGAAGGCAACCTCCGATACGTTAAGCTGGCTCTTCTCAAGCAGCTGGGCAGCTCTCTTCATTCTTAAAGTCCTTATGAATTCAAGCGGAGGCTTTCCGGTCAGGGTAAGGATCTTCTTGTAAAAAAGGGTACGGCTGATCCCCAGATCGTTGCTCAGCTCCTCAACCGTATAGTCAACATTCGACATATTCTTATCAACAAGCATGCGGGCCTTTTGCAGGAACTGCTCGTCAAGCGACACTATCTCAATCGCAGACGGTTCTGTATTCCGTTCTCTCATACCTGACTGCCGAAGGCTCCTTGAAAGACAGATGAAATTGTTGATCTTGGATTCAAGGACCTGGAAATTAAACGGCTTTGGAATGAAGTCATCAGCCCCTGTTTCAAGACTTTCAAACTGCTCCTTCTGACTGGAGTGGGCTGTAATAATTATAAGAGGTATATGGCAGATCCTGGGGTCGGACTTTACTTTGCTGCAAAGTTCCTTTCCGTCCATCACAGGCATTACAATATCGCTTATGATAAGGTCGGGGATAACCTTATTAATAAGAACAAGAGCCTCCTCGCCGTTTGAAGCTTCAAAAATGTCATATTTCCCACGAAGGTTGTCCTTCATATAAAACCTGAGGTCATCATTATCTTCGGCAATAACAATCCTGCATCTTCTTTCAATGCCTTCTCCGGGCAATTCCGGGTGACCGGACTGCTGAGACGAAGCTGTGGGGGAGACAGCCTGATCTCCGCCATCCTCCTGACCTCCCGATCCGGTCTTCAAGGGAAGAACAATTGTAAAGCAACTCCCCTTCCCTGGTTCGCTCTCCGCACTTACCTCACCGTCATGCAGCCTTGCAAACTCCTTTACAAGAGCAAGTCCCAGACCTGTTCCCCGAACATCGTCCAGGTAATTAACCTGATAGAAATAATCAAATATCCTGTCAACCTTGCCAGCCGGTATTCCTATCCCGGAATCAATTACCTTTATTTCTACCCGCCTGTAGCCTCCATTATACCCGGTTTTGGCTCCTGCCGACAGGGATACTGTAATCACCCCCCCTGAATCGGTAAACTTGAAAGCATTTGACAGGAGATTGAACATGATCTTTTCGATTTTATCGCGATCGAACCAGACATTTAACTCATCAATCCCCGGTTTGTAGACAAGGCTTATCTTTTTCTCCTCACTAAGGTCGTCAAATGAAGCAACTATATCATCAATGAACGTGACAATGTCACCGAAGGCAGGATTAAAGCCGAATCCCTGAACCTCCATTCTCCTGAAGTCCAACAGCTGATTAACCATTAAAAGCAATCTCCTTCCGTTCTGCCGTATCAGGTTAAGGTACTTCTCATCCGGGGAACCCTTCCTTTTTTCGAGGAGCTTTTCGACAGGAGAAAGGATGAGTGTAAGAGGCGTTCTGAATTCGTGTGAGATGTTTGTAAAGAACTTGATCTTGAGTGCATCAATCTCATGAACATGCTGTGATTCAATCTGCTCCTGCTCGAATCTCATATTGAGCCTCTCCCTGTAAAGAATAAGGTATCTCAGAAATGTAAGCAATGAAAGTATCAGCATTGTGTAAATCAAATAGGCATACCAGCTCTTCCACCAGGGAGGAAGGACTCTTATCCTGATCTCAGTGGTGTTGTTATTCCAGATCCCGTCCTGGTTCGTTGCCCTTACCCTGAATATATAATTGCCATTGTTAAGATTGGAGAAGGTGGCAAAATTTTCATTGCCCTCGGTTGTGATCCAGATATCGTCAAAGCCTTCAAGATTAAAAGAGTACTTATTGTTAGCTGGATTGAAGTAATTAAGGGCCGCGAAATCGATTGTGAAAGAGTTTTCCCTGTACTTAAGTACCAGCTTCTCAGTGTTGAAGACTGGTTTTTCAAGCAGAATGCGATTGTTCACCTTTTCACCGTAAACGATTTTCCTGTTGAATATCCTCAGCCCGGTCAGCACAACTTCTGATTTTGACGTATCATCAACTATATCAAGCGGATAAAAGGCATTAAGTCCATCGGGCCCGCCGAACCAAAGCTGACCATCCCTTGTCGCCAGGGCAGCCGTTTCAGTAAACTCCTTTCCCTGGAGCCCGTCGCTCATTCCGTAATTCCTGAAAGTGAAGGTCTTCTCCCCTTTCTCCCTGTCATCGCTTATAATAAGCCTCGAAATGCCATTCTTGGTACTTATCCAGAGATTGCCATTTTCATCTTCCAGTATTCTCAGAACCGCGTTTGAAGGAAGCCCGTCATCCTCGGTGAACACGCTGAATCTGCCTGTCTGCCGGTCCATCAGATTAAGCCCGTTGCTTGTGCAAACCCAGAAAAAACCTCTGCTGTCGGTGAAAGTCGAAACAACCTGATTATCGCTCAGGGATGTATTGTCGTCGGGATTGTGGAAATAGCATCTTGCCATTCCCTGCTCAGGATTAAAGAAGATGAGCCCGTTTGCCGAGCTGATCCACAGGTTGTCATCTTTGTCCAGCTCAAGTGAATTGATGTAATTAAAACAGATTGTGCTGTTCTGAGTATTGTAACGTGTGAATTTCCCGGACGACCTGTCAAAACGGTTCAGACCGCTTGTCAGCGTGCCTACCCACAGGTTCTTCCTGCTGTCTTCACAAACAGACCATATCCTGTCGTCAGAGATTGTTGTGGAATCCAGATTATCATGCCGGTAAACTGTGAATTTTCCTGTCGAAGGATCAAAACAGTTCAGCCCTCCAAGATAAGTGCCTATCCAAAGCTTCTTTTCTGAATCCTCAAAGAGCGACACAACAGTATTGCTGCTCAATGCGTCAGATCCCGGAGCACCGGCTGTATAACGGGTAAATCTGTTTGTTGAGCGATCAAGGTAATTGAGACCTCCCCCGTTTGTGCCTATCCAGATATTCCCCTTCCAGTCTTCTGTAATGCAATCCACATCATTGTGCGACAGACTGTTTTCATCACCGGGGTAATTCTGGTGAAGACTGAATTTCCAGATGTTCTTCTTGTAAAAATCGAGTCCCTTCTTTGAAGTGCCTAACCAGGTTATACCGGTATTATCGCACAGAATTGATGTAAGTCCATTGCTTGAAAGGCTTCCTGAAACATAAGGGTGATTCACTATATTTACCAGGGAATAATCAAGCGGATTAATAATAAAAACACCCTGACCGTCAGTCGAAACCCATACCTGTCCAGCCCTGTCCTGATCGATGCCTGTGATCTGCAACTTACTGAAGTACTTACCTGAAGAATTTGCAAAGTTCATATCCCAGGTTCCGGTTTCAATATCGAAAACCGAAAGCCCGCTCTCATTACCGACCCAAAGATTTTTGTCCCTGCCGGCAAATAATGCCGTCACAATTCCCGGATTCTCATTCACACCCTTCCTGTATTCAAACTTTTCGAAGGAGTTGGATTGTGGTGAGAACCTGAATACGAAACTGTTGCTCGTACCTATCCAGTAAGTTCCGTCTTTGCCGGGAGCTATCGAGGTAATATTGTTAAGCCCTGATGAACAGGATTGTTCGTCAGGCATCAGATGCCTGAACGACTTTGATGAATGATTATAGAGAAACAGCCCGTTATGCGTTCCGATAAGCAGGTCGCCCGACTCACCGGCAACCATAGCTGTAATGTAGGAAATGTCCTGGCAGGCCAGGGGCATTGACGGAACCAGATTAACATTTGAAAAAGTATAATTGTCGCTGTCAAGAATACTGATTCCACCCCTGGTTCCCACCCAGAGATTGCCTTCCCTGTCCTCGGCAATTGCATTTATTGCATTGTCTGCTATTGAAGATGAATCTGCAGCATTATGCCGGAAAACCTCGAAATCATAACCGTCGAACCTGTTCAGGCCGCTGTTTGTACCAAACCAGATAAATCCCCTTGAGTCCCTGTAGATGCATTTCACCCAGTTGTCCGACAATCCATTGTTCACATCAACATGTGAAAAAACCATGCTGAAATCCTGCGATGAAACAAAATGAACAGGAGCAAAGCATAACAAAACCGTAATTGACAGGATGACGCCTGACTTCAAATGCATAAAACCGCTTCCGTTAAAGTTCAGGTAAAAATACTCAATCTGTTCAATTGGTAATGCCGCGGAGCGCAACTTAACATTTGAACCCCTTTTAAAGCACAAATTGTAATCATTCCCTAACAGAAATAGGCCTTACTTTGAACAAACAGTGCTCATCATATTGAGTCTTATGTTCTAATTTTAAATCAGCGGATTAGTGTCCGGGCTTTGCCGGCGACCTGATCATCTTACCTGTACCGAAATGAATAAAAGGACAACCAGAATTTTCGAAATAGTTGTTTATGCCATCATAATTGGCCTGATTCTGTTCCTGATCACAAAGATGTGATTATATTAATTCATTCCTGTTCATGTATCCCCGGATCTGGGGCAGAGCCAACCGGAACTGGCAAACCAAAAAAATCCTTTAGAGGAAGGTCAAACCCATACATTGATTGTATCTGAATTCCGCTGTCCTTCAGCAAGGACCCTGACGGAAGCATAAAGCCCTTAAGTTCAGCAAGTTTATACGGATCAGTCAGCTCCGTATGAAAGGGACCTTCAAGTACCGGATCAACAACACTGCTCCAGACATTTGCAGTGAAACTGCTACCGGTGTTCTTTCCGCTTATCCTGAGGTCGTTTACTATAAAGATATTGTTGCAGAAAAGAAAGTTTTCGTGTTCCGATGAGTTCTCGAAACTGACAGCAGGTACCGAATCGCTGTAAACCACATTGTTATAAATATAACAATCAGTCAGCTGACCGCTCTCTCCCGAGCCGTTCCAGATGAAGAAACTCCCTGCTCCTTCGGTTGCAAGCGCATCATTAATGCTTACACAATAGCGGATCACATTATTTGCCCAGTTGGAAGCACCCGGATACTGGAACAATCCATAACCAGCCCCTTCATTTTCGTACGACAGACAATACTGGATAAGGGAATTCGTAACTCCGCCGTCAAGATCAAAGCCGCCGCCGTCCTTTCCTCCTTTTGAGGTGCGGTTCCTGCAGCTTATGCAATACTGAATAGTAACATTGTCACTCATCCAGGCCCAGATACCTACTGGACCATTTCCAAGGCGAGGCATATCCCATCCGTTGCCGGTTGCCGTGCAATGATCTATTGTAACATTACGGGACACGCCGACAAGAATCCCGTTGCCGCTGTGATTATCAAGGATTGTGGGATCCCCGGCGTTGTTCTCAGCTTTACAGTCTTTTATAAGAATATTGGCTGATGAATCCTGACTGGAACCCATTATGTTGATCCCGCAAAAGCCGTTCCCGGTAGCAGTCACATTCCTTACTTCTGCATTTCTGCAGTTATAGAGGTCAACTCCGGACTTCTGAAAACCAGTGGTATTTATATCTTCAATAGCGCACTTTTCACTATTGACAAGCTGAAGGCCGTTTGTTGTATTTCCTTCCTTGCGGCCGGAGCCCCTGAGGTCAAGATCTGAGATGCGAATATTTTCGCAATCTTTTATGCGAAAAGATTCGTAGTCTCCCCCATTGACTGTTGCCCTGCCTTCGCCAAAAGAGGTGATAAGGACTGGAAGCGAATCGGTTCCATGAACTCCGGTTAAGACAAGGGTTCCTTCAAAGGTCTGACCGGCAGCAAAGAATATGTTGCCTGGCTGTGATGCCAGACGGACATTCAGTTCGGTAATCGTTTTTATTGGCTTCCGCAGTGTTCCTCGGTTTCTATCGTTGCCATACTGGTTGTCGAGATAGTAATCCGTGACCAGAACCGGCCCGTCTTTTGCAGAGTTACTGCAACCAGCGGTTAAGAGGGCAACTAAAATCAATATTGTAAATATCTTATTCATAATAATTAAGGAATATTTTGAAATAAGAAATATTTAACCTCAGAGAACACAGATAACCACAAAGAGGAAAAGAAATAAAAAAAGAATTTGAAATGGATTTAATCTCTGTGACCCTCCGTGACCTCCGTGGTGAAAAAACCATTAACCACAGAGAACACGGAGGAACACGGAATTAAAACAGATAACTACTGATATTCAAATAGTTATTCAACTATCCATTCATAGATTCCTGCTGAGAATTCCTTGTTAAGCTTTACCCGTAATTTTACTGCAGATGTTCTTACAGGTTCAAACTCAACTGAATCCCAGCTATCCTTTGTAACCGGGTAACCGGATTTCACCTTAACCGGTTTCCAGCTGTTTCCCGTCTTGTACTGCAACTCCCATTCATCCGGAATACGGCAGCCGCCGTCAGGCTGGTCGTCAAACCAGTAGACTTTTGATTGGGAAATGGTTTCAGACTTCTCAAAATCGTACTGAACATAAGCCCACTGATCCTTATCAGGCCACCAGTGAAAATAGCTCACCGAGCGGTCGTTTGAACCTGAAGGTTCAGCCTGATCGTTAAGTGCCCTGAGGGCATTCGTGATCTTGTTGCCCGTAACCCTGCTCCTGAAAGCAATCGTCGGGGCTGGCAGCGGCTTTGAGCTTTCTGTCGAAACCGGTAGCCACACCATCATCTGGCCGGGCCCCCTGTTATTCCACAGGGCATAGGGGATAAGATTAACAGGCTGCTTTTCCCCGGTTTCAATTTTCCCGTCAAGTGTTTTGCTTGTCTGATATCCTGAAGCGGTGACAACCTGTGTTCCGTTTAAAAGTCCGGGGTTAAACTCAGTTGTAAAACCCGCTTCCTCGTCAATCACAAGATTCAGCACCCTGCCCTCAGCATTGTCGGGCCATTCGGCGCAGTACATTACCGGTCCCCGCTGGACCGCAATCTTACCTGCATCATCCTTTATCCGTCCGTCTGCCACAACAGTCCTCACCGGCATCGGAAGCTCAAGATTTATCTTATCTCCTTTCTTCCATTTCCTTGTTATTACAGCATATCCGTTCAGGAGTTCTGCATCCAGCACTTCGCCATTTACAGAAATTGTATAGCCTTCACTTTTCCCGTCACTGAATTTGTAAAGACCTCCCGGAATGGCTTCATCCCTTGCCCAGTCCGGTATCCGGACCAGAACGGAAAATTTCTTCGGTTTTTCCGGATCTACCGATAATTCAACGTTCCCATTCCATGGAAAATCAGCAAGCTGAGAAATTTTAACCTTGCTGTTATTCAGAGTAATATCAGCATCATTTGAGATATACAGGTTGACATAAAGCTCCTTATCTGTCACTCCATAGATATATCCGGGAATGGCCGGGACAAACCGTGCCACATTCGAGGGGCAGCAGGCGCATCCAAACCATGCCTGACGCTCATGCTGGCCGTTCGATTCGAGCGGATTCGGGTAGAAGAACCTGTCGGCTGAAAGAGACACCCCTGAAAGCATTGAGTTATACAGAGTCTTTTCAAGAATATCCATATATTTCCCGTCTCCGTGGAAAAGGAACAGCCTGTGATTTGTAAAAATATTGCCGATGGAAGCACAAGTTTCGCAATATGCCGACATGTTGGGAAGCACAAAGGGGTCGGCGAAGCCTTCGTTCCCACCAGTGGCTCCGATACCTCCTGTTATATAGATCTTGCCGTAAACAATGTCCTCCCATATCTTTGTTATTGCATTTATGTAGGCGCTGTTCCTTTCAATTGCAGCAATATCGGCCATACCCGAATACATGTAGGTTGCCCTCACCGAGTGTCCGACAGCTTCTGTCTGGTCAACTACTTTTTTATGAGCCTGGTTGTATTCTTCACCATTAGGCCCCCTGATATCAAGAAAGAATTTCGCCAGATCAAGGTATCTACTGTCGCCGGTTGCCCTGTACAACTTCACCAGACCCATTTCAATTACCTGGTGCCCCGGATAAACCTTAACCTTGTCGTACCCGAAATCGCGGTCAACGAGGTCAGCAGATTTGACAGCAATGTCGAGAAGGGATCTTTTTCCGGTGGCCTCATAATGTGCAACGGCTGCCTCATAGAGATGGCCAAGGTTATAAAGTTCGTGGCTGAGGATTGAATCGAGTTCCCACCTGTTCGGACTTGCCCATTCATGAAGGCCTTTTCCTCCATGCATCTCTGCTATTGTACGGTTTGTGTAAAGATATCCGTCTTCCTCCTGGGCCAGACCAATCAACCGGATCAGAGAATCCAGATAGGCATCCATTTTCGGATCGGGATTTGTCTGAAGCGAATAGGAGGCGCCCTCGATTATCTTGAAAACGTCAGAATCATCAAAGGGGTAAATTGTTCCGAAGGTTCCGGTATCCAGTCCGGCGGCTATCTCGAAGTTCTTAACCCTCCCCGAGGATTCGCAGTAAGAGAAGGCTATCGGGATTGTTACATCCGCATTCTTCTTTATCCTCGGTGCCCAGAAATCGTCAGTCAGCTTTACAGAAGTAAAGGACACAGGACGGATGGGGTA
>CAZKTX010000017.1:11145-33966 GCA_964555805.1 uncultured Rikenellaceae bacterium
CCCAGAAATCGTCAGTCAGCTTTACAGAAGTAAAGGACACAGGACGGATGGGGTAATCAGCATCGGAATTCTTATTGCATCCGAATACAATAAGAACTATCAGTGCTATTATCAGGAGAAAAGATTGTTTTTTCATGGGAATGTTTTATTAACCACGGAGTTACACAGAGTCAGGACGGAGTTTCACGGAGTAAAACAGTGAAACTCCGTGTTACTCTGTGGTTTACTCCGTGTTACTCCGTGGTTAAATTTCTTATTATCTATTACTTACTCAACTCCAAAACCACGACTGATTTTGCTGGCATAGTAACTGTCAGTACGCCGTTTTTGTATGTATGACCCTTGAATGCAGCCGGTTTTACCTTATCTGCCGCTTCAAAAGTGTTATGTGCATTTATTGCGTCGGCTGTCAGGACCTCACCGGTCACTTTAAGATAGGTTTCTCCGATTATCGGGCAGTTCAACACAACAGGTTTGTTTGGATTCAGGTTTGCGAGTGAAATATGCATCTTCCCTTCCTTATCGACAGATGCGGAACCTGAGATTGCCGGAATCCTGCGGTCGCCGGATACGTAATCCTCACACCTGAGGTCAGTTTTAAGGAGTTTTGCTTCCTGATGCACCCGGAACATTTTGAATACATGATAAGTTGGCGTAAGAACCATCTTGTCATCCTTGGTAAGGATCACCGACTGAAGCACATTGACCATCTGGGCCAGATTTGCAACCTTCACCCTCTCAGCATGCTGGTTGAAGATATTCAGGTGAATGGCGGCCGTCAGTCCATCCCTGAGTGTGTTCTGCTGATAGAGGAATCCCGGATTTGTGCCGGGTTCAACATCATACCAGTTGCCCCACTCATCTACCACAAGTCCTTTGGTTTTCTGTGGATCGTAGCGGTCCATTATCGCCTCATGGCCTCTTATTATTTCATCCATCTGGAGGTTTGCCTGCATTGTTTTAAACCAGGCGTTCTCATCAAAATCGGTTGATGATCCCTTTGGCCTGCTCCATCCGTCGGGAACAGAATAATAATGTATTGACAATCCCTGGAATCTTCCGCGGGCTGCAGGATCCTTCATAAGCGTCTCGGTCCAGGCAACATTGTAGTCAGAGGGTCCGCATGCAACCCTGTATAACTGGTTATCACTGTAGTTATTCAGGTAGGTTGAAAACTGCCTCATTACATCCGTATAGAATTCGGCAGTCATATTGCCGCCGCATCCCCAGTTCTCATTTCCTATCGCCCAGTATTTAACCTTCCACGGGGCCTCACGCCCGTTTTCCTTGCGGAGACGAGTCATGGGACTGTCGGAATCGGAGGTGAGATACTCTATCCATTCCGCCATCTCCCTTACAGTCCCGGAACCAACATTGCCGTTTATATAGGCATCGGCATCGAGAAGTTCACAAAGTTTCATGAATTCGTGAGTACCGAATGAGTTATCCTCTGTAACTCCACCCCAATGGGTATTTACTATAGATGCTCTTTTTTCCTGGGGGCCTATACCATCTTTCCAGTGGTATGTGTCGGCAAAACATCCGCCCGGCCAGCGCAGGTTAGGGACCTTAATCTCGCGTAATGCAAACAAGACATCATTCCTTATCCCATAGGTGTTTGGGATCTTTGAATCCGTTCCAACCCAGAGGCCTTCGTAGATACATCTTCCGAGATGCTCGGAGAAATGTCCGTAGATATCCTTGCTGATAACCGGTCCGGGATTGTTCGCTATCACAACGAACTGGTTCACCAGGGGACCCTGACCATTCTGGGCATAAGCTGCAGTTGCCGTAAGAATAATCAGAAAAGTGAGGATGTACTTCAGTGCTTTCATCATAGTTGGTTTTTTTATGTTGGTTACTGGTTACTTGTTGCTGGTTGCTGGTTACTTGTTGCGGGTTGCTGGCTTTGCCCTCTGAAGCTTTAGCGAAAGAGGGTTGCTGGCTTTGCCCTCTGAAGCTTTAGCGAAAGAGGGTTGCTGGATGAACGGTATGCGATACGAGGTACGAGGTACGCGGTCATTCAGGTCATTTCTTTCTCTATAAAGGCACCAAGTTTTTTATACCTTTCATAAATCTCATCATATTTACGTGCTTTTACCGGATCGGGTTTATATTCTTTTTCAAAACCTCCGCCCATAGCTTTGCGTGCTGATTCGAAATCGGGGTGGATACCGGCCATAACAGAGGCCGCCATGGCTGAGCCGAGAGCGCAGGTCTGATCGGAACTTGCAACCCTGATCGGCATATTGAGCACATCCGAAACAATCTGCATCACCCAGGGGTTTTTCCTTGCCACTCCTCCTATTGCAATCACTCCGTCGATTCTTACACCCTCCGAAATGAATCTGTCGTTTATCATTCTCGAACCAAAGGCGGTTGCCTCGACAAGTGATTTGAATATCCTGGGTGGGTCAGAACCAAGTGACAATCCGGCAATTGCACCCTTAAGCTCCTGGTTGGCAAATGGCGTCCTTCTGCCATTCAGCCAGTCAAGTGCAACAAGGGCAGTCTCTTCTTCGGGAAGTAAAGATGCCTTTTTACTCAGATCCGATATTATCCGGTCGGACGTTTCGGTCCTGATCCTTTCCCGGGTAGTCTCATCCAGCCAGTTCATAGAAGAAATTACTTCTTCGACCGGCCACATAAGGAGCTTTCCGAACCATGCATAAACATCTCCGAATGCTGATTGTCCGGCCTCCAGTCCGAGCATCCCGGGAATTATTGAACCCTCTACCTGCCCGCAAATCCCTGCAACAAGCTTATCTCCAATCTCATCCATCGGAGATACAAGCATGTCGCAGGTGGAGGTACCCATTACCTTAACAAGGTGGTAAGGCATTATCTCTCCTCCCAGAGCTCCGAGATGAGCGTCAAAAGCACCTGTTCCGACAATTACTCCTGCCGGCAGGCCCAGACGCTTCGCCCATTCATCCGAGATCACTCCGGCACTCACTTCACATGTATATGTATCGGTGAAAAGCCGGTCCCTCAGCCCTGCCAGAAGAGGATCGAGACGAACAAGGAACTCTTCGGGCGGAAGACCATTGAAATCGGGATGCCACATCGCCTTGTGTCCGGCGGCGCAACGACTTCTCTTTATTTTGAGAGGATCCGTGAATCCTGTCAGCAGGGCCGGTATCCAGTCGCAGTGTTCAAGCCATGAAAATGCATTGTTCCTTACCTTTTCATTAACACGGATCACATGGAGCAGTTTTGCCCAGAACCATTCGGAGGAATATACTCCGCCTTCATACTTCGTATAATCAACTCCTCCCCACGACCTTGAAATTTCATTGATCTCAGCGGCTTCCCTTACAGCTGTATGATCTTTCCATAATACAAACATTGCATCGGGGTCATCAGCGAACCCAGGTTTCAACGACAGCGGTACTCCATCCCGGTCGACTGCCACAGGTGTCGAGCCTGTTGTATCGACAGTGATTCCGGCAATATTTTCAGTTATTTCCGGAGGCAGTCCTTTCAGGGCTTCTTTCACCGACTGCTCCATTCCCTCAATGTAATCGAGGGGATGCTGGCGGAAACGATTGGATGCCGGATCACAATATAGTCCCTGTTTCCACCTTGGATACTCGAATACCGAACTGCCAACAGTAGCGCCATTTGCTGTGTCAACTACAACGGCCCTGACGGAGTCAGTTCCGTAATCAAGACCGATTACATATTTTCCTGTCATAATGTGTTATTTATTTCCTCTGTTTTTTCCCCTGCCCATAATATGAATTCTTCCCGTGCTTTCGCAGGAAATGCTTGTCGAGCAGATATTTGTCAATTGGTTCCTTTCCTCCCAGAACTACAGTATAAAGCGCCATTCTGGCTATTTCCTCAAGGGCGGCAGCGTTGTAAACCGCCTCAGCGGCATCAATACCCCAGCAAAATGGCCCATGGCCGTTTACAAGCACCGAAGGGATTACAAGCGGATCGAGTAAGCCAAGTCTTTCCGTAATGACCTTGCCTGTATTCAGCTCGTAATCATTTTCAACTTCATCGCTGCCGAGTTTGCGTGTACATGGAACCTCCCCGTAATAATGGTCGGCATGAGTGGTCCCGAATGGTGGAATATCCTTTCCTGCCTGGGCCCAGGCAGTGGCATAGGTTGAGTGGGTATGAACGACGCCTCCCAGCGATGGATATTTCCGGTACAGCCAAAGATGTGTAGGTGCATCTGTTGACGGACTGTAATCACCTTCAACAACCCGGCCGTCGGTATCGAGCACAACCATGTCGGCAGCCTTCATTGACGAATAGCGAACTCCCGAGGGCTTGATCACTATCATTCCGCTTTCGGGGTCACGGCCGCTTGCATTGCCCCATGTATGAATCACCAGACCGTGCTTCACCAGGTCTATATTCGCCTGGTAAACTTCATTTTTCAGTATATCGAGCATAACCTTTTCATTTAGAATATCCCATGCTTATGGCCGCTGTCTTCTCAGTTGACATCCAGACTGAAATCGAAACCCTGCTTTATGTAAGTCTCGTAGCTTTCCCTGTTGAACCTGTAGTAAAATGCTCCTTTCTTTGAAGTCTCCTTCTCTTTCTCATCAAGTTTTTCAAGGATGTTCATGGAGAGAATCTTCTTCCTGAAATTCCTTTTGTCGATATCCTTCTGGTAGATAGCCTCATAAAGATCCTGAAGCTGAACAAGTGTGAATTTCTCCGGAAGCAACTCAAATCCGACAGGCTTCACCTTTATCTGAATCTGAAGTTCGGCAAGCGCCCTTTCCACCATTAATCCGTGATCGAAAATCAGATGAGGCAGCCGTTCCAGCGACTGCCAGTGTGCGCCGCTTATTTCACTTAGTTCCCTGTCTATATCAGTTATTTTTATAAGTGCTCTGTATGCAATTGAAATCACCCTTGCCCCGGGGTCCCTGTCTATACTTCCATAGGTGTATGACTGTTCCAGATAAACATCCCTGAGACCTGTCAGCTGAAATAGTATCCTGCTTGCCGCCTCGTCGAGGCTTTCAGTCTCCTTAACGAATCCTCCGGCAAGCGACCACAGACCTCTGGCAGGCTCAAAACTCCTCTTTATCAGAAGCAGCTTGATCTCCTTTTCGAGAATGTCATAACCGAAAATTATGCAGTCAACTGCATTCAGATGCCTCCGGTATTCTGAATAAAGCTTCATGCTCCAGATTCAGATTGAGGTACTTACTATCAAATTATCTTCACCGGGATCAGAATACTCCTCCCGACAAATGGTAATAAACCTCATTCAGCCTGATCTCTTTTCTGAAATCGGACAGATTACACTTTTCATCGATAAGAAGAAATTCCGTTCCCATCATTCCTGTAAGATCTTCGATATACTCAGCATCTATCGCCGTGCTGAATCCGGTGTGATGAGCTCCGCCGGCTAATATCCAGGCGCCTGCCCCGGTCTTAAGGTCGGGTTCCGGTCTCCATAGTACGCTGGCAACAGGAAGGTTGGGCATGTCAGGACATTCAACCACTTCCACCTTGCTCACAATCATCCTGAACCTGTTACCAAGATCAACGAGCGATGCGCAGACTGCCTTTCCTTTCGCCGATTTGAAGACAAGTCGTGCCGGATCGGCCTTACCGCCTATTGAGAGCGGATGCACTTCAAGATAAGGCTTGTCGCTGGCAATCGAAGGGCATACCTCGAGCATATGTGCACCAAGTATCCGCATCCCTGCCGGATCAAGATGGTAGGTGTAATCTTCCATGAAGGAAGTTCCGCCAGGAAGACCTGATGCCATAACTTTCATCGATCTCACAAGTGCTGCTGTCTTCCAATCTCCTTCAGCCCCGAAGCCATATCCTTTTTCCATCAGCCTCTGGACGGCAAGTCCGGGTAATTGCTTCAGTCCGTGAAGATCTTCGAATGTAGTTGTGAATGCCTTAAATTTACCATCCTCAAGAAACCTTGTCATCCCTGCCTCAATCCGTGCGGCATCCCGGAGAGTCTCCGATTCCTCAACAGCCTTCGTTAAATTGTATGAAGCCCTGTACTCTTCGATCATGCTGTTTACCTGACTGTCATTCACCGAATTAACAGCTGCAACCAGGTCGCCGATCCCGTATCCGTAAACCGAATAGCCCATCTTTATCTGGGCGCTCACCTTGTTGCCCTCAGTCACGGCAACATCGCGCATATTATCTCCAAAGCGTGCAACCTTCATATTCCTGGCATCATCGAATGCAGCTGCCGCCCTTGTCCACACTGCTATCCTCTCAACAGCTTCGCTGTCCTCCCAGTGACCTACAACAACCTTCCGGTTAAGACGCATCCTCGAACCTATAAATCCGAATTCACGGTCGCCGTGAGCCGACTGGTTAAGATTCATGAAATCCATGTCGATAGTATCCCAGGGTATATCCCTGTTCAACTGGGTGTGGAAATGAAGGAAAGGCTTGTTGAGTACCGAAAGACCCCTGATCCACATCTTTGCGGGGGAAAATGTATGCATCCACGTTATCAGCCCGATGCATTTACTGTCGTTATTGGCGTCAGAACATAGCTCAAAGACAGATTCCGGAGTTGTCAGGACAGGCTTGAAAATTATTCTTACAGCGATCCCGGGCGAATTGTCGAGAGCTTCTGTAATGACCCTGGAATCAGAAGCTACCTGAAGCAGGGTATCTGGTCCGTAAAGGTGCTGACTGCCTGTTACGAACCAGATCTCTTTACTGTTAAAATCGTAAATCATATCTCATTTATTGGTTAATCACCCTTCTGCAGTTTACCAGAAATACGCATAGAATGCTATTATTATAACTATGATAAGTCCTGAGAAGAAAAGATCCCAGTTGTTGTAACTGGCTCTTACGAGTGCTTTTTGCTCGGCGCTTGCCGACCCGACATAAAGCCCCTTGATGGCGGCAGGATCAGCCTTTGGAGTGAAGTAGCTTATTATTATCATCAGGACTATCACAACAAAGAACAGAATAACCTCATAATTGTAATTATTCATCCCAACAAATACAGAATGAAAGAATCCGTCACCAGTTGCATCTTTTCCAAAGATATTATATGCAAGCCTTGTCATGCCAAGCACAAAGCCTATCAGAAGACCCCAGAGACCAGCCTTTGGAGTGGTCCTCTTCGACAGGATCCCAAGCAGGAACACTGCGGCAATTCCCGGAGCAAGCATCGACTGAACATCCTGAAGGTAGGCGTACAGGAATTTACCCAGGCCTTTCATAACAGGTATCCATAGTATTCCAAGCACAACTACGACTACAGTGGCGATTCTGCCGACCCGCACAAGCTCCCTTTCAGTTGCATGAGGCCGGTATTTCTCATAAAAGTCAACCGTAAACAGCGTTGCAGAGGAGTTGAACAACGAAGCAAGCGAACTCATAAGGGCCGCCAGGATACCTCCTACAACAAGTCCCTTGAATCCTATCGGAAGCAATTCCTTAACAAGAACTGCAAATGCGGTATCAGAATCCGGCAGTACGATCATACCCTTAGCATTCAAGGCATATGCTATCATCCCCGGAATAAGGAATATAAAAACCGGAAGAAGCTTGAAACCTGCGCCAAGGATGGCTCCTCTTCTTGAATGAGTCATGTTTCGCCCCGAAAGAACCCTTTGTACTATGAACTGATCTGTACACCAATACCAGAACCCTATTATTGCCGATCCCAGTATCACCCCGGTCCAGGGGAAATCCTTGTCCTTCGCAGATCTCATCAGCTCCGTCATTGTATCACCATAATCATTCACGGGAACTGCCCGGCATATTTCCATAACTTCCGACCAGCCTCCCACCTTGATGAGCCCGACAATCAGTATCACAATCGATCCCAACAGAAGTATAGGAGTCTGGAGAATTGATGTCGCCAAAACGGCGCGCATACCTCCCAGAGTCGTATATATTCCGGTCAGAACAACAAGTCCGATTGCGCTGATCCAGAAGAAGTCGATCCCGAACATCGATTCGATGCCGAACACCTGCTTGAAAACTATACCACCTGCATAAACAGTTACAGCAACCTTGGTAAAGACATAGCTGACAAGCGAGATTATTGAGAGAACGCTCCTGGCACCCTTGTTATACCTTTTTTCAAGGAACTCGGGCATTGTGAAAACCCCGCTTCTTGCATAAAACGGAACAAAGAACCAGGCAAGGATCAATATGATCCACCCGTGCATTTCCCAATGAGCCATTGCCATCCCGCTTGAGGCACCCGCCCCGGCGAGTCCAACGAGATGCTCCGACCCGATGTTGGAAGCAAAAATTGAAGATCCGATAGCCAGCCAGGTGGCATCACGTCCGGCCAGAAAATAATCGGTTGATGTTTCAGTCTTCTTTTTTGTTACCCAAACGATTATGCCAACCAGCCCAAGGCAGAACAAGCCAAGAACCATCCAGTCTAATATTCCCATAACTAGAGCTTTAAGTGATTAATATTAAAATAATCCGAATTTCAAGTGATCAGGTTAAGCAAAAGAAATGATAGCTTCACTTCAAATGTAAACATAATTTATTATTAAATGTACCTTTTACACTTAAAAAATCTGAGGATATTTAGTGATTATTGAAAACTATTAAAAGGACCAGAGTTGCTGGCGCAGTGCCCACCGTGTCCACCGTAGCTTTAGCGAAGGTGGAGGGCGCACCGTGTCCACCGTAGCTTTAGCGAAGGTGGAGGGCCCACCGTTTCCACCGTAGCTTTAGCGAAGGTGGAGGGCTCACGCTTTATGCCTTCCATTCCCTGAGGGATGCCTCTATGAAATCAATAAGCTGCTGATTTTCCGTCTTGCCGGAACCTTTTACGGAGAACGGTTCTCCGAATTTGAAATAAATGTGCTTGCTGCTGTCGAGCGGCCCAAGTTCCTTAATTATCTTTCCCTGTCCCCAGAAATCAGTCTTCAAAGCCAGTGGAATCACATTCACTCCTGCCTTTTTTGCCAGCTTTACACCGAGGGAGTTAAATTCCTCAGGTTTGAATTCAACACTACGGGTGCTCTGGGGAAAAATAATTATCGAAGTTCCCCGGGATAGCAATTCAATTCCCTTTGTCATTACAGTCTCAAAGTCCTTCCTCGGGTCAGTCCTTCCAACCACTATGGGATCGCGTGATCGCATTACATGTCCGAACAGAGGATGTTTCACAAGACTCTCCTTAACAACAAACGTAACCTCGCGGTGTGGAGCAACAATCCCGGGCAGCACCATTGTCTCGAGGGTGCTCATATGATTGCCGATTATAACAACAGGTCCGGGATCACGGGAGAGATTTTCCATTCCCGTGATTCTGAAAACACCTCCTGCCTTCTCGATAAAGCGGAAAATATAGAAGGATGAATCAGCCCAGGCTTTCGTATCATAATTGCCCCTTATCGCTTCTCTTCTTGTTCTGAAAACAACGCCTGCATATTTCAGTGTAAAATAAAGCCGGTTGCAATGGATAATCCTTCCGAACACTGACTTCTCCCCTTCTTCGGGTGTGTTGTATGAATTTGATTCAAAATAACCGAATTTCTTCATCTTTTTATATTTCAACAATATGCTGGAATGTCCGGAATAATCTTATATGCCATCCGGGCAGTCGGGGTATCAATAAGCTCATGCCTTGATAGCTTCACACAAATCTAATAAAAATTGTAAATTTAACCGCCCGACTGGCGCCACACTTTCTACACCTATTATATGAAACTAACCCTGATTGACGCTGTAATCTTCTTCACTCTAATGATCGGGAACGTAATCTTAGGGGCTTCCTTTTTTTTCAGGAATAAGACATCCGACCAGTTCACAAGGGGTGGCGGTAAAATTCCGGCCTGGGCTGTGGGGATGTCTATCTTTGCGACATTTGTAAGCAGTATCAGTTTCCTTGCCTTGCCAGGAAAAGCATTCGCATCGAACTGGAACTCATTTGTATTCAGTCTGACAATTCCTTTCGCCTCATACGCTGCCGTAAAATTCTTTGTACCGCTTTACAGGAGCATCGGAAGTGTCTCCGCATATTATTATCTTGAGCTCAGGTACGGAGCCTGGGCCAGGATATATGCTTCAGCCTGTTACATCCTGACCCAGCTGATGAGGACCGGAGCCATACTGCTTTTACTTGCCCTCCCTGTAAACGCCCTCTTCGGGTGGGAAATAAGGAGCGTTATTATTATTACCGGAATAGCTGTGATCCTCTACTCAATGCTTGGAGGGATAAAAGCGGTGATCTGGACCGACACGATACAGGGGATCATCCTTATAATTGGTGCATTGGTCTGTGCCATTTTCCTTACTGCAAAGATGCCAGGGGGAGCCGGCCGCCTTTTTGAAATCGCTGCCGAACACAACAAATTCAGTCTTGGAAGCTTTGGGCCAGGCCTGAGGGATTCTACTTTCTGGGTCGTCCTTGTTTACGGTCTTTTCATTAACCTTCAGAATTACGGCATTGATCAGAACTATATTCAGAAGTATATGAGCGCGGGTTCAGAGAAAGAAGCCAGGTCATCGGCTCTGTTCGGATCACTGCTGTATGTACCGGTATCCCTACTGTTTTTCTATATAGGCACAGCCCTGTTTTCGTTCTACACAGCACAACCCGGCCTTCTGCCCGCTGAATTGAGTGTCGCAGGTGCAGGCGACAGGGTGTTTCCCCATTTTATTGTTACGGGGCTGCCGGCAGGCCTTACCGGATTACTTATCGCCGCAATCTTTTCGGCGGGAATGAGCACTGTGTCAACCAGCCTCAACAGCACAGCCACAATTGTCCTGACCGATTATTACAGGAAGTATTTCAACAGGCAGGCAAGCGAAAAAGCTTCAATGAATGTACTTAGAATCTCATCACTATTAACGGGGCTTCTCGGAATCATAATTGCATTAATGCTTGTGGGAGTCGGGAGCGTCCTGGATGCATGGTGGGCCCTCGCCTCTATTTTCAGCGGCGGAATGCTGGGCCTCTTCCTGCTTGGTTTCATAGTTAAAAAGTCGGGAAAAACCGAGGCAATCATCGGGGTGATTCTCGGTGTCATCCTGATTGTATGGATGAGCCTCTCTCCCATCGTATTCACAGAAGGAAAACTAACTGCATTCAGAAGCCCGTTCCACTCCAACCTGACAATAGTTTTCGGCACAACGATAATCTTCCTGGCCGGATTTTTGATAACAAGTCTGATAAGAAAAAAAAGATGAAAAGAATAATCCTGTCTGCCTGTATTCTTATATGTTACAGCACTCTAAACGCACAGCAGCCGTTCAGGGGCGAACAGTGCATCTCTGTGAATGAATTCATATATCAGCCCGAAGATGTAAGTTTCCCGAGCTGTCATGCATCGACGATAGCTGAAATCGATGGTGGATTGATCGCCGCCTGGTTTGGCGGAACAGAGGAAAGAAACCCTGATGTTGGTATCTGGACAAGCAGATACACTGACGGGAAGTGGGCCAGACCGGAAGAGCCTGCCAACGGAATAAGGGGCGACAGGAGGTATCCATGCTGGAATCCGGTGCTTTTCAATTCAGGTGATGAGCTGCTTCTATTCTTCAAAGTCGGACCAAGCCCTTCGGAATGGTGGGGCGAGCTTATTGTCTCCGGCGACAACGGTATTTCATGGTCAGCACCCAGAAAGCTTCCGGATGGAATAATGGGACCTGTAAAGAATAAACCGGTTTTGCTTGACAATGGGGTCCTGCTTTGCCCCTCGAGTTCCGAACATGACGGATGGAGAGTCCACATGGAAATGACTCCCGACTTCGGGATAACATGGACAATGACTGAACCTCTGAATGACAAGAGAATATCAGCAATTCAGCCATCAGTATTATTCCACTCCGGCGGAAAGCTTCAGCTGGTTTGCCGCAGTAAACAGTCCAGCATACTTACATCCTGGTCACAGGATAAAGGCAAGACCTGGAGTGTACTGAGTCCGCTAAACCTTCCCAATCCAAATTCGGGGATTGATGCAGTTACACTGAAGGATGGAAGGCATTTAATTATTTACAATCACCTTAAATCAGGACGAAACATGCTCAATGCCGCCATCTCAGAAGATGGTATTAACTGGAAGCCGGCCGCCCTGCTCGAGAATGAGGCAAATGGAACAGAATTCTCATATCCTGCCGTCATTCAGACAAGCGACGGCAAGATTCATATTACATATACCTGGAACAGAAAACTTATAAAGCACGTTGTGATTGATCCGGTTCTTATCAAACCCGGTGAATTCGGAACCGGCGGAGCCTGGCCTGCTGAAAGCAACGCAAACTGATCAGTTTCCCAGAACGGGAAGTATCAGAAGTGTGCCCGACAAAATTACAAGTATCCCGACAGCGGCCCATCCTATTATGTTCTGTAAAGGCTTGTTCGTGTAGCTGCCCATGATTTTTTTATTGTTTATGAGCAGAATCATGCTGACAAGAACAACAGGCAGTAATATCCCGTTAAGTACCTGCGACCAGATTGATATGCCGATAAGCGGTGCATTGGGTATGAGTATTATTGCAGCTGAAATAACAAGTATTCCTGTATAAAGTACATAGAACTCCTTGGCCTCATCCATCTTTTTGTCGATCCCTGCTTCAAATCCGAAGGCTTCACACACATAGAATGCCGTGGCCAGAGGAAGTATTGTGGCTGAAAATACTGAAGCTACAAACAAACCGAATGCAAACACATGCGATGCAAGCCTTCCTGCCAGAGGCTCAAGTGAAAGGGCTGCATCCTTGGCTTCAGAGATCACTATCCCGTTTGGAAAAAGCGTTGATCCGCAGGCAACCATTATGAAAAATGCAACGACAACAGTTATTATGCATCCTGCAACAATATCAATTACAGTGTATTTATAATCCTTTATCTTGAGACCCTTTTCAATAACAGTTGCCTGCATGTAAAACTGCATCCATGGAGCTATCGTTGTCCCAACAAGTGCAATTATAACTGTAAGGCTCTGTGTATTGATCTCAATACCCGGCCTGACTATCGCTGATCCGATCTCTCCCCAGTCGGGTTTGGCCATAAGCGCCGATACAACATAAGTTAAAAGAGAGGCGCTGAAAATCAGAAATATACGCTCTGCTATCTTGTAAGTACCCTTTACAACCAGGATCCAGACCAGGATAGCAGCCACAGGAACGGAAATATACTTACTCACACCAAATATCTCCATACTGCCTGCCACTCCGGCAAATTCGGTTGTTGTGTTTCCTATATTTGAAATCAGCAGACCTATAAATATGAAGAAAGTGACCTTTACACCCGCATTTTCCCTTATCAGATCCGACAAACCCTTCCCTGTTACTATTCCCATCCTTGCATTCATCTCCTGGATAACAAGAAGCACGATGAGTGAAGGAATAAGAGTCCAGATCATTCCATAGCCGTACATTGCCCCTGCCACCGAGTAGGTTGTAATACCGCCGGCGTCATTGTCGACGCTGCCTGTTATTATCCCCGGTCCCAGCAGTGCAAAAAATATCGCCAGGTTTCTGAAAAAGCTGCTCTTGCCAATTTTTGTTCTGAACATAACCGATACAATTACCTCTTATATGTTCTTCTCTTGCTCATAAGGTCCTCAAGAACGTCATCCACAACCACCATTCCCTGGAGAATGTAATCGCGGTCGACAACGGGTACGGCCAGAAGATTGTATTTGGAAATAGTCTCGGCTATGTCGTCAATCTTCTGATCATCATAAAGGAAAACAGGCACTGATTTCATTACACTGCTGAGAACCGTATCGGGCTCGGCAATAATGAGGTCGTTCAAACTGAATGAACCCACCAGCCTGTCATCTTTCTCCGTGACAAAAAGTGAATAGAGTTCGGAAGGTTCCGGCTTCCTTATCCGGAGTTCCCTGATAACATCTTCAACTGTAAGTTCAGAACGGAACGACAGCACATCGGTTGTCATAAGCCCTCCCGCATGGTTATCGGGATATTCGAGCAGTTCCCTTACCTCCTGCGAAACTTCACTATCCATCTCCTTCAGGAGCAGTTCTGCCTTCTCATCCTCAATCTCATCAAGAATGTCGGCCGCCTCATCGGCAGGCATTTTCTCAAGCACATCGGCTGCCTTGTTAACCGGAAGACTCTCTATAATATGTATCTGGGTCTGGGTCTCCATCTCTTCGAGAACATCGGCTGCTTTTTCATCATCGAGCGCGGAGAATACTGATGTGCTGGATTTCTTCCCAAGATCCTCAATTATATCCGCCAGATCCGAAGGGTGAAGTGTATGAAGCTTGGAGTAGCTCTTTGAAAGTTTTATATTAAGATTCGAGAAATCGATGGCCTGAACATCATCCCATAGTATGTATTTGGTAGGTATCTTCATCCCGAGCATGGAGATTACTCTCTGAATGGGAACCAGTATGCCTATCCTGCGAAGGAGTCCGCCAATGCCGACATCAACAGCAACTGCAAAGGTCCCCGTTGGAAGTGTGGCGAGCCTCACATCATTCACTCTTACAAGTTTCCTGCCGTTCAGATCGACAATCTGCTTGTCCTGGATATTCTCAACCAGAAGCAAGCCTCCTGCAATCTCATCACTGCCCAGTTCAATCAGTTCGTAGCAGGTCACACTGATACGTTCGCGGACTTTTACAACTCTGAATGTACTGAAAGAATAAAGTTTTGTTTCCCTGCCTATTTTCAGCTTGATACCGGTTATAACCTGCTGGTTGGGGTCGTTCTGTCCCGAAGGTATGGCGTTGACCATCAGATCCCTGATCACTCCGATAACATCGCCATCGGCTCCGAAAACCTCATTACCGGTTATTCCGCTTAAATAAAAAGTTGTGAGTGATGTCATAGTCACCTGCTTTCTGTTACCGATATAGAAAGAGATGACCAGATGATTTGGTCCGGCTCCCCTACATCAGAGAGTTAATTAATATACCCGCGGGGCCGTCGTCCATTTTTTTGTTAATATTGATTTCGCGGTGTAAAAGTAAAGTCCCGGAAAGGAAATTCCAAATAAAAACAAAGAAAGTTGAAAATGCCTCAGATGGTCAGGGACTGATGGCATCAGCGGCTGTCAATCATCAATGGGCATCGGCCAGACTGGTCTTTTTTAGCAGAAGGATTATCTTGAGGGCTTCATCGGCATGTTTCTGGACCTTTGTCTGAGAATTGAATATATAAATGACCCTGCCGGATTTGTCAGCTACATATGTAACCCTTCCGGCAAGCAGTCCGAACATATTTGACGGGACACCGAACAATTTCCTGACTTTATCGTCAGTGTCGCTCAAGAGAGTGTAATTCAGTCTGTTTATTTCTGCAAAAGCCTTGTGACTTTCTACTGATTGTTCGCTGATCCCAATTACAATACCGTCATTCTCATCAAACACATCGTTGATGTCCCGGAAATAGCAAGCCTCCCTTGTACAGTAAAGACTGCCGTCCCTGGGGTAAAAGAAAATAACCAGATTCTTTTTCCCTATAACATCCCTGATATGGAACATTTTCCCGTTCTGATCGGGAAGAGAAAAATCGGGAATCATATCTCCTGTCTTTACAGAGTCCATACTGTTGCAATTTAGCAACAAATATTCATAATTTTGAGTCGTCGGAGATATATATAAAAACAACAGGATGCAGGATCTTGAAAAGCACTTTGAGAAGTTCAGAAGGGCCATTGTAGGCCTTGATGCTTATATAGATACTCCTTACGGGAAAAAGAAGCTTGTGTATGCCGACTGGATTGCCAGCGGCAGGCTTTACGGACCCATAGAGAGAAGAATAAGCGATGATATAGGTCAGATGGTCGGAAATACTCACTCCGAATCGTCTGCGACTGGCAAGGCAATGACGGATGCCTATCACATGGCCCAGAAGATTGTAAAGAACCACGTCAATGCAAACGAGAATGACATTATTATCTTCACCGGAACCGGAATGACGTCGGCTATTGCAAAACTTCAGAGGTTACTGGGTCTTAAGGTGCCCGAGCAGGCGGTAAATTATTGTGTCTTCAACAATGGAGAATACAAAAGCTGCCGTGAAATCCCAAATGAGAACCGACCGGTTGTATTCCTTACCCATGCCGAGCATCATTCAAATCATACATCATGGTTCGAAACACTGGCTGATGTAGTTGTTCTCGAACCTGCCGATGGTCTGAGGGTGGATCCTGAGTTGCTGCGGTCAGAGATAATAAGGTACAAGGACCGTCCGCTGCTGATCGGCTCATTCACTGCATGTTCAAATGTAACCGGTTATGAACCTCCATATCACCAACTTGCCCGTATAATGCATGAATACAACGGGTATTGCTTCGTTGACTTCGCGGCATCTGCCCCCTATGTTGATATAAACATGCATCCGCCTGACAGGATGGAGCAGCTTGACGGGATATTCTTCTCCCCTCACAAATTTCTCGGCGGACCAGGAAGCGCGGGAGTGCTTGTTTTCAACCGGCAGCTTTACAAGAATGAGATACCCGATACCCCGGGCGGCGGAACAGTCAAATGGACTAACCGCTGGGGAGGATATAGTTACATCAGCGACATCGAGGTAAAGGAAGACGGAGGCACTCCGGGCTTTTTGCAGGGTATCAGGGCAGCGCTGGCGATCACCCTCAAGGAAAAAATGGAAACAGGTAAAATATATCAACGGGAGAAACATCTGGTAAAACTTGCCTTTGAGGGACTTGGAAGCATTCCCGGCCTTCACATCCTGGCAGAAAACATCAGGGAAAGACTCGGGGTTTTTTCATTCTACCTCGACAAGGTTCATCATAACCTTGCAACGAAACTTCTTAACGACAGGTTCGGGATACAGGTCAGGGGAGGCTGTTCCTGTGCCGGAACATACGGCCACTTCCTGCTGAAAGTCGATTTCCTTCATTCCCAGGAGATCACAAGGAGAATTGAAGCAGGAGATCTGTCGCTGAAGCCCGGCTGGGTGAGGCTTTCTCTTCATCCGACAATGACTGATGCAGAACTGATGTACATAATAGATGCTATCGGACAGGTGGCTGAAAATGCCGATCTGTGGGGCAGGGATTACTGTTATGACAATCATACAAACGAATTTCACCACATGAAACACAAGGAAAATAATCTTGCAAGGTCGATGAAATGGTTTGAAATTGAATGAAATGACTCGACCCTCCTTGTTATTGTGAATATTTTTTGGGGAGTAAATGTCGCTGCAGTATTAAAAATACTATTTTTGTACTCCTTTTATACGGCCCGTAGCTCAGCTGGCAGAGCAGCTGACTCTTAATCAGCGGGTCGAGGGTTCGAGTCCCTCCGGGCCGACAAAATTAACAAATCCCCTTCTCACTGAAGGGGGTTTGTTAATTGAATAATACCCGCTTCTGATTTTTACCCCCCATGGCATGTCCCCTTTGATTTTTACCCCCTGCCCCCTAAAGGGGGTTTAAAGAACCTGACAAAGAAAATTTTTCTTTCAGATTTTCTGAATCCTTACTGCTGAAAGCTTAAAAGGAGGGATCCTGCTGTATGGGTCCAGTTCATCCCTCGTAAGACGGTTTACCTGCGATTCGGTGAAATGCCAGGGCATGAACACCTCGCCAACGAGAACCTCTTCTGAAATACGCACCTGTGTCTCAAGTTCCCCCCTGCGCGATTCAATTTTGACCCTTCCGCCTTCTGTGAGGCCGTAACGCAAGGCGTCTGCAGGATGGATCAGAATGAAAGACTCGTTTACAAAATCCCTCAGCACTTTTGTCCGTCTGCTCATTGTTGCCGTATGGTAATGGTAAAGCAACCTGCCGCTGTTAAGCATCAGGGGATACTCTGTATCGGTAAACTCATTTTGCGGAATGTATTCAACAGGGAACAGCTTGCCTCGTCCGGTAGGCGTATTGAATCTTTCAAGATAAAGAGTAGGAGTCCCGGGATGGTCGCTCGTTGGACAGGGCCATTGAATACTTCCTTTTTCAAGCCTCGGATATGAAATCCCTGCCATGATTGGCGTTACTTTGGCTATCTCAGCAAATATCTCACTCTCATCGCGGTAATCAGGCATTTGTTTTCCCATCCTGCGCGAAAGCTCATGGATAATCCTCCAGTCTATCCTTGCAGTTCCCGGACACTCGACCGCTTTCCTTGCCCTTAAAACCCGCCTGTCGCTGTTCACAAATGTACCTTCCTTTTCACCCCAGGCTGATGCCGGAAGCACAACATCGGCAAGCTTTGTGGTCTCAGTCATGAATATATCCTGAACAACAACAAACTCCATCCTGTTGAGCGCCTCTTCCGTATGGTTAAGGTTCGGATCGCTTATCATTGGATTTTCTCCCATAATGAAGATCCCCTTTATCTTTCCCTTCCAGGCGGCCTGCATTATCTCAACTGTCGTGAGTCCGGGATGCGGCGAAAGGGATTCATACGGGACATCCCATACCTTTGCAACCTTGCGGCGATTTTCATCATCTGAAACAGGTATGTAACCCGGGTAATTGACCGGCGAACAACCTACGTCCGTTACCCCCTGAACGTTATTCTGACCCCTCGGCGGATTTATGCCGCATCTTTCACGGCCCACCTGTCCGGTAATAAGCATCATGTTGATCAGGCAAAATACATTGTGCGTCCCGGTAACCTGCTGACTCATCCCCATTCCCGTGGCAATCATAGCCGTGGGAGATGTTGAATAAAGCCGGGCAGCCAGTATGAGGCTTCCGGCAGGAACTCCGGTAATTTCCGAAACAAATTCAGGAGTATACCTGCTAACAAGTTCCTCAAGATGTGAAAATGACTCCATGCCACCCTCAACACGTTCCTCTATGAACCGCCTGTCGATCCAGTCATTTTTAATTATAATATGAACAAGACCGTTGAGCAGGGCAATATCGGTGCCAAGTTTCGGCTGAAGCCACACAGTTGAGTACCGGACGAGGGGAGTCCACTTGGGGTCAACCACAATAATTTTCTGTCCCTTTGCAGCCGCCCTTTTCACGTAGGTTGCTGTAATTGGATGAGTGTCGATAATGTTGTTACCAATAACAAACAGACAATCAGTAGTTTCAAAATCCTGGACCGGATTGCTGCCTGCCCCGTCGCCGATTGCTTTCAGCATCGCCGTCACTGTAGAGGCATGGCAAAGCCTTGTGCAGTAATCTATGTTATTTGTACCAAACGCAGTACGTATGAATCTCTGAAACAAATAGTTATCTTCATTGGAGCATTTAGCCGAAGCATAACCTGAAAGTGCATCGGAACCGTAATTTTCCCTTATCTCCAGAAATTTCGCTGCAATAAGGCCGAGAGCCTCATCCCACGAAGCTTCCTCAAACTTCCCGTTGCGTTTTATCAGGGGGACTGTCAGTCTGTCGGGACTATGCACGAATTCATAACCGAAGCGCCCTTTGACGCAAAGACGTCCATCGTTTGGCAGAACCCCCTCCACACCATTTACCCTTACAATTTTCCCATCCTGAACAAATAATTCCACCTGGCATCCCACTCCGCAGTAAGGGCAGGTTGAAATAACTTTCTTCTCAATTTTCGAGAGATCGATCCTGGTCCGGTTGGGTTTCTCAACAATTGCACCCGTCGGACACAGCTGGATGCATTCCCCGCAACCGTCGCACTCACTATCACCCCACAGCCCTGTCCCTGCAATAATCCAGGAACCTGTTCCCCTGCCGGTGAAGGAGAGAACATTCTTACCCTGAACCTCATCGCAGGCTTTAATGCAGCGAAAGCACTTTATGCACTTTGATGGGTCATAGGAAAGAACTGGAGAAGAATTCTCGGTTTTAAAGTCAGGTTTATGATTTATTGGCTTGATGAACCTGTTTTCATTCTTATCAAGTCCGTATCTGAGAATCAGCTCCCTCAGCTCATCGGGGTAAGTTCCGTCATAATGATTGCTATACTCGTATAAAAGATAATTAAGGAGGAATCTCCGGGTTTCTTCAAGTTCCTGGTCAAATGCAACAACTTTCAGCCCTTCGGTCACCTTCACTGTGCAGGAAGTTGTCAGACCTCTCATACCATCTATTTTTACAAGGCACAGCCTGCAGGCTCCTGTTGATGACAGCTTGTGGTGGTAGCAAAGGCCGGGGATTGGAATTCCGTTTTTGCGGGCTGCCTCCAGCACGTTTGAGCCGGCAGGAGCCTGGACAGTCTTATCATCGATTGTTAAAGTAACCATCTCCATTGTCTTATACATTTTAGTCTGTACGGGGTGTTGGCTCAGGGCTCAGGGCTCCAAATCCTGCCAACTGTCTGCTGCAAACTGCCAACTTATTTCTTGTTGCCTTGTGTTCACTCTGATGCCAGTACCTCTGAAAAATGCTTCCGGAGAGTCTCAAGCGGAAGTATTGGAGATTGTCCAAGCGGGCAGAGTGAGCTTTTCGCCATTTGCCTTGCGTGGATCACAATATCCTCCAGAATTGCAATACGTTCTTCAGGCCGGGCACCGGTAAGTTCAAGCGACCTTTCATGAATGTAAGCAGTTCCGATACGGCAGGGAACGCATTTGCCGCAGCTCTCATGCCTGAAAAAGCGTAAAATGCTTTGAATCATGGGGATGAACTTTCTTCCGCTTCCCATTACAATTATTGCGCCTGAGCCAAGAGTTGCGCCTCGCTCCTTTAACCTCTCGTAGCACATTGAAAGATCAGCAAAAGAGTAAGGAACGAAAGTGCCGGCAGCTCCTCCCAGCAGAGCGGCTTTCCATGGTGCCCCGTCGCTTGTTCCTCCAGCCAGATCGTTTATCAGATCATTAAGGAAAGCCCCGGCCTCCACCTCAAAACAACCGGGGAGTGAAACATCACCGCTTATTGTGAAGATCTTCGTGCCGGGAGTCCTCTCAGTACCCAACGACCTGTACCATGAACTCCCGTTTGCAATTATCCCCGGAATGTTAGCCAGAGTCTCAACATTATTTACAAGGGTTGGCTGTCCCCACAGACCCTTTTCGGCAGGAAAAGGCGGTTTGATTCGGGGATAGCCCCTCTTCCCCTCGAGCGATTCAAGGAGAGTAAGTTCCTCTCCGCAGAGATAGGAGCCGGCGCCCGGTTTTATCTCAAGATCGAATGAAAAACCGCTGCCGAGAATGTTATTTCCCAGGTAACCATTTTTATTAGCCTGTGAAACAGCGCTCTGAAGCTTGCTGATAGAATCATTGTATTCCCCCCTGATGTATATATATCCCTTTTCGGATCCGATTGCATAGGCTGATATTATAATCCCTTCAATCAACAGGTGGGGATTTGTTTCCATAATGATCCTGTCCTTGAATGTACCCGGTTCCCCCTCATCAGCGTTGCATACAACATAGTGAGTTATTCCTGAGTGAGTCCCGGAAGCCGACTTGTTCTTCACTCCGGTAGGGAACCCGGCGCCTCCCCTGCCTCTGAGTCCTGAAGCGAGTACCTCCTCCACTACCCTTTCAGGACCACCTTCAAGAGCCATAGACAGGGCCCGGTATCCCCCGGCCCCGACATAGTCAATAATACTGCATGGATTTATGCTGCCTGACGATCCCAGTATAATGCGCTTTTCCTTTATCATTTCAGCGGAGGATAAGAATATTTAAGTCCGTCCAGGACAGCAGCCAGCGAGTCGCGGGTAAGGCAGCCATATACTTTCCGGTTCACCATCATAGCCGGAGCCACATCACAAATACCCAGACATTCGGCTTCCTCAACCGTAAACAGACCGTCGGCCGTTGTCTCACCGGGCCGGATGCCGAGGAGAGAGCCGAGCATCTCCAGAATATCAGGCGATCCCATCATATTGCAAACCGGCGAGTTGCATATCCGTATTACATAACGTCCCCTTGGTTTAAGGCTGAACATTGAATAATAACCTGCAACACCGTAAACCCATGAAAGATTGACTTTAAGATAGCTGGCCGTTGCACGGAGCGCCTCGCCGGTCAGATAGTTCTGCGGATGACTGTCCTGAAGAGCGTGAAGGATCGACAACAAATTATCCTTATCGGGGCTGAATCCTGAAATGATGTCCTGCTGATCCATCACAAGTTGTTTAATCTGCAAAAGATACAGATTTTTTTAAAAGTACTGAGGGTTACAATTATGATATATATCCTGAAAACTGAAGAAATCCGGATCAGATTTTATAACTTTACTTCAGACAAACGGTTAAACATACAACAAACCGGCAGGCAAGTGAAACCACCAGGAACAGTAAATATTACGGCCATAGTGCTTGCCGGCGGAAAAAGCAAAAGGATGGACGGGCGTGATAAAAGTATGCTTCCTGTTAATGGAGTACCCATGATACAGCACATTGTAACCCGGCTTGAAAAACATTTCAGGGAAATAATTATAGGCGGCGATGAAAAGAAGTACAGCTTCCTGGGGCACAAAGTAGTACCAGATGAATCTCCGGACTCAGGTCCCCTAATGGGAGTATATTCGTGTCTGACAAAATCAGTCACAGAACTGAACTTCATTACAGCATGCGACATTCCGGAGATCAGCATTGAATTCATTGAAAAGATGATCGAAATATCTGAAGGAGCCGATATAGTAATGCCTGTAAACGAATCCGGAGAATATGAACCGCTCTATGCAATTTACAGGCGGACTGTATTGCCGGCAGCCGGAAAACTCCTGGCTGAAGGCCGGCTAAAGCTATCTGACCTGGCAGGGAAGGTTGAAACCAGGTACATCAGCTTTGACGGAGGAGGATGGTATCACAACCTGAATTACAAGGAGGACTACAAAACGTACAAAGGACAAGCCCGATCTGAAGCGGGAATCTGAAAATGTCGCAATGATACCGGCTGGAAACCGGAAAGCCTTAAACGATAAACCATAAACGATAAACGATAAACGATTTACATTTACTAACAAAAATTAAAACAATTATTATGGAAGAGAACAAAACTTATGCTATGCCGAGGATCGGGGACAAGGCTCCG
>CAZKTX010000018.1:0-1855 GCA_964555805.1 uncultured Rikenellaceae bacterium
GCTTTGAGTAAAATTCAACTTCAAACGGGAAAATTATATACAACCTGTCGACACTACTCTTGATCTTTCTGACTCTTCCCTCATTCCAGGCCCAAAGTTTCGGGGAGATATAATAGAAAACCCTTAACCCCGATTTCTTCGCAAATTCAGCTATCCGAAGATTAAAGCCCGGGTAATCGATCAGAATCACAACATCGGGACTGAATGAATTGATCTGCTGTTTGCAAAGGCCGAACAGCCTGCCGATTTTACCAATGTTTTTTGCCACGTCGACGAAGCCCATGAACGCTGTCTGCCTGTAGTGCATAAGCAATTCTGCTCCCTCCGACTGCATCAGATCACCGCCCCAGCACCTTATAATAGCCTTCTTATCGAGTCGGAACAGTTCCCTGACAAGATTCGATCCGTGAAGATCGCCCGACTGTTCTCCGGCTATTATGAAATACTTCATAACAGAAATTTAACTGCAAAGACAAGGATTGCCCAGAAAATCGTTATTGCAAGAACTCCCCTGGTTGATCTGAGCATATCGAGCCGGTTAAATAGCAGAAAAAGGAAAATGTTGGGAAAAACGGATAGGGAAATTATGTGAGTCAGTATGTTTGCCTCAGTTATTCTCCTGAAATATTCTGCCGGAGTCGGGTTTCCCTCTGAGAACAGCCAGATTCCCGCTGAAATAAGCAATGGAATTAAAAGACCGGCAAGGACTCCGATATATTGCCTGTCATATTTCCCTGTGAATGTCATAGGTTGAATTTGTCCTTCAGGGTGTCAAGATATGAATGTGCGGTCATGTCGACTGAAACCGGAACTATTGAAACATAGTTATTTGCGAGCGCCCATTCATCTGTATCCAGGGCCTCTGGCTCCTGGTTCTGAAACATCCCGGTTAACCAGTAATAGGTCCTGCCCATAGGATCTTTCCGTTTTTCGAATTCCTCCTTCCAGTTGCCTTTTGACTGCCTGCAAATCTTTATTCCCTTTATTTCATTCTCGGGTACTGAAGGGATGTTTACATTAAGGCAGATACCCCCCGGAAGCTTCATTTCGGTAAGTTTCAGCATCACTATCCTGATGAATTTCCTGCATATTGAGAAGTCGGCGTTGCGTGAGAAGTCGTTCATTGAAAAACCCACGGAGTCAATGCCGTACAGACAACCCTCGATTGCAGCTGCCATAGTGCCGGAATAAAGAACGCTTACAGAAGCATTTGAGCCGTGGTTGATTCCGGATACAACCCAGTCGGGTTTCCTCTCAAGCAACTGGTTGACGGCAAGCTTGATGCTGTCGGTCGGTGTACCGTTACAGGCAAAAACCTTACGGCGGTCAGTCTCCTCAAGAAGCTTGACCCTGAGCGGAGTCTTCACAGTGAGCGCCATCGACATTCCCGACATACTTTCCTGGGTCGAAACAAGCACCACCTTTCCGAATTCTTCCATTACTTCAAGGAGAGTCCTGAGTCCCGCGGCATACAACCCGTCGTCATTTGTTATAAGTATCAGTCTGTCGTTCTGTTCGAGAGTCATAAAAACAAGTTTTGATGTGCAAAGATAGATAATTACCCTGAAGCTTAGAGAAATTGTTTACTTTTGCAATCTTGATAAATTTTTTGTTTTGAACAGCCGGTCATGATGAAAGTAACCCACAAACCGGACAAACTTTTAAACAAATCACGACCGGGCTGACGGGCTTTTATGAAGTAGTTACGTAAACACAATACTCAAAGAATTCTATTTTTTCAAAAGATGAAAATTTCTTATAACTGGCTGAAAGAGTACCTCAGCATCGATATCGATCCCCACGAATTGTCTGAAATCCTTACCGGTATTGGTCTCGAGATTGAAGGAGTTGAGGA
>CAZKTX010000018.1:1955-33530 GCA_964555805.1 uncultured Rikenellaceae bacterium
ACCATGCTGCCGTCAGACCTTCCGTCGACAACTTCAGGCCCGACAGCAATACATCAGGCTTTGAAGTGATAATTGAAAACCTCAGCGCCTGCCCGCGATACACAGGAATTACAATAAGCGATGTCACAATAGGGGAATCGCCCGATTGGCTGAAGACACGACTCAGGTCAATAGGTCTAAACCCCATAAACAATGTTGTGGACATAACCAACTTCGTTCAGCTCGAGATCGGGCAGCCACTCCATGCTTTTGATGCAGATAAAGTAACCGGAAAGAAAGTCATAATTAAAAACCTTCCCGACAAAACCAGATTCATTACACTCGACGGGCATGAAAGAAACCTTTCTTCGCGCGACCTGATGATCTGCAATGAAGAAGAAGGAATGTGCATTGCAGGAGTCTTCGGGGGGATAAAATCGGGTGTTACGGCAGCCACAAGGAACATTTTTCTCGAAAGCGCCCATTTCAATGCGGTTTCAATAAGAAAAACCTCCAAACGGCATTCCCTTCAGACGGATGCCTCTTTCAGATTTGAAAGGGGAACTGATCCAAACATAACGGTCTGGGCCCTGAAACGGGCAGCCATCCTGATGAAGGAGCTCGCAGGCGGCAAGATAAGCTCCGGTATTATAGACGTTTACCCTGAAGAAATCAGGAATGCAACGACCGAAGTGAGCTTCGCGAACATCGACCGTCTCATCGGGAAAAAGATAGGCAGGGACGCAATTCAACGGATACTCGGACTGCTTGACTTTAAGATACTCAGGGAAGACAATGAGACAATGTTTCTTGAGATTCCTGCATACAGGGTGGACGTAAAGCTGGAAGCTGACGTTATCGAGGAGATACTGAGGATCTACGGATACAACAATGTGGAAATCAATGAGCATGTAAACTCCACACTGACTTTCATAGAGAAGCCTGACCCGGAGAAGGCTGTTAATACAGTCTCCGATCTCCTTTCAGCCAACGGCTTTGCCGAGATAATGTGCAACTCCCTCAATCCTGCTGCCTGGTATGAAGGCAACAGCGATTTCGATTCAAACCAGCTTGTGACACTTGCAAATCCCCTGAGCTCTGATCTGAATGCGATGAGACAATCGCTTTTGTATGGCGGACTGAGCTCGGTTATCTGGAACATAAACCGCCAGTGCTGCGATCTCAAACTATATGAATTCGGAAACTGCTATTTCAGGACCGGTCACAACTCTTCTGTCCCCCTGGCTGATGACTACACCGAAAGAAAATCGCTGGATATCTTCATTACAGGAAAAACAGGGAAGGACAGCTGGAATAACAAGACCAGTCCGACAGATTTCTTCAATATTAAATCTGCCACAGAGATGATCTTCTCACGGCTGGGAATTGACACTCTGCTGCTTTCGAACGGAGAGAGTCAGAAAAAATATTTCGCCGAATCGATAACTTACGTAATCAACAACAAGGTACTTGCAGAAACTGGAAAACTGTCAAAAAGTATGCTTTCAAGGTTCGATATCGGACAGGATGTTTTCTACAGCCATATTGACTGGGATCAGGTAATAAGGCTGATCGGCAGGAAACCCATCATATTTGCTGAACTCCCGAAATACCCTGCTGTGAGGCGCGACATGGCAATGCTTCTTGACAGGGGAATCAGGTTCGGCAGGATCAGGGATATTGCATTCAATACCGAAAAGAATGTACTGCGCGAAGTAAGTCTGTTCGACGTTTATGAAAGCGACAGCCTTGGAGCCAACAAGAAATCCTATGCAGTCAGCTTCATTCTCAGGGATGATCTGAGGACACTGACCGACAAGAATATCGACAGGGTGATGGACAGCCTCCGACGGGCATTTGAGAAAGAGCTTGATGCAAAGATAAGATGAGAGGCCTGAAGCTTCCCTTAACTTATAACCACGGATTTAACCTGAATTCATAATCCTGAAATGGGAAGATTATTCAAGACAGCTGGCAATTACTTGTCTCTCGTCAAGTTCATGCATACGGTTTTTGCGATGCCGTTCGCTCTTATCGGCTTTACCCTGGCTGTAACAACTACGGCTAATGAATTCAGTTTACGGCTACTTTTGCTCATAATACTGTGCATGGTATCTGCGAGAAATGCAGCGATGGGTTTCAACAGGCTGGTTGACAGGAAATTCGACTCACTTAATCCCAGGACTGATAAGAGGGAGATCCCTTCCGGCAAGATCGGAGTTAAATCAGCAGTTGTCTTTGTTGCTGTAAATGCTATCCTCTTTATTGTATCAGCCGGGCTGATCAACAGGCTTACACTGTTCCTTTCACCAGTGGCCCTGGCAGTGATACTTGGCTACAGCCTTACAAAACGGTTCACATTTCTGTGCCACTTCATACTTGGTCTTGGACTGAGCCTTGCTCCCATAGGTGCATATATTTCAGTGACCGGATCATTCAACTACCTCCCGATTATTTATTCCCTGATTGTACTGACCTGGGTAAGCGGGTTTGACATAATTTATGCCCTTCAGGATTCAGAATTTGACAGGGAACACAGACTTCATTCAATACCTTCACTGACAGGAAGGAAAAAAGCCCTTGCAATTTCAGGCATTGTGCATTTATTTACATGCCTTCTCGTGGTTGTCGCCGGTATAGCGGGCAACGGAAATATACTTTACCTGACCGGGGCCATTATTTTCACGGGGCTGCTGTTATGGCAGCATCTGCTTGTCAAACCCGACGACCTCAGCCGGGTTACTCTGGCATTCCAGACAACAAACGGTATTGCCAGTATTGCATTTGCACTTTTCGTGATCCTTGACCTTGTAATTTTCACCTGATTTGGGATAGCCTGTCAGTATTTTTTGTTTATTGGCGTTTGAAATACACTGAACTGATGTCTGAAATAATAGTTAAAGAAGTCCAATCCCGCAGTGAGCTCCGGGAATTCATCTACCTGCCGGCAAAAGTTCACAGGGGGGAACCCGCGTGGCTGCCTCCGCTCTATTCAGACGAATGGCATTTGTTTGACAAGAACAGGAACAGATCTTACCTCTATGCGGATGCTGCTTTTTTTCTTGCCTGGAAGAATAATAAACCGGTTGGTAGGATAATGACTCTTGTTAACAACAGGTATAACGAAATAAAAAACGAAAAGCACGGCAGGTTCAGCTTCCTGGAGTGCTATAACGACAGGGATATTTTCCACGCCCTTATTTCAAAGGCAGAGGAGTGGGTCAGAAACAGAGGAATGGTAAAGATTGTCGGTCCGATGGGTTTCTCGGACAAGGATCCCCAGGGATTCCAGATCGAGGGATTTGAATATCCATACCTCTTCACAGCACCGACAAACTCACCTTATATGCAGTCGCTCATTGAAGCAGAAGGATATACAAAGGAGATTGACCTGGTGAATTACAATCTGCCGATACCTGAGTCGTATCCCTCCGTTTATTTAAAGGCCCTTGAAAGATATTCAAGGAACGGGGAGATAACAATAACGGAATTCAGGTCAAAGAAAGAGATAAAGCCGGTTATCATCCCTGTTCTGGAGCTAATGAACCAGACCTTCAAAGACATCTACGGATATGTTCCTCTTAATGATGCTGAAAAAGAGGAATTTGCCGGAAGATATCTGCCTATCCTCGACCCTGAATTCGTCAAGATCGCAAAGTCGAAAAACGAGTTCGTCGGTTTCGTTGTGGCGCTTCCCGACATGACTCCCGGAATGATTGCAGCCGGAGGTAAGCTCTTCCCCTTCGGAATATTAAGGATAATGAAAGAAATGAAGAAGGCGACAAAGCTGATGCTGATGCTTGGAGGGGTTAAGGAAGAATACAGGGGGAAGGGAATTGACGTAATGATGGCAGTTAAGCTTCTGGATTCTGCCAGGAAACATAACAAGAAAATCCTCGACAGCCACCTGATAATGGAACAGAATGCAAGGATGAGGGCTGAATGCGACAGGATGAACGGTAAAATTGTAAAGCGCTTCAGGATTTTCCAGAAGAGTCTTGTTGATTAATAGGTATACTATCAGCAAGAATCACGAACTTCATTACTTCAATCATGCGTTTTCAGGTTTCAGAACCTGAAAATGAATGACAATCCGAGCAGCTCCTTAAACTGGACTCTTGCAGTCTTTCTCTGCTTGCCATCCTCTCCCATTACAGGGTTTTTATCCTTATCAAAGAGAAGTGTCCTTGTGTCATCATCAAAAATCAGGTGGGTGTTGAGCCTGACATCAGTGAACCAGTTGAGATTGGCCAGAATTATCATTTCCCAGTCAACATCAATATTCAGGGGATTATTCACGTAATTTGTAAACAACTGGAGCCTGTTTGTGACAGTCATATTTTTCATTGGCCGCATCTCATTCATTATCATAAAACTGGCTCCGGGTTCATGCTTCGACCTCCTGTCGGCTGCAATACCGTATTTAGTCTGCTCAATATTGGCGGTATCGGGAACAAATGTGCCCTTGTATGAAAGCGGCGACAGGTTTATTGATGTTTTCTTGTTCGGCTTGTAATCAAGCCCGAAACCGACCGTCAGGATTGCAGGGTTCAGTAATTTGGAAACAGGTATCGTATCGGGGTAATTGTAGCCTTTCGAAACCTGAGTTTTAAACAACATTATTGCACTGAAATCGAATTTGCCGAAAGCCTTGTGATTTAATTTTGAATTGGTCTCGAGCAGGTCGAGATTTTTTCTTATGTCCTCGCTTCCCGACTTTATAAGCCCGTATTTCAACCTCGCAAAATTTGAAGATGAAAGACGCTTGCTCTTGTTGCTGTAATCGGCGAACCATGTCAGGTCGAGTGCAGTGGAAATATTGTTTTCTCCTCCCTTGACCCAGTTGGAAACCATACCCTGGTTAAGCGAGAACGATGCTTCAGTCCGGTATCTCCAGTACTGCGATTTTGTAAGTATCCTGTTTATGTCGATAAGGGTTTTGTTGTCACGGGGTTCAACCTCGATCCTTGCTTCGGAAACATTCCCCTGGCGCATTGGCCTCCTTATTGAAACCCCATGTTCGAGGTAAAGTCCGATTGTGTTTCTTGAGGGATTTCCTATCCATACTGTTACAGAATCGTCAAGATCATTCTTCAGCCAGAACCTTATCATACGGTCCGTTCCTGAGTTCAGCCACATCGGATACTCTCCCACTCCCGGGCCGGTGAACCTGATAATACTTGAATCGCGTGCTTCAAGGTAATCAAGAAGAACGTTTACTGCCGCCCTGATTGAATCATTTCTGAATTTATAACCTGAGAACACAATTGAATCTGCAATAAGCGGGATCTTCAATGAGTCAATAAGCTGCGTTGAATCAACAGGCAGTGTGTATGTAATCCTTTTTACAGAAGGAAGTGTGTCGCCCGCTATCCTGAGCGAATCATAGGGAAATCCGGTCAGATAATGCCTCGTGGAATCAAATGGAGGAGTAGTTGAGGCAGCCAGCAAGCGGCCGATTGCTCCATAAAGAGGGTCAACCGGCTGACGCCCCGGCCGGAACCTGAATTTCTTCTGAAGCAGTCTCAAAGCCTCGTCCTGCGAAAGAACAATAACCTGAGGCTGTACAGTATCGGGATCAAATGCCGGAGGAGCCTTAACCGCTTCGGTTAAAGCAATTGAAGAATCAACAGCTGGTGTCAGATCCTGAGAGATTCCGGGAGCCTGGTGAAAAAATACAAATAGTATCAAAGGGAGCAGAAATCTTCCTTTCATAAGCAATAGTTTTGATACAAGATTTACCTGTTCAAGGTATAAATCATAACGTCAGATAAGACGTTTAATTTGCGCAAAGATAACAAAATCAATCTGAAAGAAACTGAAGCCTCTCTGTTAGCCTCAATTATTATACAGATTATCAGTCCGTTAACAATAATCTGTTAATATTTTTTAACAATTTTTCTAAAAACAACGGGAATTCGTACCTTTCACCGCTAACCTGAACGTATATGATCAAGTCCATGACCGGCTACGGGAAATCCATAGTCGAAACACCCCAGAAAAAGATCACTGTTGAGATCAAATCGCTTAATTCCAAGCAATTGGACTTAAACACAAAGGTGCCCTGGCTCTATAAGGAAAAAGAGCTGGAGATAAGAAATACTATAAGCCAGCTGCTTGAGAGGGGCAAAATCGATTTCTCGATTTATTTTGATATTCTCGAAGATGAGGGGATACCGGTAATAAACAAGACAATTGTGAAAAGCTATTTCAGGCAGCTCAGGGAACTGGCCGCCGAGATTGATATAAACATCGACGATCAGATAATGCCAATTATTATGAGGCTACCCGATACTCTCAAAACAGAGAAGCCCGAGGTGCCCGAAGACGAGTGGAAAACAGTAAAGGAAAACATAATTGAATCAGTAAAGGTTCTCGACATTTACCGCGCCGAAGAAGGAAGATCAATTGAAGCTGACCTCAGAAAGAGGGTGTCGGGGATCCTTGACTCACTGGCGGAGGTCGAGAAATTTGAGCCCGGCAGGACTGACAAGGTCAGGGAAAAGCTCTGGGCAATTCTCAGTGAAAATAACGGGACCGAAAACATTGACAAAAACAGGTTCGAGCAGGAGCTGATTTTCTACCTGGAGAAGTTTGACATCAATGAGGAGAAGGTCAGGCTGAGAAAGCATTGTGAGTATTTTCTGGAAACAATCGACACTCCTGCCCCTAACGGGAAAGTGCTGAGCTTCATCACACAGGAGATAGGAAGGGAAATAAACACCCTGGGATCGAAAGCCAACGATGCGTCAATACAAAAGCTTGTTGTCAGGATGAAGGATGAGCTTGAAAAGATCAAGGAACAGACAAACAATATTTTATAAGATCACAACCCCACGATAGATGAAAGGCAGGTTAGTTATTATATCGGCCCCTTCCGGAGCAGGAAAGACAACTATTGTGAACCATCTTCTTGAAAAAGGACTGGAACTGGAGTTTTCGATATCAGCCACTACAAGGCCGCCAAGGGGAAATGAAGAAAACGGTAAGGAATACTGGTTCATCTCTGCTGATGAGTTCACGGCCAGAATTAATAATTGTGAGTTTGCCGAATGGGAAGAGGTCTATAAAGGTTACCGTTACGGTACTCTTAAAAAAGAGATCGACAGGATCAGGAATAAAGGAATGAACGTTATTTTTGATGTTGATGTAAGAGGGGGTATCAATCTTAAGAACCTGTATGGTACAGAAGCAATCTCAATCTTCATAATGCCGCCATCGGTTGCGGACCTTGAAAAAAGGCTTCTTGCAAGGGCAACAGACGACAGGGAAAGAATAAAAACAAGGATTGAAAAGGCAAAAGAGGAGATTAAATTGTCCGACAGGTTTGACAATATAATTGTAAACGACAATCTTGCTGTGGCAAAACAGGAGGCTTACCTTATGGTTAAGAGTTTCCTCGACAATATGACTAAACAGCCTCATTAACAATCGGTCAGAACTTAATCTGAAATAATCTGCAAATTATTCTTCCTATGTCAAAAATAGGCTTGTTTTTCGGATCGTTTAATCCTGTTCACATCGGACACTTTGCAATTGCAGGATACATGAAGGAATTCACCGACCTCGATGAACTTTGGTTTGTAGTAAGTCCGCAGAATCCTCTCAAGAAGAAATCAACCCTGCTTTCCGATCGCGACAGGCTCTATCTTGTCGATCTTGCAATCGGCGAAAATCAGGATATGAAGTCGTCCGACATCGAGTTTAACCGTCCCTCACCATCATATACAATCGATACAATGGCCCTTCTAACAGACAGGTATCCGAATCACAGGTTCGTTCTTGTGATGGGTGAGGACAATCTTTACACACTACATAAATGGAAAAACGCTGAAGAACTTGTGAAAATGTTCCCGATCTATGTTTATCCCCGGCCAGGCACAGTAAAAAAAGAGAATGAACAACTTGATGAAATTCTCGGCAGGGCGAGGGTAAAATGGATTAATGCCCCCTTGATGGATATTTCAGGAACATTTATAAGAAACGGGATTAAAAAAGGGAAAAACATGTCGTACTATCTCAGTCCGGCTGTCTGGAAATACATCACTGAGATGCATTTCTACGAACAATGAAAACATTATGCCTTGCTTACTTCCCGAATAATTTCTCCTCCCCTTCTGAGGGATATCTCGTTCTCCGGAATCATTTTATGATATCTCTCAGGCAGCGATTTCTTCAGTCCGGCGATCACCTTGTCCATAGTAAGCACAGGCTTGACCTTTAGAAAACCTCCCAGCACAATCATATTGAATGTTTTCGGGCTTTGAAGTCTGGCAGCCTCTTCAGTTGCATCCACCCTGTAAATTGATATATCTGTCCTTTCGGGATGCCTTGTGATTCCGTTTCCATCGTAAATAAGAATGCCTCCCTTCTTTACTGACTGCTCAAATTTATCCATCGACTGCTGGTTAAGTATTATTGCAGTGTCGAAATGCCTGATTATCGGAGAGCTTATCTTTTCACTGCTGAGAATAACAATAACGTTTGCAGTTCCTCCTCTCATTTCCGGGCCATACGAAGGCATCCAGCTAACCTCCATATCCTGCATCATACCTGAATAAGCCATTATCTTACCCATTGAGAGGACTCCCTGTCCTCCGAATCCGGCTATCAAAATCTCTTCTGTCATTTTACTCGGTTTTAGGTTGTTGGACCTGCTGTTCTTCAGGTGCTTTAAGGTCGCCCAGCGGATAATAGGGAAACATGTTTTCTTCCATCCACTTGTTTGCCTGAACGGCTGTCATCTTCCACCCTGAAGGACAGTTCGACACTATTTCGATAAAGCAGGTCCCCTTGTTAAGCTTCTGATACTGAAATGCCTTCCTGATGGCTTTTTTTGTCTTTCTCACATTCGCCGGGGAGTGAACGCTTTGCCTGGTTACATAATAAGTACCTGGAAGAGTAGCTACTATATCTGTCATTTTCAACGGATTGCCCATTGACCTCACATCCCTGCCGAAGGGTGATGTGGATGATTTCATTCCTGGAAGTGTTGTTGGAGCCATCTGGCCTCCGGTCATTCCGTAAATCCCGTTATTAATAAAAATAATCAGTATGTTTTCACCCCTGTTGCAGCTGTGGATTGTCTCGGCGGTTCCTATTGCCGCGAGGTCGCCGTCGCCCTGATAAGTAAATACATATTTATCCGGGAGGAGCCTCTTTATTGCTGTTGCCAGTGCCGGTGCCCTGCCGTGGGCCGCCTCCTGCCAGTCGATATCGAGGTAATTATAGAGAAACACGGAGCATCCCACGGGAGAAATTCCAATTATATCATGCTGTATTCCTTCTTCCCCAATGACTTCAGCAAGAATCCTGTGAGCCGTACTGTGGCCGCAGCCGGGACAGTAGTGCATTATATCATCGGTAAGCAGGGATGATTTCCTGTAAGCCAGATTTTCGGGCTTGATATATTCCTTGATTCCTGTAACTTCCTTCATAACTCAGCCTCCTATAATCCTTTCTTTAAGGTTTTCAACAACTTCATCCGGTGTAGGCACCATACCTCCCATCCTGCCGTAGTAATGGACCGGCACCTTACCGTTAACCGCCAGCATTACGTCCTCAACCATTTGTCCGGCGCTCATTTCAACTGCAATCGTCATTTTCACCTGCTCCGCCAGCGCTTTGATCCGTTTCGAGGGGAAAGGGAAAAGGGTGATCGGCCGCAGCAATCCTGCCTTTATGCCCTGTTCCCGGGCCAGTTGAACAGCTTTCTGGCAAACCCTGGCGCTTGTTCCGTAGGCAACAAGCAGATATTCCGCATCTTCGCACTGATACTCCTCATAGCGGACCTCTTTTTCCCTGATCTCATTGTATTTTGCCACCAGTTTCTGGTTAAAAACTTCCTGTCTGAAAGGATCAAGTTCCAGGGATGTGATTACATTTCTTTTCCTTGTGGCAGGCTTGCCTGTTGTAGCCCACTCGGGTACTTCCTTCGATCTTTCTTTGTGAGGATTAAGCCATACCTTCTCCATCATCTGGCCGATAGCTCCGTCGGAAAGTATCATAACCGGGTTCCTGTATTTGAAGGCAAGGTCAAATCCCAGCTCCACGAAATCGGCCATTTCCTGAACCGAAGCCGGAGCAAGGACAATAAGATGGTAATCGCCGTGCCCGCCTCCCTTGACTGCCTGGAAGTAATCCGACTGCGCAGGCTGAATGGTTCCAAGTCCCGGGCCTCCCCTCACAACATTCACAATAAGGCAGGGAAGCTCGGCGCCTGCAATATATGTAATTCCCTCCTGCTTAAGGCTTATGCCGGGCGAAGATGAAGTTGTCATCACTTTCTTGCCGCATCCGGCCCCGCCGTAAACCATGTTTATTGCAGCCACTTCGCTTTCAGCCTGCAGTACAACCATTCCAGTGGTCTCGTATGGATTGGCCTCCATCAGATATTCAATAATCTCGCTCTGCGGCGTTATGGGATATCCGAAATACCCGTCAGCCCCGGCTCTGATTGCTGCCTCGGCTACTGCCTCATTTCCCTTCATCAATCTTAGTTCTCTTTCCATGCCGCTATACTTTTGTTTTATAAACTGTTATAACACCGTCGGGACATACGATGGCGCAGTTTGCGCATCCTATACACAGCTCGGGATGTGCAGGATATGCGTAATTGTAGCCTCTGCCGTTTACCTCCTTTGCCATATCAATAGTGCCGGTAGGACATGAGACTAAACATACCCCGCATCCTTTGCACCTCTCCACATCGACTACGATGCTTCCTTTTATTTTTGCCATATTATGACTTTTAATTATTTAACGGATATTTCAGTCTGAAACATTTAAGCCGGTGTTCCAGATCGCCGAATAGTGAACGGGGAACCTGCGAAACGCAAGCCCTCAGGCCGTCATTTCTTTCGCTTCCTGTTGAGTTGAGAGTAATGGCGCTTACTCCGAAAGGAATCAGCGCATCTATAAGTTCAGAGGCAGTCATTCCCGGATAGGAAATCGTAAAGTAGAATCCGTCGGCGATGGGCTCATCAATGTCCTTATCGTATGTAATTTTGAAGCCGTTTCCGATAAAGAGCTCCTTCATGATCCTTGCCTTTTCTCCATACTCAATTATGTCGTCCCTGAATTTATACTTGCCGTCGTTTACAGCTTTCAGCAGTGCAGCAAATCCATACTGAACCGAATGAGTAACCCCGGCCGAGATCCCGTACAGCGCTCCGAAAATGGCTGAATGGCCGAATTTCTCTGATGAGTAATACCTAAGCAGATCGGGGTAAGAACGATTGAACAGGTGGTCCGAAATAGCCATAATTGCAATTCTTTGTCCCGCATAGCTGAAGATCTTTGAGCTGGAAATAAGCAGGACATAATCGTCTGTATAACGTGCCACTGTTGGCTGAAAAGGAGGTTCCCCCGGATTAAGATAATCTTTTCTGAAGTCCATCCCGAAATATGCAAGATCCTCTATTACTATAACATCATATTTCATGGATAGTTCGCCTATAATTGAAAGTTCCTCTTCGTTCAGGCATATCCAGGTCGGGTTATTCGGATTGGAAAAGATGAGCGACGACACCTTGCCTGTTTCAAGGATCGATTCGAGCTTCGCTCTCAGCTTCTTACCCCTATGGTTATAAATATCGAATGAGAAATAGTCATGACCAAGCATCTTGACCTGTTGTTTCTGAACCGGAAATCCCGGATCGATGAACAGCGAGCCCTCTTTGTTTCTGTCGTTCCTGTTTGCTACAAGGAAACAGATCAGTGATCCCATCATTGAACCCACAGTCGGAATGCAGCCTGAAGAGCTTATATTGACGTCGAGAAAGAGTTTTATAAAACGGGAGGCTTCCTCCTTAAGCGTCCGTAGTCCGGCAATATCAGGATATAGTGATCCCACTCCGCTTTTAATAGCCTCAATTTCAGCATTGGTACCTATTTCCGGAGCCGGCAGACCGGGGACGCCCATCTCCATCCTTACGAAACTGATTCCGGTCTCCCGTTCGATACGGTTGACAAGGGAGACAATCTCTCTTATCGAAGCCGTGCCGGGGGAAAGAATTCCGGCCGACTTCTTCACCGACTCAATTATATCTTCAGGAATTGGTATATTATCCATGATGATTGATTAAAATTTCCTTTTGTCAATAACCCTTTTTGCCTTGCCCTCGCTTCTCTCGAGAATTTTGGGTTCCACAAGAGTAACCTTAATTCCGAGTCCCAGAGAGCTTTGCAGATTATCCTGGAGCTTCATCCGGAGCGCTTCGAGCTGGCTTATTTTGTCCAGGAAAAAGGCTTCATCGACCTCGACCTTCAATTCGAGGGTGTCGAGGTTATTGACCCTGTCTACAATAAGCTGATAATGAGGCTTTATCTCGCTCATCTCAAGCAGAACGCTTTCGACCTGTGAAGGGAACAGATTCACGCCGCGTATTATAAGCATGTCATCACTCCTTCCAAGGCACTTATCCATTCTCACCATTGTGCGTCCGCATTTGCATTTTCCGTAGTTAAGCCTTGTTAGATCGCGCGTCCTGTACCTTATAAGAGGAAGTCCCTCCTTTGTAAGAGTGGAGAAAACCAATTCGCCAACCGAGCCCTCGGGCAGAACTTCAAGAGTTTCAGGGTCGATAATTTCCGGGTAAAAATGGTCTTCAAAAATATGAAGGCCATCCTGTGCATGACATTCGCTCGCTACGCCGGGGCCCATCACCTCGCTCAGGCCGTATATGTCTGTCGCTTTGATCCTGAGCTTTTCTTCAATCTCCTTCCTCATGTTTTCGGTCCAGGGCTCGGCACCGAAAACACCAGCCTTCAGCCTGAACTCATCGCGGCTGATGCCGCTTTCAATCATGGCTTCGGCCAGATATAGGGCGTATGAAGGGGTACAGGCAAGAACAGTGCTTCCGAAATCGTGCATTAACTGGATCTGACGCTGGGTGTTTCCTCCCGATATGGGTATCACCGATGCACCAATCTTCTCACCGCCGTAATGCAACCCCAGTCCTCCCGTGAAAAGTCCGTATCCGTAAGCGATCTGGATGAAGTCGTGACGGTTGGCGCCGGCACTTGTAAGTGTGCGAGCCATCACCTCTGACCAGGTTGATATGTCGTTCCTTGTATAACCTACAACTGTAGACTTCCCGGTTGTGCCCGATGAAGCATGTATTCTTACTATCTCACTCATTGGAACGGCAAAGAGTCCGAAAGGATAATTATCCCTGAGATCCTGTTTTGTTGTAAAGGGAAGCTTCCTGAGATCATCAATAGAATGTATCTTCTCCGGGCCAAGTCCCGCCTCCTGCATCTTATGCCTGTAATACGGAACATTGAAGTAAATACGCTCAACAGTTTCAATCAGACGTTCACTCTGAACCCTTCTCAGTTCATCACGATCCATGCACTCAAAATGCCTGTTCCAGATTTCCATTTCCGTTTGTCTCTTAAGTTCCGTTTTTGTTTTCTTTGATTTTTTGTGTTTGACCGACTGGACTTCACCTAGCTGAGCGAGTAGAGTTCCTTCGAGCTGAGGAGTTCTATTTTATTATCCCTGAGTGCCTTTACTGCCTCATCGTTATTGCTGCATCTGAGAACTATAATGGCATCGGAGCCGTGTGCGAATGCATATGTGTATTCAACGCTGTTATCAAGGTCGGAAAGTATCCTTAGCAATCCTGCGTAATACTTTGCCTCATTGGGAGCCTTCACTGAAATGACTTCCGAAATATTCACAGTGAAAAGCTGTTCCTTGAGGAGTGCTTTTGCCTTGTCGGGATCGGGGACGATCAGACGCAGTATTCCGAATTCTGATGTATCGGCAATACTAAGGGCAATTATTCTGATGCTTCCTTTACCTAGCACTTCAAGGACCTCGGTGAGGCGCCCCGACTTGTTTTCAAGAAAGACCGAAAGCTGTGGGATTATCATCGTTTAATTAGTTTAACTGGTTACTGGTTCCTTATTCATAGTTCCTTGTTTCTTCTTTTACGCCTTAACGCCTTAATGCCTTAACACCTTTTCTCCTGCCAACTGCCTGCTGCCAACTGCCAACTTTTTTTATAGTTGCTGGTTACTGGTTCCTCGTTCATTGTTCCTCGTTTCTTCCTTTACGCCTTTTCTCCTGTCAACTGCCAACTGCCAACTGCCAACTATTCGTTACTGGCTTTGCCCTCTGAAGCTTTAGCGAAAGAGGGTTGCTGGTTAAATACTAATCTGAAAAAAAAGTCCTCCAACTTAAGTAAAATTTTGAAGATAATTCAGAAAATGGATAACTAACCTTTCTCGATTCTGATCCTTGCATCCACAACTGTGACACTCTTCTCGCTGCCAATCAAAGGATTAAGGTCTAACTCCTTTATCTCGGTTGCAAAGCGCAGAAGTGTTGAAAGGCGAACGATTATCTCCGCGAATAAAGCTTCGTTTATTCCTGGTTTTCCACGTGTACCCTTTATAATTTTGTATGCCCTGAGACTCCTTATCATTGAGATAGCTTCGCTGAGTGTAAGGGGAGCAAGGCCTGAGGAAACGTCGCCGAGTACCTCGACGAAGATCCCGCCGAGTCCGCAAAGGATTATATGCCCGAACCTTGGCTCATATTTGGCGCCAATGAAAAGTTCGGTGCCGGCGATCATTTCCTGAACCATAACGCCGGTTACACCTTCAATTTTCTCCATCCTTGCGAATTCAGCCTCGAGGTGACGTTGTGACTTAATGTTAAGAGTCACACCGCCTACATCCGACTTGTGAACAGGACCTACAACCTTAAGGGCAACCGGATAACCCGTTTTTTCAGCAAGCTCAATTATATCTTTGCGGGTTCCGGCCACTCCCTCCTTCACAAGAGGAATGTCTGCAGCCCTGAGGAGTTCCTGAATCCTTGCCGGTTCGAGGTATCCGTTCTCACAGCTGTCGATCACCCTTCTTATCTGAGGCACATCAACCTTGTCGAGGAATATTTTTTCCTCAGCCGGATGCGGAGTGTTGTAAATCCTGGTAAGCGCTCTTCCCAGTACAACCTCATCGGGAAAATTCACATTCCCCTTGCTCATGAAGTATTCAAGCTCCCTGAATGAGCTGGATATTGAAGGCAGTATGGGGTAAAGAGGTTTACGGCATTCAATGATTTTTCTGTGAAGGAGATCGTAAACCCCTGTCATGTCGTTGAGTCCGTTGTTCCCGAAGATCACGCTCATGCCATCGATGCCTTTCACCTCCCTGTCGACATAGTCTATTACATTTCCAAGCTGTTCAATCGATCCTGTGGCGATCATATCGATAGGGTTAAGCGCCGATGCTCCCGGATTCATCATCCCAAGTATCTTATCCTGATCGGTTTGGCTGAATTTGGGGATGTTCATTCCCCCGGCGGAGAGAGCATCTGTAAGCATTACTGCCGGTCCGCCGGCATGAGTTATTATAGCTATATTCCTGCCTTTGATTGGTTTGTGCATGAATACAGAAGCAACGGTTGTAAGTTCCTCACGTCCTGTGCATCTGACTATGCCTGCCTTTCGGAAAAGGGCTTCCACTGCCGAATCGGATGAAGCCATTGCACCTGTGTGCGAAGTAGCGGCACGGCTGCCCGCTTCCGTTGTACCGGCTTTTATTGCAGCTATCCTGCATCCCTTGCGAATAAGTGAAGAAGCATGATGGAGGAGTTTGTCGGGATTTGAAATCGACTCGACGTAGATCAGTTTTATCAGTGAGCTCCTTACAGGATCGAAGTTCAGATCCCAGTACTCAAGCACCTCCTCCACTCCCGTCTGGGCACTGTTGCCTACCGAGAAAACGCTTGAGAAGCGGAGCCCTTTGGGAAGGGCCGATTCGATTATAAAAAGTGCGGTTGCGCCTGAACCTGAGACAAAGTCGCAGCCCTTGTCGCTCAGAAGCGGAACAGGTGTTGTGAAAACACCATGATAAGTACGTGTTACAACACCGATGCAGTTGGGCCCGATCAGACAACCATCAGTTTCGGTGATAATCGATGAAATCTCTTTTTCAAGCTTTCTCCCTTCCTCGCTTGTCTCACTGAAACCTGCCGAGATTATGACAAAAGCTTTCACGTTCTTCCGGCGGGCGAGAATATCGACAACTTCGAGGCAGTATCTTGATGAAATTGCAAGAATCGCCAGGTCGACCGGAGGTATTTCACTGATGTCGCGGTATGATTTTACACCCTGAACCATATCCTGCTTTGGATTAACGACAATAAGGCTGCCGGAATAACCGCCCTCGATAATATTCTGCAGTATCTTCCCGCCGGGTTTCATCAGATCGTCCGATCCGCCGACAACTGCAATGCTTGAAGGATTTATCAGTTTGTCATTTATCATAATCAGCTTTCAGATAAGTTTAGATTTTATATTTTCCGCGGCCGGTACAGAATGCTGATCAAAGGCCGGCAAATCGCTTAGGAAAACCTGCATTCAGGGCTGCCGCCAAAAAGAATTCTTCTGAATTATAGTTAACTACAAACAAAACTATCAAGGTAAGAACGAAAGCAAGATAAGAAAAATTAACAGTTCAAAAAAAAAGAGTAATCATGATAATTAACAAACCAACTTAAATTCGCACAATAAGTCATCAATTGGAGTGCAATATCCGGCACAGGAGCTGACAACAAGGTAAAGGTCATTAAGTTACAATTGATAATATAATAAATAACATATCGTTTCAGGTAAATTTTTTGTCGTTATTCATATAGTTTATTATCGTTTTACAATAATTTTTTATTGTGTGAATATTGCTTACGAATTGTTTTACCTGGCTCTTAAGGACACACCTCCTCTCTGCTGCCGGGACTTTAGTCCCAGGGTAAAAGTTAAAGGGGGCTAAAGCCCCGCAAAGGAGGGTGTTACCTGCCGTCAGATAAATCTGAGGGTAAGGACAACCTCCTCTTTGCATCACGGTGTTATCAAAATACCTGTAATTCTAAATAATATTTCCCTTTCCTGTTGTTTATTGAATAAATTAAAGTTAGTTTTGGCAGGAGCTTAAAAATATTAAAATGTTAATCACTGGTCGCTATCATTATTATTACTATTATCACGGGTTTCCCGGGGTAAGTCGTGATTGATAAAAGATGCGGTCATCAGATATCAGAACAAGGCTTACCCGAAAAGGTAAGCCTTTTCATTTTATAACCAAAAACAAAACAAATAATGGAGAAAATTTCTACAAATGGTACAGTTAAGTTTTTCAACGGGAAGGATATTCCTCTTGAGATGCACAAGGCAAAGATAGTCCAGTCGATAAGCCTGGTTCCGGTTGAGCGGCGCCTGGAAGCGATCAGGGAAGCCGGGTTTAATTCTTTCCTTCTCAAAACCAAGGACATATTCCTTGATATGCTGACTGACAGCGGCACAAATGCCCAGAGTGATGCACAGGTGTCGAAGATGTTCATTGCTGATGAAGCCTATGCCGGTTCGCAGAGTTTCACCCGTTTTGAGGAAAGCATTCTGCAGGTCTTCGGTAAGAAATACGTAATGCCCGCCCATCAGGGAAGAGCAGCAGAGCACCTTCTCAGCAAGACATATGTAAAAGAAGGATCGGTTGTACCTACAAATTATCACTTCACAACAACCCTTGCTCATATTCAGCTTTGCGGCGGCAAGGTACTTGAGATATACACTTCAGAGGCAATGAAGGTAAAGAGTTCTTTTCCGTTCAAAGGAAACCTCGATATAGAAAAGCTTGAAAAAGCTGTGAGCGATTACGGCAGGGAGAACATTCCGTTCATTAGGATGGAAGCATCAACAAACTTGCTTGGCGGCCAGCCCTTCTCGATGCAAAACCTTCGTGAAGTGAGGAAGGTTGCAGACAAATATGGCCTGCTTATAGTTCTTGATGCAAGCCTTGTCGGCGAAAACGCCTACATGATCAAAATGAGGGAAGAAGGTTATAAAGACTGTTCGCTTGCATCCATCCTCCTTGAGATGAGCAACATGTGCGATATAATTTATTTCTCCGGCAGGAAGGTTAGTTCCTCACGGGGCGGCGCCATCTGCACAAACAAGAAGGAAGTTTTTGACAAAATAAAGTTCCTGATACCAGTATATGAGGGATTCCTTACGTACGGAGGTATTCCTATAAAGGAACTGGAATCAATGGCCGAAGGACTTAAAGAGACTGTCGAAGAGCATGTTGTCAACCAGTCTCCCCGCTACATAGCATATATGGCTGGCGAGCTCGATAAGCTTGGCATTCCTGTAATCTTGCCCGGCGGGGCTCTTGGATGCCATGTTGATGCCGGTCAGTTCCTAAGCCACATTCCTCAGAAGGAGTATCCTGCAGGAGCCCTGATTTCAGCCTATTATATAATATCGGGAGTAAGAGGAATGGAAAGGGGAACAATGAGCAACAACCGCGACGAGAATGGTGTTGACATATTATCTGACCTTGAACTGATGAGACTCGCGGTGCCAAGGCGCGTATATACGCTGTCGCAGATTGAGTATGTTATAGACAGACTGAACTGGCTGTATCACAACAGGGAACTCGTTGGCGGGCTCAGGTTCACGGAAGAACCTCCGCTGCTCCGATTCTTTATCGGACGGCTTGAGCCCCTGTCGGACTGGCCACAGAAGCTTGCTGAGAAATACAGAAGTGATTTCGGTGACAGCCTGTAGTCAGGCTGTTTAACCGTTTCAGTGTAATCAGAAGATCAGTTCGGATATCTCCTTCCTTGCAGCTTTCAGCCTTCGGGCTGAGTCATCCTGGTCTGCAAGATTTACAGATCCGTGTATCTTCTTATGAAAGAAAAGTGTCGTGTCAGTGCCAAAGCCGACCGGGTCACTATCTAGGACATTAATGAGCACTTCGTTTGGTCCGTCGCTGTTCCCGTTGATTATTGCCATTCCCTTTGAGCGGATCTTTCCTGAGCTCAGAGTAATTGCATAGAGTCCGGGTACAGGCAGAAGTTTGCATTCTTCGGTGAGAGGAACCCTTGCAAGGTTTATCTCGTAGAAATTGTTACGGTATTCGTATTTCTCAGGCTTTCCTATAACGATATAATAGTGGTCGAGATAGGCGTTTGCCTTCTGTATGAATCCATCCTTTATGGCCTGACGTATCTTTGTCGAGCTTACAGTTTCGTGTTGTACCTCCTGCTCCGGAATCTCTTCCGCTTCAAAGCCATATTTTTCGCGCATCTCCCAGAGCTGCCTGTAATCGCCCTCCTTATTAAAGCCGAAATGATGGTTAAAACCTGCCACAACAACCTTTGCCTTAAGTATCCCGTGAAGATAATTACTGACGAACTCTTCGCTTGTAGTCCGGGCAAAGTCGCGGGTGAATTCAACGATTATGATGTTATCCAGACCAGCTCCCTTTAGAAGTTCGAGTTTTTCCTGCTGTGAGTTAATAAGCCTGAGGTCTTTTCCCGAAGTTTCGGGGTAGAGGACTTTGCGGGGATGGGGGTCAAATGTAATAAGCACCGATTCGCCGTCGTATTTTTCGGCAAGCATTTTTAATCTCCTGAGAATCGTCTTATGACCAATATGAACACCGTCGAACGAACCCGTTGTAACCACCGGATTCCGGATGCCTGATGCCGCTTCAAAGCTCTTGAATATCTTCATTCTGCCCGGAATTGAACTAAACAGTGTTTTCCTTCACAAAATAGGCCACTTTTTCAAGCGATGTTATCATGTCGTATTCCTCGAGATAGACGTCTGAGGGGACATTCAGAGGTATTGTAGTGAAATTCAGTATCCCCCTGATACCGAAGCGGACGGCTTCCTCTGCAATTTCTGCTGCAAAATCAGCCGGTACTGTCAGAATGGCGATACGGATACCAAGCTCGGGTATCATTTTCTCAAGGTTGTCGTAGGAGTAGCATTTGACTCCCGAGATCACTTTATTCACTTTTTGCGGATCATTATCGAATGATGCAACCAGGTTGAGTTTTGACCTCTTTCCCTTGAAATACCCCGCCACGGCCCTGCCCAGGTTGCCGATTCCGATAATTGCAACATTCATCCCATCGGTCGAATCGAGTATCCTCCCGATAGTATCGATCAGTTCCTTAACGTCGTACCCTTTCCTGTTGGCGCTTGAATAGCCTATAAGCATCAGGTCGCGGCGTACCTGGACTGCTGTAATATGCAGCCTTGAAGCCAGATGATGGGAAAAAATAAAATTCCGTTTCTCCCCCAGGCATGAAAGAAGGGTTCTCCTGTATTCACTCAGACGTTCTACTGTTTTACCTGGTAAAGCATTCATTACATTCATTATTGTTAGTTGAATTTTTTGGGGAGGCGTACCTTAAAAGTAGTACCCACATCAGGTACACTTTCGACAATTATTGAACCGTGGTAAAGATCGACAACCTGTTTAACGATTGACAGACCAAGTCCGCTTCCTCCAATGTTTCTTGTCTTTTCATTTTTAATCCTTACGAAATCCGAGAACAGGTTTTCCTTGTCCGACTCATTGATCCCAATGCCGGTATCGGCGAACAGCAACAGAACGTCATTTTCATCCTCGTCGATCACAATTTCAACTTTGCCGCCTCTCTTGTTGTACTTTACCGCGTTGGAGACCAGATTGTTGAATATTATCTCCATGTCGGTCGGATCGGCCATTATAACAACATCCGATTTGAGTCCGAGATTTATTGAGACCTCCATCTGTATGGCGTAAGGCTGAACTGTAACTATTGCATCGGAAGCGATACCCTTAAGATGAACCTCTTCAATCTTTTCCTCCTTCCGTTCGAGCCGGATCTTTGTAAAGTCGAGAAGGTCCATAATCAGGCTCCTCATCCACTGGATTCTCTGAAGCGACCGCTCGATGGGAGTTAAATAATCCTCGATCCTGTCGCCTGCCTGCCTTTCCTGCATCATTTTAAGATAACCCTCCACTGCGTTAAGCGGGGCTTTCAGTTCATGCGAAAGGACTGAGAGGAACTGGTATCTTACTTTTCTGCCCTCCTCGTTCATCTTGTGGGTTATCCGCCTCAGGTACAGCTGCTTTGTAATATTCTCAATGCTCGATTTGAGTTCCTGGGGAGTGAATGGTTTGGGAACGAAGTCGGTGGCTCCGAATTTATGAGCCTTCAGAGCAACGTCAAGCGAGGCGTAGGATGTAATCATTGCGACAACCACGTCATAATTCTTGTTCCGGATGTACTCGAGGACCTCGATTCCCTGAATTCCCGGAAGTTTATTATCGAGCAGAACGATATCCGGTTTATCGCCATCAATTATTGTAATCCCATCCTCTCCTGTGGCGGCTTCAGTAACTTCAAAAGTAAAATCCTCATCCATGAACGGGTAGGCAACACGGAAGTTATTCAGGATACGCGACACTCCCGATCGTATACCGGGCTCATCATCAACAACAAGGACCTTTAATACTGGCATATCAGATCTTTAATAGTTTCATAACCTCCTGATCAAGCTGTTCGGGCCTGATCCCCTTCTCGAGATACCTGTCGGCCCTGATCCATGATTTTTCGGCTTCCGAATCGAGGCTGAACGAAATTCCCGTTTCATGAGCCACTGCAGTCGCCAGAATAACCGGGATATCAGGATATTTCTTCTTGATCTTGTAACATAGGATAAATCCGCTGTCGTCGTTTTCCATCATAAGGTCGAAGATTGCAAGACTCGGTTTCATTTTCGAGATTACCGATTCAGCCTCCGCCTGACTCTCCACTGCCACAGTCTTATACCCTGCCCTTCCCAGGTTGTTCACAGTCTGGTAAAGGTAGTCTGGGTCATCATCCGCCACAAGAATCGTAAAATCGCTTTTCTTCATTATACTGTTTAATTTTTCTTAATTTCAATTCCTTAGTTTTTTTACCCCTAAATCCCCCAGGGGGGACTTTGGGATCCGTCCTTGTTCTTAGCCCCCCTGGGTCCCAAAAGCTCCCAATAGCTATCGGGACAGGTTGGAGGTAAAGGCACTGGTTTCATTCTTTCCGTCGGGGTAAAATTATTCTAAAACTCGTTCCTGTCGGCCCTTTAGCCGGTTCAGTATTCGATTCAACTGTTATCTGGCCCTTGTGCATCTTCACAATACCGTAAGCTGTAGCCAGACCCAGACCTGTTCCAACCCCAATGGCTTTTGTTGTGAAGAAGGGTTCAAAGACCTTCGCCCTGTCCTCCTCCTTAATTCCGGTACCGGTGTCCTTTACGGTTATGATTACATCCCCGAGGGTATCCTCAAGAATGAGATCAATTGTCCCGCCATGGGGCATGGCATCAATTGCATTTTTAACAAGGTTTGTCAGAACCTGTGTCATCTGTTCGGTATCGAGCATTGCTTCAGGATTTGTAGTTTTGTCGATAACCGAAATTGTAATTTCCGGAGGTGCAATTATACTTTCAAGGCTTCGTTCGGCAAGATCCTTCAGGCTGATCAGCTGATGATTGACCTGGTTTTTCCGTGCAAAATTCAGCAGATTTGCAACTATCCTCTTGCATCTTGCAGCCTGTTCCACAATAAGATTCAGGTCCTCCCTTACCGGGGATTCCTCGGGACTCTCGTCGAGAAGGATATTGCTGTACATTATAACAACTCCCAGAGGGTTGTTAAGTTCATGAGCGATACCTGCGGAAAGCTGACCCATATGTGCAAGTTTCTCCGATTGTTTGAGCGCCTCGCGCATTGATGTAAGCTTTTCATTTGTCAGGGCAAGATCATTAACCGATTTATGAAGCTTTTCAATTGTATACGGCAGGCACATCTCCACCTCGGCCAATCCCTTCTTAATTGCAATTGCATGCTCGATACAGGTCTCGTACCCACAAGCCCCGCAGTCGAGATGATCCTTCCCGTCAAATTTCCCCATCGCGGCCAGCACATCTTCAATTCCGTCAGCCGTCTGTAACTCGGGCCGCCGTTCCTCGGGCCTGTGTTTTGTTGAAAGGTCAAGTTCGGCAAATTCCAGAATGGCTTTCTCCCATTCTTGCCGATCAATCTCTTTCATCTTCTTATTTGCATAGGAACTCACACGTGCCCGCCGGTTATACTGTTTCCCGCTCTTTGAAAGACCCGGACCCATAATACATCCCTCACAGCAGAGAAGCTCCATGTGCTGGTTCTTTATAAGTCCGGCCTCGAACTCCTTCAGTGCTCCCTGGAAATCAATTCTTCCTTCGGCTGCTATTATGTTTCCGGTTATCGCATCATCATTAATATTGGCTGTCTGAAGCAGACCACGGGTTACGGGGAAAATTGCGCCTCTTCCTCCTGCGGGCGGGTCGAAATCGGAAGGCTCGACATCAGATGGCTTTATTTTAAGAAGATCGAACAACTCCCTCAGTTCTGTGAATGTTATTACTTCGTCAATTTCGCCGCTCTCGGCTTTCTTTGCCACACATGGCCCTATAAATACAACTTTTGAATCGTCACCGTATTTTGCTCTGACAACCCGGCTCATTGCAACCATAGGCGAAACGATGGGTGCAAGGTTATCAACAAGTCCCGGGTGGTAGTACTTTATATAATTCACTATCGAAGGGCAGTCGGATGTGATGTAATATTCGCTGCTATCCTCAATCAGGCTTTTATATTTTGCGGCAACAAGATCAGCGCCGAATGAAACCTCGAGTACATTTTTAAATCCAAGTTTCCTTGTCATCCCGACAAGAATCCTGTGATCGGGTAACTCCTGGAATTCGGCCGGAAAGCTGGGAGCAATTATAGCATAAGTATCTTTAGCAGAGGCTATAAGATTCAGCACCCTTTCAGTTGTATTCATGAAAACCTTAGCGCCCTGGCTGCACACTTTCGTACAGTTTCCGCATGCTATACACCTTTCATCAATTACCTCAGCCTGTCCCCCGACAATCCGGATAGCCTTGGCAGGGCACTCCCTTACGCAGGTGTAGCATGTGCGGCAAAGTTCTTTAATTGTGTATACTAACATTTCCCAAATCCATATTTTACCCCTGAATCCCCTAAAGGGGACTTCAAAGAACCCCCTTTAGGGGGCAGGGGGTTTTACAACAATACATTCCTCTTCTCAAAATGCGTATAAAAAATACTCTTATCCGAAATATCCATGTTCTCCTTTAAAAGTTTTTCATAAAGGTTTATGAGCGCCGGGGATTTGCATGGCAGGTTTATTGCTTCACTTTCGTCAGCCTGGTAAACCAGTTTTGTTCTGGCTTTAAGTTCCTCCTTTGACGTGACAAAAGGCAATCCTGCGCCGTGAATGCATCCACCCTGACAGGTCATTACTTCAACAAGATCATAAACTGTGCCTGAGGCAAGTGATGATCTTAGTTTTTCAAGTCCGTTGAGTCCGTCAATCACAGCTACCCTTATCTCTTTTTCCTCTATCCTGATCAAGGATTCCCTGAAACTCCCTGACAATCTTAGTTTTTTGAATTCCTGACGGTCGATCTCCCTGCCTGTTTTCCTGACATGAAGCAGCCGTATAACCGCCTCTGTAAGTCCGCCTGATACCTCCGCAAGCACAGCTGACGAGCTTCTTCCGCTCAATGGTTCGTCGGCCGGTTCCTTTTCTATATTTGTGACATCTATTCCGTTCAATCGGATCAGTCGGGCCAGCTCCCTGACTGTCATAACTGAATCGACGTCGCTGATTCCCTTGCGCATCATTCCGTCGCGCCTTGCCTCATACTTCATTGCTATGCAAGGCGATACCGATACGGAGAATATCTGTTCGGGCTTTACACGGAGCTGACCGGCGACAAGTGTTTTTATTAGTATCCCTGTTATCTGCTGGGGTGATTTTACTGTTGACAATTCAGGCAGGATTGACGGCGTGAATTGCTCGGCATATTTCACCCATGCCGGACAAGCAGTTATATAAAGTGGCTGAACCGGTTTATTTCCCCATCGTTCAATAAGGGTGTTTACAGTTTCAGTCACACATATATCAGTTCCAGTACCTGTGCTGTATATTTTGTCAAATCCGATTTTTCTGAGTATTGCATTAAGGCTTTTGTCAAAATCCCTTGTATTCCTGATTCCCAGTTCTTCGGCGATGCCTGATGCAACTGCCGGGGAATACTGGATAGCCTTCACAACATCCTGCTTATTGAGAAATTCCTGCACCTCGGTGATATTATGTTTCTCGTGGAGAGCACCGGTCGGACAAACCAGGACGCACTGTCCGCAATGGATGCAACTCGAGAAGTTAAAATCCTTATCCATGGCGGCGCCAATATGAGTCAGCCGGCCGCGGTTTATAAAATCGAGGGAGGTGCATGTAATAAGTTCCTCGCACACCCTGACGCAGCGGCCGCACAGGATGCACTTTGCAAGTTCCCTTATAATTGCAGGGCTCGACTGGTCGAGGCGTTGTTTTGTCTTTTTTCCCTTTATTCTTCGTTCACGGATATTCAGTTCCTCCGCAAGCCTCTGGAGTTCGCAGTTAAGGTTCCTGTCGCAGTAAAGGCAGTCGTCGGGATGGTTTGAAAGTAAAAGTTCCACGATTGTCTTCCTTGCTGTTATAACACGTGGTGAATGGGTTCTGATTTTCATCCATTCTTCCACAGGCTGGGAGCAAGCCGTTACAAGACGGTCGCGTCCTTCAACCTCCACAACACAGATCCTGCAGGCACCGGTAGGAGTAAACTCCTTCATCCTGCAAAGGGTGGGTATTATTATCCCGTTGCGGTTAAGGGCTGAAAGGATTGTTTCTCCCTTTTCGGCCTTGATCTTCTTGTTATTTACCTGAATCGTGAAGAGCATGATGCTGGTTGCTGGTTGCTGGTTGCTTGTTGCTGGTTGTTGGTTGCTTGTTGCTTGTTGCTGGTTTGGTTCTGGCAGCCTTAACCAGTAACCAGTAACCAGCAACCTGTCGCATTTTCTATTTTACTATCACTGCAGAAAATTTACACACATCATAGCATATTCCGCATCCAATGCATTTATCCTCAACGATGAAGAAAGGCTGGAGGCGGGTTCCGTAAATAGCGTTCACCGGGCATTTACCCGCGCATACTGTACATCCCGTGCATTTCTCAACGTTTATAATAAATGTTCTCAGTCCTCTGCAGACGTTGGCCCTGCATTTCCTGTCGAATATATGTTCCTCGAATTCTTCCCTGAAGTTAAGCAGGGCACTCATAAAAGGATTGGGCGCTGTTTGTCCGAGGCCGCAAAGTGAGGTGTCTTTCATAACAGTCGAAATTGTTTCGAGCTGCATGACTCCCTTGAATCTTTCAAGGGTTGTTCCAGAATCCTCGTTGGCCGGCTTTTTTATTACGCTTTCAAGAATTTCAAGCATTCTGCCTGTTCCTTCACGGCAGGGTATGCATTTCCCGCAGCTTTCCCTTCTTATGAATTCCATGTAATACCTCACAAGGTCGACCATGCACGAATTCTCGTCTATTACAACGAATCCGCCTGCACCCATTACAATACCCTTTTCCTTCATAGCCTCAAATGCTATCGGAGTGTCAATGTCAGCGGCGGCGATAAAAGTACCTGAAGCCCCTCCAAGCTGAACAGCCTTGAAATCCTTTCCATCCCTCATACCATCAGCTATATCCTCAACGACAGTCCGTATTGTGGTTCCCATTTCGACCTCTATCACACCCGACATTCGTCCGCGGCCTGTCACCGCCAGGATTTTTGTCCCCGGACTTTTTTCGGTGCCGAATCCCCTGAACCATTCGGGGCCGTTTTGCATTATAAGCGGGACATTCATCAGAGTCTCCACATTGTTTATAACAGTGGGCTTACCGGCAAGACCTGAGGTAGTAGGATAAGGAGGCTTTAGCTGCGGCATTCCCCTTTTTCCTTCAAGGCTGTTTATAAGGGCTGTTTCCTCGCCGCATACGAATGCCCCGGGTTCAAACTTTACTGCTATTTCGAGGTTGTATCCACTGGAATAGATGTTATGGCCGATTATGCCGTAATCCCTCGCCATTGCAAGGGCTTTCTGAAGTCTTTCAAGGGCATGGGCGGAGCCTGATTTGAGATATATTATCCCATTTGAAGCGCCTATTGCGTATGCAGAAATTGCCATACCCTCGATAAGGCGATGTGGGTCACTTTCAAGAATAGTCCGGTCGCTGAAGGAACCCGGATCGCTTTCCTTTGCATTGCATATAAGGTAGCGTGAATTTGAAGGAGTTGCAAGAGCCTGCTTCCATTTCAGGCCGGTGGGGTAACCTCCCCCGCTCCTGCCTCTCAGTCCGCTGCGTTCAATAATGTCGCAAACCTCTTCATATGTATAGTGCCGGATCGTTTTTACAAATGTCCGGTAGCCTCCCCTTGCAATATATTCCTCAATGCTTTCGGGGTTATAGCATCCGCAGTTCCCGAGCACTATCCTTTTCTGGAGGGCGAAGAATGGAAGTTCGTTCATAAATGAGATCCCGGGCCACAGGCCGAATCCCTTTTCTCCTGCCTGCCCGAGAAGGTCATCCTCATTTATATCGCTGTGAAAGACCCCGTTGAGAAGAGGTTCCACTTTTTCCTCCGTGATGTTCCTGAAGAACAGCCGGTTCTTTCCGGGCATCTGAATGCAGACAAGAGGTTCATAGTTGGCAGGACCCGCGCAGCCCACGGTCACAATTTCCGCCGAAGGCTGGTTATCACTTATATACGACCTGATTGCAGTCAATGTTTTGTCGGCGCCTGCAATTATTGAACTGGAATTATAGGTGACGTGGATCACGGGCACATCGGTCCTGTCGCGCCGCACCTTCTGCAATACCTTTTCCGTTTCGGAGGTCAGAGTATCGGATTCAAATAACAATACCTTCTGTATGAGGAATGTCTTTAAATCTTCCATCTAGTCGTTGTCAATTATATATTTAAGCTTTCTGATAAGTTCCGGTACCTGATCCGGCTTCATATGAATAGTGTATTCTCCGTTTATCATCACAACCGGTCCATGGTAACAGCCTCCCATGCAGGTCACTGTCTCCAGACTGAAATTCCCGTTGCGTGTTGTTTGCCCGGGTTCAATCCTGAGCTCTTCCCTGAATTTATCAATTACGGCTTTCGAGCCGTTCATAAAGCATGTTGTACCGTTGCAGAGCTTAATATGAATCTTTCCGGCGGGAAAGAACCTGAACTGGTCGTAAAAAGTTGCCAGTCCGAAAATCTTTGTAGTACTGAGTCCCAGATGGCTTCCCACCCTTACAATTGCCTCCTCCGAGATATAACCGTCTGCCTCCTGAATATCCTGAAGGAGGGGGATGAGTTCTTCGCGCCTGCCCTGCTTGTACTTGCTTAAGATATTGTTGAGGTCTGTTGCCATCGTGTAAGACAATGAATATATTCCAAATATACAGATTTTTGTTGTTACAAAATAAACATTGTTATTTTATTAACAATAAATGTTAAGTATTGAGTGACAATCAGCGAAATGGTCAGGTTGATTGGTTTGCCGGAGGATGAAAGCACGGAAAATATTATTACATTTGAGCTTTAAGTTGTATACATCGGACACCGGATGCAGAAAAAAATCGAAATGCAGATTTGCATGGGCAGTTCCTGCTTCTCGCGGGGAAATCGGGATGTGGTTAACTATATCAGGGATCATCTCAAGAAGAACCATCTTGAGGACAAAATAGTTTTCAAGGGAGCCAGGTGCATGAATCTGTGCAGCAACGGGCCGAATCTGAGAATAAATGACAGGATAACAGAGGGAGTGACACTGGCAAAAATTGATGCAATACTTGAAAAGGAGATCGGGGATATCAGATAGGATTCCAATCACTGATTATTTATGAACGACAGAAAGCCAATCTTTTATATCAACGACCAGAAATGCCGGAATTCATATTCCTGCGTCAGGGTCTGCCCTGTAAATGCAATAGAGGTAAGGGCGCAGAAGGAACATCCCACAATTATAAATGAAAGGTGCATCGGATGCGGCCTTTGTTTCATTGAATGTTCTCCTCGGGCGATTGAATTCCGCGATTCAAAGGAAGAAGTAAAAAAGCTGCTGGCATCAGAGCGCAAGACAGCTGCTCTCGTGGCGCCAAGCATAGCGTCGGAATTTGACGACATTACCGATTACAGGAAGTTTGTAAGCATGCTGAAGGCGCTGGGCTTTGATTATGTTCATGAAGACTCTTTCGGAGTGGACCTGATAGCCTCAAAGTACGCGGATCTTTTTGAACAGGCTGAAGGAAAGTATTACATAACAACAAATTGTCCGGTAATAGTAAAGCTTATCGAGAAGTATCATCCGGAGCTTCTTACAAATCTGGCTCCCCTGGTTTCGCCCATGATGGCAACGGCTATGGTTGTAAAGGAGCTCTACGGTGAAGATGTTGCAACAATCTTCATTGGCCCCTGCATCGACAACAAGGATGAGGCTGTCAACCACAAGGACGGCAAACTTGTCGATGGGGTTCTCACCTTCATCGAACTGAGACAGCTTTTTGATGAGTTCGACTTACAGGAAAGGACTGTCAGAATGTCGGAATTTGATCCGCCCTACGGTCACTGGGGCGCCCTCTACCCTCTTCCGGCAGGAATACTCCAGGCGGCAGGGATAAAGCGCGACATTGCAGTCAGCGGTGTTATAACGGCAGCCGGAAGGGAAGATGTTTTTGAAGGCATAAATGATTTTGAGAAGTACATTGATACAATCCGTCATCACTTCAACCTTTTTTTCTGTCACGGCTGTCTTCTGGGTCCCGGTATGGAGACTCACAATGAAAGATTCAAGAGAAGGGCGCTTGTTCGTCTCTATGCCGAGAAAAGGGTTGGAAAACTCGACAAGAACCAGTGGGAAAAGGACATGAAGCGCTGGTCGAAGCTTGACTTCTCCAGGGATTTTCACGCAAACGACCAGAGGATACCAGAACCTCCTGAGGAAGCGATAGCCGAGGTTATGAAGATAATTGGCAGGGAAGACATCAATGAAACCCTCGATTGCGGTGCATGCGGCTATCAGTCGTGCCGCCATTTTGCCTCAACTGTCGCAAAGGGGCTTGCAGTACCCGAAATGTGCCACACCTACAACCTGAGGAACAAGCAGGAATACATAGAAACCCTCCGGCAGACAAACAGGAAGCTTGCTGACACCAAGAAGGCATTGAAAGAATCGGAAGAACTCGCCATGAGGGAAAAGGAGATGGCCCAAAGCGCTTCCGACATGATGAACAACATGCTTGAGAAGCTTCCGTCGGGTGTTGTAATAGTTGATAACAACCTGAAAGTGCTCCATTCGAACGTGAGCTTCATAAACATCCTCGGCGAAGACGCTAAAGCAGTCTCTGAAATCATTCCCGGACTAGTCGGAGCTGATCTGAAAACACTTCTTCCCTTCAACGTTTATAATATGTTCTCTTACGTGCTCAAGGAAGATGAGCCGGTTGTGAGCAAGGACATACATTACGAGGACAGCATGCTCAACGTTTCTATCTTTCCGATAAAGAAGAACAGGATGTGCGGTGCAATAATAAGGGATCTCTATTCTCCTGAGGTTCAGGGCGAGGAGGTTATAAACAGGGTAAGCGACGTTATCGAAAAGAACCTCGAGATGGTCCAGAAAATAGGGTTCCTCCTTGGAGAAGGCGCATCCGAAACCGAACAAATGCTCAATTCAATTATTGAGTCATACAAGAAAAGGTCGCTTGTAAAAAAGGAACCCCGTCAGTAACACACAGTGTATAAGGATTTTTACATAGAAGTCAACAGTCAGCAAAGAAATCACGACGGTGAAAGGATCTGCGGCGATGTCTTCCTTAATAAATACATAAAGGAGGAAGACAGGGTAATTGCTGTGCTGTCGGACGGAATGGGACACGGAGTAAAGGCAAATGTACTTGCAACCCTCACTGCCACAATGGCGCTCAGTTTCACAAGGGAACACAAGGAGGTTGACCGCATAGCGGAGATAATAATGAACACCCTGCCCGTATGCAGTGAGAGGATGATAAGCTATTCGACGTTCACAATAGTCGACATTGAAAGCAGCGGAAGTGTGAACATCCTCGAGTACGACAATCCGTTGACAATAATACTAAGGGGATCCGAGACCTTCGATCCCTCCTGGAAGGAGGTTGTGCTCAGCAAGGGGAAAAATGCCGGAAAGGTTTTGAAGACATGCACCTTTATGCCTTCAAAGGAAGACAGGATAATCTTCTTTTCCGACGGGGTGGCTCAGAGCGGAATGGGAAGCGAAGACTATCCCTTCGGATGGGGAAGGGATGATATCGCCTCCTATGCTTCTACCCTGGTGAAAGGCGATACTTCGATGTCGGCTTTAAACCTGTCGGGTAAGATTGTCACAATGGCCCATAAAAATGACGCCTATAAGGCCAAGGATGACATTTCGTGCGCCACAATTTATTTCCGCGAGCCAAGGAAGCTGCTGCTCTGTACCGGTCCTCCATACGAAAAGGAAAAGGACAGGGACCTTGCCTTCAAGGTGAAGGAATACAAGGGCAAGGTTATAATTTGCGGAGGTACGACCGCCGATATTGTGGCCCGGGAGCTTAACAAGGCAATCATTGATGAACTGATCTTTGAAGATCCCGAACTGCCGCCCGAAAGTTTTATTGAAGGGATCGACCTGGTTACCGAAGGTATCCTTACCCTTCAGAAAGTAAACGAGATACTGAAATCGTACAATAACAGCGTCAGGCTGGGTAAAGGTCCGGCCGACAAGATAGTGAGACTTCTGATGGAGAGCGATGAGATCCATTTCGTTATCGGTACGAGGATCAATGTGGCTCACCAGGATCC
>CAZKTX010000019.1:0-33253 GCA_964555805.1 uncultured Rikenellaceae bacterium
CACCCATCGGTTTGGGAGCAGGAGGCAGTTCGAGCCCCAGTTCAATGATAATAGTCTCGGGATCTTTTTCCATGGTTTTAATATAAGGTGATAAGATTGAAATTTCTGAATTTTGTTACTAATACCCCCTTCCCAACCTTCCCCCAAGGGGGACGGGGCCGGCAAAGCCTTTCCCCCTTGGGGGAAACGGGAAAGGGGGTCATTGAATTACCAGTTCCCCCCTGAATATTGTCACTGCCTGCCCCGCTATCTCGACCCTGTCGCCGTGAAGTGACACCTTTAATATACCACCCCTGGCTGATACCTGGTGTGAAATGAATTCCTTCTTTCCTGTCTTTCCGTTCCAGAAAGGCACAAGGGCGCAATGTGCGGAACCTGTAACCGGGTCTTCGTTAATTCCTAATGCAGGGGCAAAGCACCTTACGCAGAAGTCGAACCGCGGATCGGACGATGGTGCAGTGGCGATCAGATCACCCCACGGAGAATGTCTCAGGGCATCAAAGTCGGGCTTCAGACTCCTTACTTCCTCTTCGCTCCCGAGAAGTACAAAAGCCCAGCCGTGAGCAGTCATGTGAAATTCCTTAGGGGTAACCCCAAGGTGCCTGCACAGTTCTTCGGGTATCTCAGCCCGGACAAGCCCGTATGAGGGGAAATTCATTGTTATCCATTCATCCTCCAGCCGGATCTCAAGCATGCCAGCCAAAGAAGAAAAAACGATTGTTTCATTTCTTCCTGCCATCCCTGTGCTGAACATTATGTGCGCTGAAGAAAGAGTTGCATGTCCGCACAAAGGTATTTCTGAAGAGGGTGTAAAGTAGCGGATATTCCAGTTACCATTTCCCTTCCATAAAAAGGCAGTCTCTGAGAGGTTCATCTCGGCGGCGAAGTTCTGCATCCATTCCCGGGGCATTTCTTTTCCCGGAAAACATACGCCTGCCGGATTTCCCCTGAAAGGTTCAGTAGTAAATGCGTCGACCTGGAATATCAGTTTATTGTCTTGCATGGCATCCTGTTTAACTTTCTGCAACAAAGGAGTTTCTTTTACGTCTTTTTTCATAAGGCATGGACGGCTGCGGATTAAAGCCCTCTCCTGGTGGGTTGGGGGTAAAATCCCCCGGGCGGTTCGCAGTTCACCGGTAAATTTCGTGTTTTTACCCGGTTTATTTGAAACTTTAACTATGAAAACTTTGTAAACTAAAATAGTTTTCACATTTTTGCAGCGCAATTTGGAATGATGGATTACAAACAGAAAATACTTGAAGAGGCAGCAGAGATGTTCAGGACTTACGGGATAAGAGCCGTGACGATGGATATGCTTGCTTCCAGGATGAGTATTTCGAAAAGGACAATTTATGAGGTGTTCAGGGACAAGGAGGAGTTACTGAAGGGTGTCCTGAAGTGCATGTCGGAAAGGCAGAGTGCGATTTTGAGGAAATACTTCGGGGAATCCGAAAATGTGATTGAAGCTATATTCAAAATGATGGATATGATGTTTGAGCATTTCAGGAATATGTCGCCTGCTTTTCGCCTTGATATGAACCGGATAAAAAGGGAACTGGGCGATTATCCTGATATGATGAAGGAGATTCCTTATTTCTCGAACAATGCCGAGATACTCAGAAGGGGAATCAGCGAAGGTGTTTTCAGGGAGGATATAGATGTCGAGATGACAAGCAGGCTGATGCTTGAAATGCTGAAGATGTCGCACGACAATGAAATCTTTCCCCATGAGAATGTGGATTTTGCTGATTCGGTGAGAGGTTTTTACATCAATTTCCTGAGGGGTATATCCACCCCAAAGGGTCTTGATCTGATAAATATGCATGATAAAAAAACCAAAGATCAGAATTGAGAGAACAAAGAATAGTTTACAAGCAACCAGTAATAAACCAGTTGGCAGTTGGCAGTCAGCAACCAGCAACAAGTAACCAGCAACCAGCAACCAGCAACCAGCAACCAGCAACCAGCAACAAGTAACCAGCAACCAGTAACAAGCAACCAGCAACCAGATATATTTAATCGAATAACACAATGAATATGACAAGAAAAGTTTTAACTGGAACAGTGCTTCTATCCTTTTTATCGTGGACAGGAGTGCTTGCGCAGCAGGGTACCGACGTTCTTAAGCTATCACTTACTGAAGCTCAGGACTACGCCCTTTCACACAACAAGACGGTTATAAATGCCAGGGCCGATATCGAAGTATCGAAAGCAGCGCTGTGGGAAACCATTTCAGCGGCTCTTCCCCAGGTAGGAATGTCAGCCACTTTTGCCGACAACCTGAAGCTTATGACAACACTTCTTCCGGGCGAATTCTTCGGCCAGCCGGGAACGAAGATACCGGTTACCTTCGGGAGTCAGTTCAACACAAGCGCATCAATGGATGCAAGTCTTCTTCTTTTCAATGCGCCCTTGTACATTGGGATAGAAACAACCCGGCTTGCCCAGAAACTGGCGCAGCAGAATCTTCAGAAATCGGAGCTTGATACGAAGGAATCTGTAAGCACTGCATATTTTCTGATTCTTGTTACTGAAAAGTCACTCCAGCTGCTTGAGGAGAACATTGTAAACATGAATGAGTTGATGAAATCGACCAGGTCGATGTTTGCTGCAGGTATGGCTGAATCGACCGACGTCGACCAGATGGTTTTAAATGTAACTCAGGTTGAGAACAGCAAGACTTCACTTGAAAGAACAATAGAACTGAACTACAATCTTCTGAGGTTTCAACTTGGCGTCCCGGCGGGAACTGCAATAACTCTGACTGAAACGCTTGAAAGTCTTACCGAATCGATAAATGTCGATGCCCTTTTGTCGCAGGATTTTGATCACAGGCAGAATATAAACTTTATGCTTGTTGAGGGTCAGGAGATGATCTCGGAGCTCACCGTTAAGTCGCAGAAAGCTTCGACTCTTCCGACACTTGCCGGCTTTTACAACTATGGAAAAAACGGAATGGGCGACAAGATAAACGAACAGCAATGGTTTGACAATTCAATGATCGGTCTTAACCTTTCGGTACCGATTTTTGCCGGAGGACAGAGATACTCAAGGATAAAGCAGGCACAGATCAATCTTGAAAAGGCCAGGACTACAAAGGAAATGGTCGCAGAACAGCTTATGCTCCAGGAAAGTCAGCTCAGGTATAACCTTGTGAATGCCAATCTTCAGTACTTGAGTCAGAAGGACAATCTTGAAGTATCCAGGAGGGTTTATGAGAGCACTGAGAACAAGTTCAGACAGGGAATGGCTTCAAGCATCGATCTGACCCAGGCTAATAATCAGTATCTGCAGGCCGAAAGCAATTATCTGTCGTCGCTGATGGACCTGCTTCAGACGAAGGTGGCACTCGATAAACTTTTAAACAATATCTAATCACGAAATAATTACAGGAACAATGAAATACTCAAGAACAATTCAGGCGATTCTGGCAGGCGGGCTGATACTTACGGCCTGTTCATCCAATAAAGGAAATGATCCGGCTGCTTCCGGAGTGGCTCTGGCCTCTGAAAAAGCGGCTGTGCCGGTGAGGGTTGAGACTCTCGCAAAGGCCAGGATTTCCAGGACAATTGATTACACTGCCACTGTTCTCCCGTTTGAGGAGGTCAACATGGCGCCGGCAACTCCCGGAAGGATTGAAAAGATATATGTTGAAAATGGTGACAGGGTGAGCAAGGGCGATCAGCTGTTCCTGATGGACCGTTCGCAGCTGTACCAGCTGAAGCTACAACTGGCAAGCCTTGCGAAAGACCTGTCGAGGCTCGATACACTACTGGCAACCGGAAGTGCAAAGCAGCAGCAGTATGACCAGTTGAAGACACAATATGACGTCACAAAGACAAATGTTGATTTCATGGAGGAGAACACCCTTATGAAAGCACCATTCAGCGGGATAATCACCGGAAAATATTTCGAAGATGGTGAGATTTACTCCGGAACCCCCACAACTGCTACCGGAAGGTCGGCTGTCGTGACCCTGATGCAGATAAATCCGCTGAAGGTTGAGGTTGCAGTGTCGGAACAGTATTATCCCCTTGTAAAAAGAGGAATGAAGGCATCCGTCACAGCCGATGTATACAAAGACCAGGTTTTCACCGGAACCGTCTTCAGAAAAGCTCCGACAGTCAGTTCGGCGACCAGGACCTTTATTGCCGAGATAGAGCTTCCAAACAGGAATGATCTTCTGAAACCCGGGATGTTCGTAAGAGTGTCGATGGACCTCGGAGAGGTTGAGACCTTTGTTGTACCTGCCGCTTCGGTTCTGATGCAGGAGGGTACAAACATCCGGTACGTCTTCACCGAGGATCAGGGAACTGCAAAAAGGATCGAGGTAACATTAGGAAAAAGATTTGACGACCAGCTCGAGATTATTTCAGATAATCTAAGCGAAGGAAGCAGGCTTGTGACAGAAGGCCAGTCGAAGCTTACAAACGGTGACAAACTTGAGATTATACAATAAGTAATACAAAAGAAAAAGATGAGCATATACAGCACTTCTGTCAACAGACCCGTAACAACAATCCTGATTTTCGTCGGGCTGATGGTTATGGGCCTGTATTCACTGACGCAGCTGCCGGTTGACCTGTACCCCGAAATCGAACTTCCGTTCGTGGGTGTTGTCACAACCTACCCGGGGACAAGCGCGTCGGATATCGAGACAAATATTACACGACCGGTTGAGGATGCCCTAAACTCTGTAGCCAACCTGAAGGAGATGACATCAACTTCAAGCGACGGGCTGTCGGTTATATTCATGAATTTTGAATACGGGACAAACCTCGATGAGGCGACGAACGATATAAGAAGCAACCTGAGTTTTATCGAGAACTATCTCCCTGAGGACTCCGAAAAGCCGACAGTCATGAAGTTCAACTCCAGCATGATGCCAATTATCTTCTATGCGATTACAGCACAGGAGAGCTACAGGGGGCTTGAGAAGATTCTTGATGAGAAAATAGTAAACCCCCTGAACAGGATTGAGGGAGTCGGATCAGTTAGCCTGGCCGGGGTTCCCGGAAGGAAGGTTTATATCGATGTTGATCCCAGGAAAATGGAAGCCTATCACCTCACAATTGAGCAGATAGGCGGTATACTGGCAGCCGAGAACATGAACATGCCTGCCGGATATATTGAAATGGGCCAGACTGATTATCCTCTGAGGATCCAGGGAGAATTCCCGGAGAGTGAGATAATTAAAGATATTGTGGTTAGCAGTTATAACGGTAATAATGTTTACCTGAAGGATGTGGCCGTTGTACGCGATACAATCCGCGAGACCAAGCTCGATACCCGGGTAAACGGCCGTCAGGGGATGACTATGTTTGTTCAGAAACAGTCAGGCGGCAATACTGTTAAGGTAACCAAGGATATCGAGGAAGCTCTTAAAACACTGGAGAAGGATCTGCCGTCAGATGTCAGGATCGAGAAGATGTTCGACAGTGCAACCTTTATAAAGGACTCTGTGAGCAATCTTACCGAGACTCTCCTGTATGCAGGTATTTTCGTCATCCTGGTGGTTCTTTTCTTCCTGGGAAGATGGAGGGCAACCCTGATAATTATTGTTACAATTCCGATATCCCTTGTTGTCGCATTCATTTACCTCTTCATAACGGGAGAGTCGGTCAACATAATCTCGCTGACATCGCTCTCGATTGCAATCGGGATGGTTGTAGACGATGCGATAGTCGTACTTGAGAATATTACAAAACATGTGGAGAGGGGAAGCAGGCCGAGAGAAGCCGCCATCTATGCAACTAATGAGGTGTGGCTGGCTGTTATAGTATCAACACTTACAGTTGTTGCAGTTTTCTTCCCTCTGACTTTTGTAACCGGACTTACAGGTGTGCTTTTCAAACAGCTGGGTATGCTTGTTACAATCACAATCCTGACATCAGTTGTTGCGGCTATCACCCTGACGCCTACAATGAGCGCTCTTTTACTCAAATGGTATCCTATAAGGAAGGATGCACCTTTCTGGACCTATGACGGGAGCATTCGCAAATGGCTCGACTCCTTCGATAATTTTTATGGAAAAACAATTCACTGGGTTCTTCATCACAAGAGGTTTACAGTTATCGCTGCAATCCTCGTTTTCGCCGGATCCATGCTTCTGTTCCTTGTAATTGATACTGAGTTCTTCCCCCAGGCCGACCAGTCGCAGATTACAATGACTGTGGAATTGCAGACAGGCACCAGGGTAGACGAGACAATGAAGACAACCGACAAGATCGACAAGATACTTAAGGCCAAATACCCTGAGATAAAATTGTTGTCATCATCTACCGGGGTGGATGATGAAGGAGGCTTTTCATCAATGTTCGGAGCCGGAGGAACTCATGTTATTACATATACACTCAGTCTTGTCGATCCTGCCGAGAGGGAGAAGGATGTAACAACTCTTGCTGAAGAGATGAGGGCCGATCTGGCCGGAATCCCTGAGATAACTGACTATTCGGTAAGCACTTCTGAAGATATGGGCTCCTTCGGGGGGAACACAGTGGATGTTGAAATTTACGGATACAACATCTCCGAAACAAATATTGTTGCGGAGGAGATCGCAGCCAGGATCAGGAAACTTCCGGGAGCAAAAGATGTAACGATCAGCAGGGATAAATCAAAACCTGAACTTCAGATTATTCTCGATCAGAACAAGATGATTACAAACGGGCTCAATACGGCCACAGTTTCAATGGCAGTCAGGAACAGGGTAGGCGGTATGACTGCCACAAGACTCAGGCAGTCGGGCGACGAATACGATGTTGTTGTCAGGTTCGAGGAAAATGCCAGGCGGACTCTTACGGATATCGAAAATATTGGTATCACAAACCCGGCCGGACAGGTCATACGACTTGCCGAGATTGCACAGATAAAGGAATACTGGGCCCCGCCAAGCATTCAGAGGCAAAGGAGAGAAAGGATAGTTATGGTTTCATTTACACCTTACAAGGAATCGCTCACAGTGCTTCAGACCGAGGTGCAGAAGATAATTGATGAGTCCAGTATCCCATACGGCGTTATGGTTCAGATTTCAGGAGCTATTCAGGAGCAGATGGATGCCTTTATGGATATTGCATTCCTGATACTGGTGAGCCTGATCCTGGTTTACCTTGTGATGGCATCCCAGTTCGAATCGCTTAAGATGCCTGTTATAATCATGATTGCTATCCCCTTCGCGTTCTCGGGAGTCGCTATTGCGCTTTTCCTTACAGGAACCACTCTGAGCGTGATCTCGGCAATCGGAGCAGTAATGCTTATCGGGATCGTTGTGAAGAACTCGATAGTGCTTGTTGACTTTATCAACCTTATGAGGGAAAGGGGACATGAGCTGTATGAGGCTGTTGAATTATCAGGAAGATCGAGGCTCAGGCCGGTTCTTATGACATCAGCAACAACAATTCTGGGTATGCTGCCACTTGCAATGAGTACAGGCTCCGGATCTGAACTGTGGAAACCAATGGGTATCGCTGTTATCGGAGGACTTGTCTTTTCAACACTTGTCACTCTTGTAGTTGTACCCGTGATCTATGTCCTTTTTGCAAGGAAGGGAGAAAGGAACAGGCACCTGGCCTTATATTCCGAAATGGATTTCCTTGATGACAGGAATGGCAATGGCAAATAACGGGAATCGTTTGATTTACAACAAAAAATTAATTTGAATGAAAGCTGTAATAATAATATTTAACCAGGCCCATACCGAAAGGGTGGAGTACCTGTTCGACAAGCTGGGAATCAAAGGTTACTCCCTCTGGGAGAATATCCAGGGTAAGGGCAGCAATACCGGTGTTCCGCATCTCGGTACGCATGCATGGCCGGAAATCAACAAGATAGCCCTTACAATGATTGACGACGATCAAGTTGAAAGTGTTCTTTCAGCAGTAAGGAAAATAGATTCAATTAACGAAGAGGTAGGAATACGCGCCTTTGTCTGGGATATTCTGCAGGCCGTTTAACTATCCCGGAATGACCCTGCCCTGAATACCGGCACGGATAGAACCAGAATAAAGAGGTTGATCTCACTTTATGAGACGACCTCTTTTTTATTTGTAAAATTCAGTAAAAACAGGGGATGCGTCATTAAAGAATGCATAATATAGTGCCATACCCCCTGTTCAAAAAGGGGGGGTGATGTAAAAAATATAGTGAAAAATGTAAAAAAATATAAAAAATAAGGGGGTGTGTTTAAAAAAATGATATTTTTACAGTGAATCCAATTATAAATTTAAAGTATTTGTGATGAAAAAACTGAAATTCTTAAATGCAGGGTTGGTTCTGGTTGTATTGATAAACTCTTTCACAATGAAAGTCGTGGCCCAGGAAGAAACCGACCGGAGATTCAACGTCAATGCCGATCTTTACAGCAGTTATATCTGGAGGGGGTCCTTACTGGGCCAGGGACCTGCATTTCAACCATCTGTAAGTTTTTCAGACGGAGGGTTAACTATTGGCGTGTGGGGTTCGTTTGACGCTAGCGGGTATACTGAAGCTGACCCTTATATTTCGTACTCTTTCCCGTTCGGACTGACCCTTGGAATAACTGATTATTACCTGCCTGATCTTCCTTTATCAGAAACATCACGAGTTGCGGGAAGCCATGCTCTCGAACTGAATTGTGGTTTTGAGCTTGGCGGGTTTTCCCTGAGTGCGAATTATATAGTTAACGAAGCCGGGGGCATAGGATCGGCCGGGGCCGACAAGTACTTTCAGATCGGATATGCATTTAAGGATGTCGGCTTCTTTGCCGGAGCCGGTGACGGATGGCACACTTCTGACGGTGAATTCAGCATTTGCAATTTAGGACTTTCAGTATCGAAGGAAATAGAAGTGACTGAAAGGTTCTCGATACCTGTAACAGGTCAGGTGGTTGTCAATCCCGAAAGCGAGAAGCTATTTGTCGTTGTCGGCATTTCATTCTGACAGTGACAAAAAGCCCGGTCGGCCGATATAAAAAACCCCGGTCGGCCGAGATAGAAAAACCCCGGTCGGCCGACCGGGGTTACAAGAATAGTTGCTATTATTATTCTTATTCTTCCTCTTCTTCTTCCGTGTATGCCTTGATAACAGCTTCCTGAACTTCGCCCGGGACCTGTGCATATTCGGCGAATTTCATTGTGTACATGGCGCGGCCTCCCGTTATTGAGCTGAGGGCGGTTGAGTACTTGTTCATTTCTGCAAGAGGCACTCTTGCCTTGATAACCTCGAGACGCTTGTGGCTCGACATACCGAGCACCATTCCTCGTCTTCCCTGCAGGTCGCTTATAACATCTCCCATTCTGTCGGAAGGAACCATTATCTCGACGTCGTATATCGGCTCAAGAATCTTGGGCCCCGCATTTTTGAAAGCCATGCTGAAGGCATTTCTTCCTGCAAGCCTGAATGAAATTTCGTTAGAGTCGACAGGGTGCATTTTGCCGTCGTAAATATATACACGGATGTCGCGGGCGTAGGAACCTGTCAGAGGGCCTATTTCCATTTTTTCCATAATACCCTTGAGGATGGCCGGCATGAACCTTGCATCGATCGATCCGCCGACAATGCAGTTTACATATATCAGCTTGCCGCCCCAGTCGAGCTCGACCTCATCCTTGCCTCTTATTGAAAGCTTGATTTCCTTGTTCCCGAACTTCATCATTGTCAGTTCAGGGCTTCCCTCCACATAGGGCTCGATAATAAGGTGAACCTCTCCGAACTGGCCTGCTCCACCAGACTGTTTCTTGTGACGGTAATCGGCCTGGGCAGGCTTTGTGATTGTTTCGCGGTAGGGTATTCTCGGAGGATTATAGTTTGTAGGTATCTTGAAAATGTTGTCAAGATGCCACTTCATTATATTAAGATGGTATTCCCCCTGGCCGTGGACCAGAATCTGTTTAAGTTCCTTGGAATATTCAATTATAATTGTTGGATCCTCAAGGTGCAGTTTGTTAAGCGCTTCACCGAGTTTTTCATCATCACTTTCGCTCTGAGCCTTTATTGCAGTGCGGAATTTAGGTTCGGGGAATTTCACTCCCTCATATTTCCAGTCATTGCCGGGAGCGTTCAGGGTGTGGTCGGTTTTTGTGTTCTTGAGTTTAACGAATGCCCCGATGTCGCCGGTATGGAGTTCCGGAACCCTTGTCCTGTTCTTGCCCGCGCAAACATAGAGCTGCGACAGTCTTTCCTTTACCCCGTTTGATGTATTGACAACATCGAGGTTTTCAGTTATTTTACCGGAGTATACCCTGAAGTAGTTTATTTCACCTATATGCTCTTCGATTGAAGATTTAAAAACATAGACAGAAGCTGGACCGGCAGGATTCGGCTTGACCTCAGCGCCCTTGCTGTTAACGGGGGCAGGCATGTTTGTAATTGAAGGAGCTTCGCTTACGATAAACTCCATCAGCCTGTCGACGCCCATATTGTTTTTTGCTGAAATGCAGAAAACAGGGAAAAATCCTCTTGTGAGGAGCCCTTTTGCTATTCCTTTTTTTATTTCTTCCTCAGAAAGAGAGTCATTTGAGAAGAAGAGTTCCATCAGCGATTCGTCGCTTTCAGCAGCCTTTTCAACAAGTGCTGAATGAAGCTCTTCAGCTTTTTCTTTCTGATCGGCCGGGATGTCAAGTACTTTTGCAGCTCCCCCTTCCTTGGGATACTGGAGCATTTTCATCTTCAGAAGGTCAATGACGGAGTTGAACCCCACACCTTCATTGACAGGATACTGAATAACTGTTACGTTGTTGCCGAAACGGTCCTTCATCATCTCGAGTGACTTGTCAAAATTGGCCTTTTCGTGATCGAGGCCGTTAACAGCTATAATAAGCGGTTTATTAACATTCTCGGCATGGCGGAAATGAATTTCAGATCCTACCTCCACCCCGTTCTGAACGTTGATTGTAAGTACAGCACAATCGGAGGCGTACAGGGAAGATATCACACCTCCGCTGAAATCGTCAAGACCCGGAGTATCGAGAATATTTATCTTCTTGTTTTGAAATTCAGTGTACATCACTGTCGAAAACAGGGAGTTGCCATTCTCGTGTTCGATCGGACGGTAATCCGAAACTGTGTTTTTACTTTCAATAGTGCCTCTTCGTTCGATTACTCCTCCATTGAAGAGCATGGCCTCGGCAAGCAGGGTCTTGCCCGATCCTGAGTTGCCGATAATCGCAATGCCCTTGATCTGGTCTGTCTGATAGGTTTTCATGTCTGGGTGGCTGTTTATTTTATATTATATACTTTATTATCCTGATTTAGAGTGGGCAAAAATAATAAATTTTTAAAAACTGTTCCGATAAGGATACATAATTAAGAAATATTTATTTTCTTTGCACCAGTTTTTTGAAATGCAGGAGTACCGGTTTTTCCTTCGAGGTAAGTTTACAAAACGAATATTCATTGCGGAAAGGTCGGGAAGAAACCTGTTTATAACTTACAAAATTAAGTAAGATATTTCATTTTGGAAGACGTTTATAATGCCGGTTATCGTGGATAACCAGCAGTGGCTGATGCGGTTTTCGTATCAGGTGAAAAAAAGATTAAACGCGTTTGTAATTTAATAAATAAAAACCATACCTTTGCGAACCGTTTTTTTGAAGGAATTTTAATGTTAAACAAGTCTATATTATGCCGACAATTCAGCAGTTAGTAAGAAAGGGCAGGAAGCAACTGATATATAAAAGCAAGGCTCCTGCCTTGGATTCCTGTCCTCAGAGAAGGGGTGTCTGTGTGCGTGTTTACACTACCACGCCCAAGAAACCTAACTCAGCGATGAGGAAGGTAGCCAGGGTAAAGCTTACGAACCAGAAGGAGGTAAATGCTTATATTCCGGGAGAAGGGCATAACCTTCAGGAACACTCCATTGTACTCATCAGGGGCGGCAGGGTGAAGGATCTTCCCGGGGTTCGCTATCATCTTGTTCGTGGTGCACTCGACACATCAGGCGTGAATGGCCGTACGCAGAGAAGGTCAAAGTATGGTGCAAAAAGGCCAAAGAAATAACACTTAATTAATAAGATCATGAGAAAATCAAAACCAAAGAAGAGGATCATGTTACCTGATCCCAAATACAACGATCCAAACGTTACAAGGTTTGTGAACAATCTTATGTATAGTGGTAAAAAGAATCTCGCTTTCAAAATATTCTATGATTCTCTCGACATAATAGCCGATAAATTCAAGAATGAAGGAAAAACTCCGCTTGAGATCTTCAGGCAGGCACTCGAGAATGTCACTCCCCAGGTCGAGGTGAAAGCCCGCAGGGTTGGTGGTGCCACATTCCAGGTTCCTATGGAGATTCGTTCCGACCGGAAGGTAAGCATAAGCATGAAGAATATGATTTCATTTGCCCGCAAGAGAACAGGCCATTCAATGGCTGAAAGGCTGGCTGCTGAACTGATGGCCGCCTATAAGCTTGAGGGCGGCGCTTATAAGAAGAAAGAAGATACTCACCGTATGGCTGAAGCCAACAAGGCATTCGCCCATTTCAGGTTTTAACTGATATAAAAAGGGAATACCCCAGCAAATGAACCCCAACCTGAAATACACCAGAAACATCGGAATAATGGCCCATATCGATGCCGGTAAAACGACAACGACTGAGCGTATTCTGTTTTATACCGGCCGTACGCACAGGATGGGAGAGGTTCATGACGGAAATGCCCAGATGGACTGGATGATTCAGGAGCAGGAAAGAGGAATCACAATTACATCGGCTGCAACTACGGCTTTCTGGAAATACAGGGGTGAGGACTATAAGATAAATATTATTGATACCCCGGGGCACGTCGATTTTACAGTTGAGGTCGAACGTTCGCTCAGGATTCTTGACGGAGCAGTTGCTGTCTTTTGTGCTGTCGGCGGCGTTGAACCGCAGTCGGAAACCGTATGGAGGCAGGCAAACAAGTACAGCGTTCCCAGGATTGCTTTTGTAAACAAGATGGACAGGACCGGCGCTGATTTCTTCAGCGTTGTAACTGAGATAGATGAAAAGCTTGGCGCCAACCCCATTCCGGTTCATATCCCGATCGGAGCTGAAGATAACTTCAGGGGACTTATTGACCTCATCTCAATGAAGGCGCTGGTCTGGTATAACGACGATGCGACCGGCACAAAATATGAGGTGGAAGACATTCCAGCTGATATGGTTGAAGAAGCAGGAGAATGGAGGGCAAAGCTGATTGAAGCCGTTGCAAGCGTCGACGACACTTTGCTTGCAAGGTACATCGATGACCATGATTCAATAACTGAGGATGAGATAATCGCGGCCCTCAGGGAATCAACAGTTCGCGGCCTCGCTGTTCCGGTTCTGTGCGGTTCAGCATTCAAGAACAAGGGCATTCAGAGTATCCTTAATGCAGTTGTTGCATTCCTCCCGTCACCTGTTGAAGTTGGTGCCGTAAAAGGAATTGATCCGAGGAATGATAGTGAAGTAATGAGAGAGCCTGATGACGACGCTCCTTTTGCAGCGCTCGCTTTCAAAATTGCAACCGATCCTTTCGTCGGAAGGCTTGCATTCCTTAGAATCTATTCAGGAGTCCTGAATGCCGGCGATACAGTTCTTAATACAAGGTCGGGAAAAAGGGAAAGGATAAACCGCCTCTTCGAGATGCATGCAAACAAGCAGAATCCGAAAGAGCGTGTAGGCGCCGGAGATATTTGTGCATGTGTGGGTTTCAAGGACCTCAAGACAGGAGATACAATTTGTGCAATAAATAAGCCTGTTATTCTTGAATCGATGACATTTCCCGAGCCTGTTATCGGCGTTGCAATAGAGCCCAAAACACAGGCTGACGTTGACAGGCTTTCAATGGCTCTCGGAAAACTTGCCGAGGAGGATCCGACTTTCCAGGTTAGGATTGATCCCGACAGCGGGCAGACAATTATAAACGGCATGGGTGAACTTCATCTGGAAATACTCATTGACCGTCTCAAGCGTGAATTCAGAGTCGAGTGTAACCAGGGAGTTCCCCAGGTAGCATATAAGGAGGCTATTACAACCTCTTCTGAATTCAGGGAAATATTCAGGAAACAGACAGGCGGCAGAGGTAAGTTCGCGGATATTTATGCGACACTGATGCCGGCAGAAGACGGAGTCAAAGGACTCGAATTTGTTAACGAAATAAAAGGAGGAAACATTCCGAAGGAATACATTCCGTCGGTAGAAAAGGGATTCCGCGAAGCAATGCTGAACGGTCCGCTTGCCGGGTTTCCTCTTGAAAACCTTAAAGTAATTTTAAGGGACGGTTCATACCATCCGGTCGATTCAGACGCCCTTTCATTTGAGATAGCAGCCAAGCAGGCATTCAGGAAATATGCCGGGAAATGCAGTCCGGTGCTCCTGGAACCGATTATGGCGACTGAGGTTATCACACCCGAAGAATATGTCGGCGATGTTATAAGCGATTTCAACAGGAGAAGGGGCAGGGTCGAAGGTATGGAATCGAAAGCAGGCGCAAGGGTAGTAAAAGCAAAAGTACCTCTGGCAGAAAAATTTGGTTATGTCACTGTGCTGCGGACCCTTACTTCCGGAAGAGCTACATCAACGATGGAGTTCTCGCATTATGAGGAGGTACCTGCAGAAATAGCTAAGAGAATTGTAGAAATCACCAAAGGAAAAATTCTTTAAAGAAATGAGTCAGAAAATTCGTATCAAACTGAAATCCTATGATCACAACCTGGTGGACAAGTCTGCCGAGAAGATCGTAAAGACAGTGAAATCAACCGGTGCAGTTGTGAGCGGTCCGATTCCGCTTCCAACGCATAAAAAGATCTATACTGTCCTTCGTTCTCCGTTTGTGAACAAGAAGGCCAGGGAGCAGTTCGAGCTATCGAGCTACAAAAGACTGCTCGATATATACAGCTCAACGCCAAAGACGATTGATGCTCTTATGAAGCTTGAGCTTCCCAGTGGGGTTGAAGTAGAAATAAAAGTGTGAAACCAGTAAAGAAATAAAGAGATGCAGGGATTAATAGGAAAAAAGATAGGAATGACGTCCGTCTTCGATGAAGCCGGAAAGAATATTCCTTGTACCGTGCTCCAGGCAGGCCCGTGCGTGGTTACCCAGGTAAAAACCATTGAAAAGGACGGGTATTCCGCTGTTCAGCTGGGTTTCGACGAGAAAAAGGAAAAGCATACAACCAAGGCTGAACTGGGCCATTTCAAAAAGGCCGGTACAACTCCGAAGAGGAAGCTCATCGAGTTCGACGGATTCGCGGAAGGTCAGGTAAAGGAGGGTGAGGTGCTCACAACCGAACTTTTCAGCTCAGACAACTGGGTTGACGTTCGCGGATGGTCAAAGGGAAAAGGTTTCCAGGGAGTTGTTAAACGTCACGGCTTCGGCGGAGTCGGAGGTCAGACACACGGACAGCACAACAGGGGCAGGGCACCAGGTTCACTGGGCGCTTCATCATTCCCGTCGAGAGTACTTCCTGGTATGAGAATGGCCGGCAGGATGGGCGGAGACAAAGTATTTGCCGAAAGCAAGAGAGTGATCAGAATTATGCCTGAAAGCAATTTATTAATAGTAAAAGGATCAGTTCCGGGTCCAAAAGGTGGTTACGTAATAATTACAAAATGATGGAATTAGCGATACTTAATACCGAAGGCAAGGAGACCGGGAGGAAGGTTGTTCTCAACGACTCGATTTTCGGCATCAAACCTAATGACCATGCCATTTATCTGGATACAAAACAGTTTCTCGCCAATCAGAGGCAGGGAACTCACAAATCCAAACAGCGTGGTGAAGTCGCCGGCAGTACCAGGAAGATCAAGAAACAGAAGGGAACAGGTACAGCCCGTGCAGGAAGCATTAAAAACCCGCTGTTCCGCGGAGGAGGCAGGGTTTTCGGACCGCAGCCCAGATTCTACGGGTTCAAACTGAATAAAAAGATCAAGCAGCTTGCCAGAAAATCAGCACTTTCTTATAAGGCATCCGCAAACAATATTATTGTTCTGGAAGACTTCTCTCTTGAGGCTCCCAAGACGCAGGAAATCGTGCGGATGAACAATAACCTGAATATCGGCAATAAAAAATCGCTGTTTGTTTTACGGGAACAAAATAAAAACATATATTTGTCATCCCGAAATGTACAAGGGGTTGAAGTTGTAACTGCTGATGAATTAAGTACTTACAACATAATGAAAGCTTCAACGCTCGTACTTGTGGAGAGCGCAATTGACGTTTTGCAGGGAACTTTTGAAAACATGTAATATTTAAGTGATGAAGATTCTGCTTAAACCAATAGTGACGGAAAAAATGACGAAAGACGGCGATAAATTCAATCGCTACGGTTTCGTCGTTGACAGGTCGGCCAATAAGATTCAGATCAGGAAGGCAGTTGAGGAGCTTTACGGAGTGACTGTTGAGTCGGTTAATACGATAAGATACGGTGGCAAGGTAAAGACCAGGAACACAAAATCGGGTCTTCTTGTTGGCAAGACGGCAGCTATAAAGAAGGCTGTGGTCACCCTGGCTGAAGGAAACAAAATTGATTTCTATAGCAATATTTAGCAACAAGTATGGCAGTCAGAAAATTAAAACCTGTAACACCAGGTCAGAGAAACAAGATCATCAGCGCCTTTGAAACAATTACAAAGGACGCGCCGGAGAAATCCTTGCTTCGACCGCTCAGAAAATCAGGAGGAAGGAACGTTAACGGCAAAAGGACAATGAGGTACATCGGTGGCGGTCACAAACAGATGTACAGGGTCGTCGATTTCCTCAGGGATAAAGATGGCATGCATGCAACTGTGAAGGCAATAGAGTATGACCCCAACAGGTCGTCGCGTATTGCCCTTGTTGTATATGAGGATGGCGAGAAGAGATACATAGTTTCTCCCAACGGGCTTAAGGTCGGACAGAAAATCATTTCGGGCAAGGATGCAACTCCCGAGATCGGAAACACAATGTTTCTGAACGATATCCCTCTCGGAACTGTTGTGCATAATATTGAAATGAAGCCTGGCAAGGGTGGGGCAATTGCCCGCAGCGCCGGCACATTTGCGCAGCTTTCAGCCAGGGAAGGGAAGTATGCTATAATTAAGCTTCCCTCGGGTGAAACCAGGATGGTTCTGACAACCTGCCGTGCAACTATTGGAACTGTTTCGAACTCCGATCATAATCTTGAGAAATCGGGCAAAGCCGGTCGTACACGCTGGCAGGGCAGACGTCCGAGAGTAAGGGGTGTTGTGATGAACCCTGTTGATCACCCCATGGGCGGTGGTGAAGGAAGGGCTTCAGGAGGTCACCCCAGATCGCGCAGAGGCATTCCGGCAAAGGGCTTCAAAACCCGCGACAGGAAGAAATATTCTGCAAAGCATATTATTGAAAGAAGGAAAAAATAACTGATATACTATGAGCAGATCAATCAAGAAGGGTCCTTTCATTGAGTTCAAAATGGAAAAAAGGGTCCTTGAAATGAACAAGACACAGAAGAAATCGGTCCTCAAGACATGGTCAAGAAGATCGGTGATCTCGCCCGACTTTGTCGGACATACCATAGCAGTTCACAACGGAAATAAATTCATCCCTGTTTACATTACGGAAAACATGGTGGGTCACAAACTCGGTGAGTTTGCTCCCACCCGTACTTTCAGGGGTCACTCTGGTAATAAGTAATGTAAACTGAAAAACATTGAGACATGGGTGCAAGAAAAAGAATCAGCGCAGAGAAGAGAAAAGAAGCTGCAAAAGAGAGGTACCAGGCGGTTCTCAGGAACTGTCCGACCTCACCCCGCAAAATGAGGCTTGTCACAGGGCTTATTAGCGGAATTGAAGTCAACAAGGCTCTCGACATTCTGAAATTCAGTTCTCAGGAGGCATCGCGCAGACTTGAAAAACTTCTTCTTTCTGCAATAGCCAACTGGCAGGCAAAGAATGAAGGTGTAAGAATTGAGGAGAGCAATCTCTATGTTAAGAATGTCTTCGTCGATGGCGGCCGCGCTATGAAAAGGCTCCAGACAGCTCCTCAGGGAAGAGCTTACAGGGTCAGAAAGAGATCAAATCATGTGACAATGGTGCTCGATAGTTTGAAAAAGGAAGCTGAAAACACATCAAAATAATCCAGATGGGACAAAAAACAAATCCGATAGGTAACAGATTAGGTATAATCAAGGGATGGGATTCGAACTGGTTTGGAGGAAAGGATTTTTCCGGAAAACTCGTTGAAGACACAAGAATCAGGGAATATCTGAATGCCCGACTTGCAAAGGCAAGCCTTTCGAAAATTATAATTGAGAGAACCCTCAAGCTTATAACCGTAACTGTGAATACTGCCAGGCCTGGTATAATAATAGGCAAAGGCGGACAGGAGGTTGACAAGCTTAAGGAAGAACTCAAGAAGATAACAAAGAAAGAAGTTCAGATAAATATCTTCGAGGTAAAACGCCCTGAGCTCGATGCCAACATAGTTGCCAACAATATTGCCCGTCAGCTTGAAGGAAAGATTTCATACCGCCGGGCAATAAAGATGTCGATCGCTTCCACAATGAGAATGGGATCAGAAGGTATCAAGGTTGTCATATCAGGTCGTCTGGGTGGCGCCGAAATGGCAAGGACCGAGACCTACAAGGAAGGACGCATACCTCTTCATACACTGCGCGCCGATATCGACTATGCCCTTGGCGAAGCACACACAAAGGTCGGACTGATTGGAATCAAGGTCTGGATATGCAACGGTGAAGTTTACGGAAAGAGAGACCTCAGTCCCAACATCGGAGCCAGAAATGCCAAGAACAAGACCCTGAAGAGGAAGGCGAAGAAATAAGCTTAAAAGAGTAGAAAATTTAAAAGATATTTGAGCCATGTTACAACCGAAGAGGACCAAATTCAGAAGAGCGCAGAAAGGGAGAATGAAGGGTAATGCCCAGAGGGGCAATCAGCTTGCTTTCGGATCTTTCGGCATTAAGGCGCTCGAGGAGTGCTGGATTACGGGACGCCAGATTGAAGCCGCCCGCCAGGCTGTTACACGTCATATGAAGCGTGAAGGACAGATCTGGATCAGGGTATTCCCCGACAAACCCATCACAAAGAAGCCTGCTGAGGTTCGTATGGGTAAGGGAAAAGGATCACCCGAAGGATTTGTTGTGCCTGTTACACCCGGAAGAATTCTTATCGAAGCCGAAGGTGTACCGTTTGATATAGCCATGGAAGCGCTCAGGCTGGCTGCACAGAAACTTCCGATAACGACAAAATTCATTGTCAGGCCCGATTACGTTAAGGAATAAAACAAGGAGAAACAGAGATGAAAACTTCAGAAATAAGGGAATTAAGCACGCCGGATCTTATTGAAAGAATAGATACCGAGAAAACCATGCTTGTCCGCATGAAGCTTAATCATGCAATCACCCCGCTGGACAACCCCCAGAAGATAAAAGATGTAAAAATCACAATTTCCCGTCTTCTCACGGAACTGCGTTCAAGGGAATTAAAAGAAAAATCGAAAATCTAGTCAGGCAATGGAAAGGAATAACAGAAAGGAACGTATCGGTGTTGTTGTCAGCAACAAGATGGACAAGTCGATCGTGGTTGCCATCAAAAGGAAGGTAAAGCATCCGATATATGGCAAATTTGTCAACAGGACAAAGAAGCTGATGGCTCATGATGAAGAGAATACGTGCAAAATAGGTGACACGGTACGGATCTCGGAAACCAGGCCTTTGAGCAAGAATAAGACATGGAGATTGGTTGAAGTAATTGAAAGAGCTAAGTAGTCATGATACAGCAGGAAACCAGGTTAACAGTAGCCGATAACTCCGGAGCAAAAGAAGTTTTGTGTATCCGTGTGCTTGGAGGCACCAAAAAAAGATATGCAAGCGTCGGCGACACTATTGTTGTCAGCGTCAAGAGCGCGCTTCCTTCAGGTGAAGCAAAAAAAGGAACTGTAAGCAAGGCTGTTGTTGTAAGGACAACAAAGGAAATACGCCGCGCCGACGGATCATACATCAGGTTTGATGACAATGCTGTGGTTCTTTTGAGCAACCTGAACGAAGTGAGGGGTACCCGTATCTTCGGCCCGGTGGCAAGGGAACTGCGCGACAAGTATATGAAAATCGTCTCTCTTGCACCTGAAGTACTTTAATTTTTAAACAAAGAGCAATGCAGAAGAAGCTACATATCAAAAAGGGCGATACGGTTGTTGTTATAACCGGTGAGTCGAAAGGACAGAAAGGCCGTGTCCTCGATGTTGACAGGGATAAGAACCGGGCAATAGTCGAAGGCGTAAACACTGTATCAAAGCACACAAAACCAAATGCCAAGTCGCCTCAGGGCGGTATCCTCAAGAAGGAAGCCCCGATAAACATTTCGAACCTTATGCTTGTTGATCCGGCTTCAGGGAAACCTACCAGGATCGGAAGAAGGCTTAATGATAAAAATAAACTAGTGCGTTATTCAAAAAAATCAGGAGAGGAGATCAAGTAATGTATACACCTGTATTGAAAACCAAATATAAGGAAGAGATAGTCCCCGCCTTAATGAAGGAATTCAGCTACTCGACCGTTATGCAGGTCCCGAGGCTGGATAAAATAGTTCTTAATCAGGGAGTCGGACAGGCTATTGCAGACAAGAAACTGATTGAGGCCAGTGTTAAGGAGTTAACCGATATTGCCGGACAGAAAGCTGTCCAGACATTTTCCTCAAAGGACATTTCAAACTTCAAACTCAGGAAGAACATGCCTATCGGCGTGATGGTCACACTTCGCAAAGATAAGATGTATGAATTTCTGGAGAGGCTTATTTCGGTTGCTTTGCCGCGAATCCGCGACTTCAAGGGAATAAGCGCCAAACTTGACGGGAGAGGCAATTACACTCTGGGGATCACCGAACAGATAATTTTCCCCGAGATTGACCTTGACAAGGTTACAAAGATAATGGGTTTGCAGATGACTTTTGTGACAACTGCAAACAGCGATGAGGAAGCCCTGTCGCTCCTGAAGCATTTCGGATTACCTTTCAAAAACACTAAAAACTGATTATATGGCTAAAGAATCAATGATAGCCCGCGAAGTAAAACGCGTTAAACTGGCTGAAAAATACGCTTCAAGAAGAGCAAGACTGAAAGCTGAAGGCGATTTTATAGGACTGAGCCGTCTGCCCAGAAATTCAAATCCCAACAGGCAGCATAACAGGTGCAAGCTCACAGGCCGTACAAGAGGGTATATGAGGCAGTTTGGAATAAGCAGGATAACATTCAGGGAGATGGCATCCTTCGGTCTTATTCCGGGAGTAAAAAAAGCCAGCTGGTAGAACAGAGAATGAATATTAACTATAAGAAAGAATAGAAGATGACTGATCCCATTGCAGATTTACTGACCAGAATCAGGAATGCCATTATGGCTGGTCATAAGGTTGTAGAAGCTCCGGCATCAAATCTTAAGAAGGAGATTGCCAGGATTCTTTTCGAGAAAGGCTATATCCTGAGCTATAAGGTTGTTGAGGGCGATAACCCGCAGGGTATTCTTAAGATAGCTCTTAAGTACAATCCGAGAAGCAAGCAACCCGCCATTAAGAAGATTGAAAGGGCCAGTCGTCCCGGTCTGAGAAGATACACCGGAGCTGACGAACTACCAAGGGTTCTTAACGGACTGGGAATTGCTATTATCTCAACCTCCAGGGGTCTTATGACCGATAAGGAGGCGAGGAATGAGAAAGTAGGTGGTGAAGTATTGTGTTACGTATACTAAATAGGAGGATAGTTTAATGTCACGAATAGGAAAATTACCTGTAAGCCTGCCCAAAGGAGTCAGCATTGTTGTTGACGACTCCAATGTGATCAGTGTGAAAGGACCTCTTGGAGAACTGAAGCAGGGCATTGACAAGGATATTAAGGTTGAGGTTGTGAACAATGACATCATCCTTTCAAGGCCTTCGGAATCGAAAAGCCACAAATCGCTTCACGGCCTCTCGAGGGCGCTGATTGCAAACATGGTGACCGGTGTATCACAGGGGTTCAAAAAGGAACTTGAGCTGGTGGGCGTTGGTTACCGCGCTGAAGCAAAGGGTCAGATGCTTGAGATGAGCCTTGGCTATTCCCATGAGATAATACTTGAGGTTCCTCAGGAGGTTAAGGTAGAGACCAGAACCGAAAGAAGGAGCAATCCCATTATTACCCTGACATGCATGGACAAGCAGCTGATAGGCCACGTTGCCGCAAAGATCAGATCGCTTCGTCCGCCGGAACCCTATAAGGGAAAAGGTATCAAGTTTGTCGGAGAACAGCTTAGAAGGAAGGCTGGTAAATCAGCTAGTGTTTAAAACGGTTAAATAATTATTGACATGGCTTTAACCAAACTGGAAAAAAGAAACAGGATCCGGCTCAGGATCCGGAGAAAAATAAGCGGAACTGCCGAAAGACCGCGCGTGGCAGTATTCCGCAGCAACAAGCAGATCTATGCACAGGTCATTGATGATAATAATGGCGTAACTCTCCTTTCCGTAAGTTCAAGAGAAAAGGAAATGGCCGGCCAGACTGGTATCAAAAAGACTGAACAGGCTAAACTGGTTGGGAAATCACTCGCTGAAAAATGTAAGGAAAAAGGTATCGGGAGTGTTGTTTTCGACAGAAGCGGTTATCAATATCACGGTAGAGTAAAATCATTGGCAGATGCAGCCCGCGAAGGCGGTTTAAAATTCTGATATTATGGGAAACGGAATAAGAAAAGTTAAAACCAGCGATCTCGAGCTCAAGGACAGACTTGTTAGCATACAGAGAGTTACAAAGGTTACAAAAGGAGGACGCACCTTCAGTTTTTCGGCTATCGTTGTTGTGGGAAATGAAGACGGAATCGTCGGTCACGGGCTTGGAAAAGCCAGTGAAGTAACCACTGCAATAGCAAAAGGCATTGAGGATGCTAAGAAAAACCTCATCAAGGTACCTGTCCTGCACGGAACAATTCCTCATGAGCAGGTTGCCAAGTTCGGAGGCGCCAGGGTGTTTATAAAACCTGCCACAGATGGAACCGGAGTAAAGGCCGGAGGTGCTATGCGCGCCGTGCTCGAAAGTGTTGGAGTAAAAAACGTGCTGGCCAAGTCGAAGGGCTCTTCCAACCCCCATAACCTTGTTAAAGCAACGTTTGCAGCTCTTCTTGAGATGCGTGACGCTGTTGCAATTGCTGAACGCAGGGGTGTGAAACTGGACAAAGTGTTTAACGGATAGTAATGTATACCTCAATGGCAAAAATTCGCATAACCCAGGTAAAAAGCAAAAACGGAAAACCCGAAAGGCAGAAGAGAACTCTCGAAGCCCTCGGAATCCACAAGCTTAACCACAGTGTTGAACATGAAGCAACTCCCCAGATTCTGGGTATGGTTGAGAAAGTCAGACACCTGGTTAAAACTGAGAATATTTAGGATATTAACGATATTATAACAACAGTAATGGATCTAAGTAACTTAAAACCTGCGAAGGGTTCGGTAAAGAAAAACAAACGCCTCGGCCGCGGACAGGGTTCGGGAAGAGGCGGTACTTCCACCAGGGGACATAAGGGAGCAAAGTCACGTTCGGGCTATTCGAAGAAAATAGGCTTTGAAGGAGGTCAGATGCCCATTCAGAGACGTCTTCCGAAAGGCGGATTTAAAAATATTTCCAGGGTTGAGTATAAGGCTATCAACCTCAGTACCCTGCAGATCCTCGCCGACAAGAACAATCTCGAAAAGATCGATTTTGATGTCCTCAGGTCAGCTGGTCTTGTTGCAAAAAACGACCTCGTAAAAATCCTCGGCAAAGGAACCCTCGAAAGAAAACTCGAGGTGCATGCCCATGCTTTCAGCAAGTCGGCAGAAGAAGCAATAGAAGCTCAGAAGGGTACCGTTGTAAAACTTTAAGTTCATGAGATTCGTTCAGACAATCAGAAACATTTTCAAGATCGAAGATCTTCGGGCAAGGTTGATCTATACTTTGGCCATTATTGCTTTATACAGGTTTGGCAAGTACGTGACACTTCCGGGTATTGATCCGTCTCAGCTCGGAGCCCTCAAGGCACAGACTTCCCAGGGCCTGATGGGGCTTCTTGACATGTTCTCGGGAGGCGCCTTTTCTCAGGCCTCAGTTTTTGCACTGGGTATAATGCCCTATATTTCGGCTTCAATTGTGGTGCAGCTTCTTGGTATAGTCTTTCCTTATTTCCAGAAACTTCAGAAGGAAGGAGAAAGCGGAAGGAGAAAAATAAACCAGTACACAAGGTATCTTACTGTCGCCATTCTTATACTTCAGGCGCCAACCTACCTGGTTAACCTTACAGCTCAGCTTCCGGCAACTGCATTCGTGCTTGCAAACGGATTCTTCTTCAAAATGTCATCAACAATAATCCTCACCGCAGGCACAATGTTTGTGATGTGGCTCGGAGAGAGAATAACCGACAAGGGTATCGGTAACGGGATATCATTGATAATCATGATAGGGATTGTCGCAAGGCTTCCGCAGAATTTCGTCTTCGAGGCCGGAACAAGAATGAACGGCGCAGGCGGCCCTATCGGACTCATTGTTGAGATTGTTATTCTGTTCGTAATTATTCTTGGCACGATTCTCCTGGTTCAGGGGACAAGAAGGGTGCCGGTGCAATATGCCAGGCGAATAGTCGGCAACAAGCAGTACGGTGGTGTGCGTCAGTATATACCCCTTAAGGTGAATGCTGCAGGTGTTATGCCCATAATCTTCGCCCAGGCAATAATGATGCTCCCGATAATTATCGCCGGATATGCACAATCCAGTTCCGGATTTGTTGTTGCTTTCTCAAATATGTACGGATTCTGGTATAACTTTGTAACAGCTATTCTGATTATTCTTTTCACTTACTTCTATACAGCCATCACTATAAATCCGGTTCAGATGGCTGAGGATATGAAGAAGAACGGAGGATTCATACCGGGCATTAAGCCTGGCAGGAAAACGGTTGAGTTTTTCGATACAATAATGTCGAGGATCACATTGCCGGGTTCAATCTTCCTTGCACTCATTGCAATTCTGCCGTCCATCGCTGTGAAGTTCTCAGTGACACCGCAGTTTGCACAATTTTTCGGAGGCACTTCCCTCCTCATCCTTGTGGGGGTAGTGCTTGACACACTTCAGCAGATTGAAAGTCACCTGCTGATGCGTCATTACGATGGTCTTATGAAATCTGGTCGCGTGAAAGGCAGATCCGGAGCGGCGACGTCGATTTAACAATGCTTAACGTTCTTTGATGTTGTATTTAAAAAATGATGAAGAGATCGGATTGTTGAGAGAGAGCAATTTACTTGTGTCGAAGACACTGGCAGAAGTTGCCTCATTCATCAAACCGGGCGTCACCACTCTTTATCTTGATAAAATAGCAGAGGATTTTATCCGCGGCAACGGAGGTATTCCCGGGTTCAAGGGATACGGAGGTTTTCCGGCTACGCTCTGCACATCAGTCAATGAGGAAGTGGTTCACGGGATCCCTTCATCCTATGTCCTCAGGGAGGGCGATATCGTTTCAGTCGACTGCGGAGTCATTCTCAACGGTTGGTACGGCGACAGCGCCTACACCTTTGCAGTTGGTGAGATCGACGAATCAGTCAGACGTCTCATGGAATTCACAAGGGAGTCGCTTGAGGAAGGTGTGAAGGAAGCAATAGCCGGCAACAGAATCGGTGATGTTTCCTGGGCGGTGCAGAACAAAGCTGAGAACGGAGGATATTCGGTTGTGAGGGAACTTGTCGGACATGGAATCGGTAAAAGGCTTCACGAACCCCCGGAAGTTCCGAACTACGGCAGAAAGGGCTCAGGACCAAAAATGGAAAAAGGGCTTGTTATCTGCATTGAGCCGATGATCAACCTCGGAAGAAAAGAGACGATCCAGATGAGGGATGGCTGGACAATAAAGACAATCGACGGCAAACCCTCGGCACATTATGAATACGCTGTTGCTGTCGATAAGGGAAGAGCAGATGTGTTAACAACTTTTAAATTTGTAGATGAAGTTTTAAATAAATTGTAATCGCATGTCGAAGCAAGCATCAATCGAACAGGACGGTACTATAATCGAGGCTCTTTCAAATGCAATGTTCAGGGTGGAACTCGAAAACGGACATGTTATAACAGCACATATTTCCGGTAAAATGAGAATGCATTACATAAAGATTTTACCGGGAGACAAGGTCAAGGTTGAAATGTCACCCTACGACCTGACAAAAGGAAGAATAACATTCAGGTACAAATAAGAAATATTTAAGATAATGAAAGTAAGAACATCCGTAAAAAAGCGCAGCGCCGACTGCAAAATAGTAAGGCGTAAAGGGCGCCTGTACGTAATAAGCAAGAAAAATCCCAAGTATAAACAGAGACAGGGATAATTTATTTAATTTTGCAACCTATTTAAGAAAAGTAATATATGGCACGTATTGTTGGTGTTGATTTACCAAGAAACAAAAGAGGAGAGGTCGGCCTTACCTATATCTATGGAGTGGGAAGAAGCATTGCTCAGAAAGTGCTTGACGAAGCAGGCGTTGACAGGAATGCGAAGGTTTCGGACTGGAATGATGAGCAGATCAATTCTATCCGCCGTATCCTTAATGAGAATTATAAGCTTGAAGGTGAGCTTCGTTCTGAAACCCAGTTGAATATCAAGAGATTGATGGATATAGGTTGCTACCGTGGAGTCCGTCACAGACTTGGTTTACCGGTCAGGGGACAGAGCACGAAGAACAATGCCAGGACGCGTAAAGGAAGAAAGAAGACTGTTGCTAACAAGAAAAAAGCTACTAAATAAATAGAATATGGCAAAGAAAACCGGAGCACAGAAGAAGCGGATCGTAAAGGTTGAACCGACGGGTCAGGCTCATGTGCATTCATCATTTAACAACATCATAATAAGTCTGACAAACAATTCCGGTCAGGTTATTTCATGGGCGTCAGCCGGTAAGATGGGTTTCAAGGGATCGAAGAAGAACACTCCTTATGCAGCACAGATGGCCTCAGAGGAATGCAGTAAAGTTGCCTACGACCTTGGCCTCAGGAAAGTGAAGGTTTACGTTAAGGGACCAGGATCGGGCCGCGAATCAGCCATCAGGTCGATAAGCAACTCCGGTATTGAAGTCACCGAGATCGTCGATGTCACACCGATGCCTCATAACGGATGCCGCGCACCGGGGAGAAGAAGAGTTTAATTTGTGACAAACAGGATAGTTTTTTTAGTTTTAAAATAATAGCACAATGGCAAGATATACCGGCCCAAAATCAAGAATTGCACGAAAATTCGGAGAACCGATCTATGGACCCGACAAGAATCTCGACAGGAAGAATTTCCCTCCCGGCCAGCATGGGATGAACAAGAAAAGGAAAAAAACATCGGAGTACGGACTGCAGCTCAGGGAAAAGCAAAAGGCCAAATATACATACGGGGTTCTTGAAAGACAGTTCCACAAGACATTCGATAAAGCTCAGAGCGCAAAGGGTGTAACAGGTGCAGTGCTTCTTCAGCTTCTCGAGGCTCGTCTCGACAACGTTGTCTACCGTCTTGGGATTGCCCCTACAAGGGCAGCTGCACGCCAGCTCGTTTCGCACAGGCATATCACTGTTAACGGACTTGTTGTAAACATCCCCTCCTGTCAGCTGAAACCAGGCGACATTATCGGTGTACGTGAGAAATCAAAATCGCTTGAAACCATAGTTGATTCACTTACTACAAGAAAATACACAAAGCTTTCATGGCTTGAGTGGGACGATGCACAAATGGCAGGTAAGTTCATGAGTGTACCTGAACGTTCTGATATTCCTGAAGACATCAAGGAACAGTTAATAGTTGAATTGTATTCGAAATAATATTTAAGAAAAGTTCTATGGCCATTTTATCATTCCAGAAGCCCGACAAAGTTATTATGCTGGAAGCCACCGAGAGGTACGGCAAATTTGAATTCCGCCCTCTTGAACCAGGCTATGGCATTACTGTTGGCAACGCACTCAGGAGGATACTTCTGTCTTCACTCGAAGGTTTTGCAATCACGACAGTTAAGCTGGAGGGTATCGACCACGAGTTTTCCACAATAACAGGTGTCATCGAGGATGTAACTGAGATTATCCTGAACCTCAAGCAGGTTCGCTTCAGGCGTACTGTAGAGGATGTTGACCACGAAAAAGCAGTTGTCAAGATCTCGGGCCAGGATGTATTGAAGGCCGGCGCTCTGAACAGCGTTCTGAGCAGCTTCGAGGTGCTTAATCCCGACCTGGTCTTAATGAGGATGGAACCGGACGTTAAGCTCCAGATGGAACTTACAATAAATAAGGGCAGGGGTTATGTGCCGGCTGATGAAAACCAGCCTGTCGACAGCGAATTCGGCGTTATAGCAATAGATTCGATTTTCACCCCTGTCAGGAATGTAAAATATACAGTTGAGAACTACCGTGTTGAACAAAAGACTGACTATGAGAAGCTTCTCCTTGAAATCGATACGGATGGATCGATTCAGCCAAAGGAAGCTCTGAAAGAGGCAGCCAAGATCCTCATATATCATTTCATGCTGTTCTCGGATGAGAAGATCACTCTCGATTCAGATGACAAGATGGCTAATGAGGAGTTTGATGAGGAAGTGCTTCACATGCGTCAGCTGTTGAAGACAAAACTCGTCGACCTCGACCTGTCGGTCAGGGCGCTTAACTGCCTTAAGGCCGCTGAGGTGGAATCACTTGGTGATCTTGTTAAGTTTAACAAGAATGATCTTCTTAAATTCAGGAATTTCGGGAAGAAATCCCTCACCGAGCTCGACGAGCTGCTTGATACAATGAGTCTGTCATTCGGCATGGATGTCAGCAAATACAGGTTAGATAAAGATTAAGTTGAAACAAGGTTAAGAGATAGAGAAATGCGACATCAGAGAGTTATAAATCACCTTGGAAGGACAAGCTCACACCGGAAATCGATGATTTCCAATATGGCTGTTTCGCTTATACTTCACAAGAGGATAACGACCACGACTGCAAAGGCTAAAGTCCTCAAGACATTCGTGGAACCCCTAATTACAAAATCAAAGGAAGACTCAACCCACTCCAGGAGGATTGTATTCGGATATCTGAAGGACAAAGAGGCTGTGTCCGAACTTTTCAGGGAGATATCACCCAAAATCGCCGACAGGCCGGGAGGATATACAAGATTGCTGAAGACTGGCAACAGGATTGGCGACAACGCCGACATGTGTATTCTTGAGCTTGTTGATTTCAATGAGGCAATGCAGGGAACAGAAGCAGCCAAGCCAAAAGCCGCCAGAAGGAGAAGATCCACTAAGAAAACTGACGACGTAAAAGAAGGTAAGACACCTTCAGCAAAGGCAAAAAAGACAACAAAGGAGCCAAAGGAGACGAAAAAAACCGGATCCAAAAAGGAGGAAAAAGAATAGCTGAATATTTTTCGGCGAAGGGGATATAGTCATAACAGACATATCCCTTTTTTTATATATCTTGCAATATTGTTTAATAAAAAAATAAATTCCAATGGGACAAATAGTTAGTGTTCATGCACGTGAGATTCTGGATTCCCGGGGAAATCCGACGATTGAAGTAGATGTTCAGACACAGAGCGGTTATCAGGGAAGAGCGGCTGTTCCTTCCGGAGCATCAACGGGAGAAAATGAAGCCCTTGAGCTCAGGGACGGCGACAAATCGCGTTACCTCGGAAAAGGTGTTCTCAAAGCTGTAAATAATGTCAACAGTGTTATTGCAGAAGAGATTATAGGAATGGATGTTACAGATCAGGCCGGAGTTGACAGGAAAATGATCGACCTTGATGGTACAAAAACAAAAAGCAATCTGGGTGCAAATGCAATTCTGGGAGTTTCACTTGCAGTTGCAAAAGCGGCTGCATCATATCATGGATTACCCCTTTTCAGATATATCGGCGGATCAAATGCAGTAACTATTCCCGTTCCTATGATGAATATAGTAAACGGCGGTTCACACTCGGATGCCCCGATTGCATTCCAGGAATTTATGATCAGGCCCGTCGGCGCCCCCAATTTCAGGGAAGGCCTCCGAATGGGCGCTGAAGTGTTCCACTCGCTGAAGAAAGTCCTTAAAGAACGCGGGTTAAGCACGGCAGTAGGTGATGAGGGCGGATTCGCACCCAGTTTCGGCGGAACGGAAGATGCTCTCGAAACAATCCTCAAGGCTATTGAAGCTGCCGGTTACAAGCCCGGGAGCGATGTTATGATTGCCCTTGACTGTGCTGCTTCCGAATTCTATAAGGATGGCATGTACAACTATGCCAAATTCGAAGGACCGAAAGGAGCAAGGAAAACTTCAAAGGAACAGGTTGACTACCTGGAGCAGCTTGTTGCCAGATATCCAATTGACTCAATAGAGGACGGAATGTCGGAGAACGACTGGGACGGCTGGAAAATGCTTACCGACAGGCTTGGGAAGAAGATTCAGATTGTTGGCGACGATCTGTTTGTTACAAATGTCGAATACCTGAAGAAAGGAATTGAATTGGGTTCCGCCAACTCAATCCTTATCAAACTTAACCAGATCGGTTCTGTAACCGAAACCCTCAATGCAATCGAAATGGCTCACAGGGCAGGTTATACAACAGTAATATCACATCGTTCGGGTGAGACTGAGGATTCAACAATTGCTGATTTTGCAGTTGCTGTCAACTCAGGCCAGATAAAGACAGGATCAAGCAGCAGAACCGACAGGATTTGCAAATACAACCAGCTTCTGAGGATAGAGGAGGCATTGGGCGACCTGGCTGTTTACGGATATAAAAAGTAAAGAGAACGATAAATTTCTGATCCCCCTTTGCCGAAACAAAGGGGGATTTTTTTTATAATGAATCACATACAACGTTATTAACAATTGTTAATAACTCATGTTTATATCCCGTGAACAACAACGCACAGCCACTTCATTGCCATATCATTTTCTTATTCTATATTTGATATATCAGGTGAGCGATAAAAGACTGCTCAAGTGATGTGGAACAGGAAAAGGCTTCTTAGCTGAAGCACGATCAGGTTCGGTCAGACCTTCGGGACTGCGCATCAGGAGAGCCGAAGCCCTGGCAAATGAACTCCGGTTCAGGATACCAGGAAGATCGATGAAACCGGAAACGTTCTTTCAACGATTCAGTCACAGGGCATCAGGAGAAAACGAGCTTCGGCACGCAATTTTCTGAGTTGATCCGGATCCTTCGGGAAACGGTATTGGCAGCCTGAAGGACGCTTCGTCCCGGAAGTCCGGTCGCAAGACAGGGCAAAAGGACAGCCGGAAGGTCATGCCGTAACAGGCATAACCCGAAAGCCATGGGTTGAATATCCAGGTCTTGTATCAGGAAATTCAGCCGGTCAAATAACAGTAATCTGACGCCGCACGCGGCTTCGGCCGCAAACGGTGAATGGGAACTACTCTTCGGAATGGTTCCCATTACTGTTTTATATACCCTGATCTCCAAACTGACCAGTCACCGCCCTTTTTGCCCCTCTTAACTGCCTTTATTTTGTACCTTTACGATAACTTTGACTTACTTATTCTGACAAGATGCCATATTCAGGACTTCCTGACTTTATTGCCCGCCTTGAGGAAGCCGGTGAACTTCACCGGACAAATACATTTGTTGATCCCGTCCTTGAAATGGCTGAGATAACCGACAGGATAGTGAAAACCGGAGGTAAGGCCCTCCTTTTTGAAAACAACGGAACCCGTTTCCCTGTCCTGATGAATGCCTATGGCTCGGAACGAAGGATGTCATTGGCCCTTGGTACGGATGACATAGCAGGTACAGGGGAAGAGCTTGAAAAAGTGTTTAATATACTTACTGGCTCAGGTGACGGTATTGCCGGCAGAATAAAGTCCCTGACTGGTTTGCTGAGAATTGCCGGCTTTCTGCCGGTGAAATCACGAAAAAGGGGCAGATGTCAGCAGGTAATTCACAGTAAGCCCGATCTCTCAGTTTTGCCCGTCCTGAAATGCTGGCCCCACGACGGCGGCAGGTTTATTACTCTCCCCGTTGTGAATACCTATCATCCGGTAACAGGAAAGACAAATGCAGGAATGTACAGGATGCAGGTGTTCGGGCCTGATACTGCAGGAATGCACTGGCACAGGCATAAGACAGGCGCCAATCATTATGAGGAATGGAAGAAGACGGGGAAAAAAATGCCTGTTTCGGTATCCCTTGGTGGCGATCCGGTTTATGCATGGTGCGCAACAGCGCCTCTGCCTGAGAATATAAATGAATACATCCTTGCCGGATTTCTGAGGAAGAAGCGGGTGAAACTCGTGAAATGTATTACAAATGATGTATATGTCCCTGCCGATGCCGATATTGTTATTGAAGGATATGTTGACCCGGGTGAGCCACTTGTAATGGAGGGACCTTTCGGGGATCACACAGGTTTTTACAGCCTTTCGGATCTGTACCCTGTTTTTCATGTGACCTGCATCACCCATGCAAGGGATGCCGTATACCCGGCCACTATAGTCGGGATACCTCCGCATGAGGATGCTTTCCTGGCCATGGCTACCGAAAAGATCTTCCTGTCGCCGATGAAGCTTGCAGTTCAGCCCGAAATAATTGACTTCCACATGCCCGAACCCGGTGTTGCCCATAACCTTGTGATAGTAAAAATAAAAAAGAGCTTTCCGGGTCAGGGAATGAAGGTTATAAGCTCTCTTTCGGGAGCAGGGCAGATGATGTTTTCGAAATATATTGTTGTTGTAAGCGGCGATGTTGACATCAGGAATTACAGGGAGCTTACGGCCCATGTTCTGCAAAACATTGATCCCGGAAGAGATTTTATGTTTTCTTCGGGGCCGATGGATGTTCTGGATCATTCATCCGACAGCTTTTCTTTCGGTGGCAAGGCCGGTGTTGATGCAACAGTTAAACTTCCAGAAGAGATGGGGCGAATAGCCTCTGTCGACATTAAGCAGGAATCTGTCGCCGGTGATCCGTCAGTTTTTCTTAATGCCCCATATGTAAAGGGATTCAGGGAATATAATGTAAACGGCTTGAAAGGAATACTTATAATCGGCACTGACCCGTCGGAGGACTCCGGCAGCGTTGACAGGATTTGCAGTCTTCTTAAGGACAATCACGGACGGCTGGGTTACAGCCTGGTGCTGGTTGTTGATCATACCGTCGACCTGGATGACCTGTATATTATTGCCTGGCAGGTTCTTGGAAATTCTGATCCGCGTAGGGACCATTGTTTCATAGCTCCTGATTCAGTTCTGATCGACGGAACAATCAAGCTTTATCGCCCGGGCGGATTTCCCAGGCCCTGGCCGAATGTTGTTTGTTCAGATAAGGCAACTATCGAAAGTGTCGACGGAAAGT
>CAZKTX010000020.1:0-11759 GCA_964555805.1 uncultured Rikenellaceae bacterium
TTGCCTACAACAAGAATGAGGTTAAGAGGATTGCAAACAATGAAGGGATATTCCATGGACCAGGTAACGTTCTGGGTCAGGGGACCGAAGAGCTCTACCGTGCACAGGTCGGATACCCGATAGGGTATTTCTGGGGATACAAGACCCTCGGGGTGTTCCAGAATACGGGAGATGTGGAAAACCACGTAAATCCTCAGGGAAAAGTCATTCAGCCCACTGCTGAAGCCGGAGACCTTATATTCGATGATACAAACAAGGATGGTGTTATTAATTATCTCGACAAGGTGCTCATCGGAGATCCCAATCCCGACTTCATTGTAGGGTTTAATTTCTCAACCTCCTGGAAAGGATTCGATTTCTCGCTTCTTGCGAACGGTGCCTTTGGTCACCAGATTGCACGCAGCTGGCGCCGCTGGGCTGATTCACCCCTGAACAACTATACAACTGATATATTTAACAGGTGGCATGGGGAAGGTTCATCCGACAAATACCCGAGGCTGACCTACGGTTCGCATATCAACTGGCAGTACGTTTCCGATATATTCATTGAAGATGCGGATTATCTGAAGTTGAGCAACGTCACTCTTGGCTATGATTTCAAGAGACTCTTCAGGACCATGCCTCTTTCACAGGCCAGGTTCTTTGTGGCTGTTCAGAACCTCTACACTTTCACCAACTATTCGGGCATGGACCCGGAAATCGGCGGCGGAAGCGGAACCGACAGCTGGGCAAAGGGAATAGATATCGGATACTATCCTGCACCCCGTACTGTAATGCTGGGCGCCAGTCTTAAATTCTAACAGATGAAGAATATGAAAAAGATATTTATACTGCTGCTTTCAGCAGCCATATTTGCGGGGTGTTCAGAAAGTTTTCTGGATACTGATCCGCTTACGTCAAAAACCAACACTGACTACTATCAGACAACAACCGACATGGATCAGGCGCTTACTGCTGCTTATGTCACTATGGTATCAGTGCCAAGCGGTTCAATACTGAACGCTTATCCTTTTGCTATCTCGGAACTGATGTCTGATGATCGTTTTGGCGGTGGCGGCGACAACGACCTTACTCCAAGGGCAATCTGCGACTTCAAGATTGATGGTCAGGATATGTACCTGGGTGCATGGACCCGTTATTACCAGGGTATTTTCCGCTGCAACATGCTGCTTGAGAATATCGACAAGCCGGAATGGCCGACCGCTGCTGCAAAAGGCAATGTTGAAGGTCAGGCACGTTTCCTGAGGGCAATGTTCTATTTTGACCTGTCCAGGATGTTCGGCGAGGTTCCTCTGATCCTTGAGACAAAACCACAGAACCTCCCAAAAACTCCTGCTGCAGAAACCTATGCGCAGATTGCAACCGATCTTAAGTCTGCAATCGAAGCCTTCCCGGCCACTCCATGGTCAGTTTCCGAGCTTGGAAGGGCCAATAAATGGTCAGCCGAAGCCCTTATGGCAAGAGTCTTCCTTTTCTACACGGGTTATTATGAAACAGCTGAACTGCCGCTTGTTGAAGGAGGTTCAATTACAAAAGCACAGGTTGCAACCTGGCTTGAGGACTGTATGGATAACAGCGGTTACCAGCTGATGCCTGAGTTCAGGAACCTATGGCCATATTCTGTAGCCAATGAGGCCAATTCCGAAAAACCGTACAAATTCGCTGTCGACAACGACCTTTCATGGTACGGTGAGGAAGGTGGCAATAAGGAGACAATGTTTGCGCTTAAGTTCTCGACATTTGCAGACTGGGGTACAAGTATTTATTACAGCAACCAGATGAACCTGTTCTTCGGCTGGAGATCCTATTCCTACAAGGGTGCTATGGGCGAAGGCTGGGGCATGGGCACAGTAAACAAAAAACTGTGGGACGCATGGCCCGACAATGATATCCGCAAGCGCGGCTCAGTCCTCAAGGTCGATGATGCCAATGAAGGTATCGATGCGAGTTATGGACTGGGAACCGACTTTCACGATAAGCAGATGGATGAAACAGGATACTGGCAGAAGAAATACAGGCCGATCAATCTTTACAAGGATGAAGAGTGGAGCAATTACAGTGTCTCTTTCTACAATGCTACAAGGAATTTTCAGCTCGACAACATGCAGGATATTGTCCTCATCCGTTTTGCCGACGTACTGCTTATGCATTCGGAACTTACTGAGACAGTTGACGGCATCAATCAGGTAAGGGCGCGTTCGAATGTTGACGTTGAAGATCCGCTGACAAGTGAGCTGGTCCCGACGCTTCCTCCTCTTGCAGCCTACTCACTTGAAGCCCTCAAAAATGAAAGAAGGTACGAGCTGGCATTTGAAGGAGTAAGGTATTATGACCTCCTTCGCTGGGCCGGAAAAAGCAACCTTGCCGCGGTTGAAGCTATACTTGAAAGCCAGAACGGTGTTGCCACTATAAACAACGGTGTTTCGGGCACTAAAAAAGGTGTGGACTTCCGTCCTGAAACAGGAGGCTTCCTTCAGATTCCCAACCAGGAAATACAGCTGTCGGAAGGGATTCTGGTACAGAACCCCGGATGGGAAACCGGTGTAGCGCCGACCTATTCGTTTAGTTCAAAATAATACTTAATGAGAAGAATCATGAAAAAGAGAATTTTATATCTGCTCACAGCAGTATTAATGATTGGTGCCTGCACTCCGATTGAGATCCGGGAAGACGCCGGGCCAATTGTTCCGGCTTCTGAATTCAGTTACACAATCACAAACGATCCTGTGAATGATTACATCCTGTATCTGGATAATCAGACTCCGGAGGTGATGTTCTCATGGGATTATGCATGGGGTGTGACAAGGCAGCAGAAAGACACTGTAAGAATGCTTGTTCCGGGTACCTATACAATAAAGATTACGGCACTTACAGCCGGCGGTATTGTAAACGATGAAAAGACAATAACTGTTACAAAGGCTGACCCGACTGCCTTTCAGGAACCTGAATGGCAATACCTTTCAAATATGGCGGCTGGCAAAACCTGGATCTGGGATGATTCTCAGCCGGGCCCATGGGGCAACGGAGGCTTCAAGGGATGCAATGCTCCATGCTGGTGGGTTGTTAATATGGCTGATCTTGGTGGACGCGGTGTCGGTTCAGACGAAATGACATTCGACCTGAACGGAGGCCGCAACCTTACCCTTAAGAGTGCATCTGTCCCCAGTGCTGGTCCCATAAAGGGTTCTTTCAACATTAACCTGACAGTCTTTAAGGAGGGTTGGGACGTCGGTTCGCTTACAACAACAAATACAACCGTGATAAACGGGATCTACCCCAACAACAGTAATGCTGTTGTTGAGAATTTCTATATCCTCAAACTGGATGAGGATGAACTTGTGCTGTCGTCACCCGAACCCGGTGTTACCGGTGACTGGGGAACAGCCTGGTTCTGGATGTTCAAACCAAAAAGCAAATAGGGAGAAAAAGGGGCTGTCAAAGGCCCCTTTTTTTAATTCTTTGCCTTAGTTTTACTGAAAAAACGAATGAGAAAGATATTTCTCCTGCCGGTCGTTTTACTTTATCTTGCTGCTTCCTGCATTAAAGCTCCTTCCTTCAGGATTCAGGGAACTGTCGCTGATCGCAATTTTGAGGGATCAAAAGTCTATCTTGTTGCTCTTGATGCTCCTGTGACAAGGAATGTTGATTCGACTACAGTCCTGAACGGTGCATTTGAGTTCACTCTTCCTGCCGATTCCTTTGATGTCCGGATATTGAGGATCCCAGCCAGATTCCCTGCCATAATTGAAGATCTTGTTGTAGTGTGTGAACCCGGTGAAGTGATTGTTGTCCTCGATTCAATAAGCTCTGGAGGCGGAACAAGGCTGAATAACATACTTCAGCAATGGAAGGAAGACAAGCGCTTCAATGATTCCCTTCAATGGGTCGTGTCAGGGCAGATCAGATCGGCCGGGAACGATCAGGAAAAGATTGACAGTCTGAAGGCAGAATCGCAAAGGACCGCCCGTACATGGCTTTCGGAGACAATAAGCCTGCTTAACGGAAATCTGTTCAATGGTGTGGGACTTCTTATCTATAAGGTTTATTTCGATGCTCTTCCTGCTGAAACAAAGAACTATGTGACCCGTATGACAGGCACGCTTTACCTTGAAAAGGATGCCCAGCTCAAGGCCCGGTTTGAGTGATTGAACTGACGGATGAAAGGAATAGGGAAGAACATATCACTTGAGAGGATAGCATTTATGCTGTTCAGTTTAATTTTGCTCCTGTTCTTTGGTTTGTTTTATAATCATCATCTCTGGCAAAGGGAACAGACACAGCTTCTTGAGCTGACTCCCGCTCATTTTATTGAAAGTCTTTCGGTCAATGGAGGCTTTTCGGTGTTTGCCGGGGAGTTCCTGACACAGTTCTTCAATATCCGGGTGATTGGTGCCGTGGTGCTTACATCCCTTCTGATACTGCTTCATCTGGCTGTAAGGAAGCTCATAATTTCGGTCTGGCATACAAGACGGCTATTGATAATCTCATGGATACCCTCATTAATCTATGCTGTTTTACTAACCAGCCAGTACTATTATGTTTCAGGTCTGGCAGGTCTGGTGATTGCCGTGGCCGGTTCAGCATGGCACGTTCGGAGCACACAGGATGATCGTGTTTCGCACAGAATTGTAAAAGGTGTGTTACTTCTGACTGTTGTTTACTGGCTTGCCGGAGGAGCATTTTTATCGTGTGCACTCATGCTTATTTTATCTGAGATAGTCCGGGTTCACGAAGATCATGAGCTGAAGCCGCTCAAAATTTCATTAATCGCCTGTTTCGCTTATCTGATTGCAACTGTTGCGCTGCCTTTTCTGGCAAGGACTTTCCTGATCAGCGATACAATTCTTCAGGCCTGGCTTTCCGAAGCATATTATGCAGTCAGAATATTTTTCCCTCTTCCCCTCGCTCTGGCTTTTGCCTCGGTACCCCTTGTGCTTCTTTTATATAGTTTTCTGCCCACTCCTGCCACAGTAAAAGGAGAGACGACAGAAGGTCTTGCTTTGGTCATAATCATGACTGTGCTTGCAGCAGGCGGTATTTTGTACTTTGCTGACTTCAGTGAAGAGCGGGAGATGGCTTATGAGAACTTTGTTTACTCAGGTAATTGGGACAAGATTATATCTATGGCCGAAGAACATCAGCCTTCAACAGGCGTTCAAAGGACTTCGCTTAACCTGGCCCTTGGCATGACCGGAAGGCTTTCTTCGGATATGTTTCATTTCAGGCAGGATAAGGATGCCCTTTTTGTCCCCTATGTAAGAAGAGGAATGACTCCCTTCATTTCAGGAGACCCCCATTATTATCTTGGGCTTTACAATTTTTCGCAGATGTTTGCCATGGAGACAATAGAGTCGACTGTTGATGCCAGGCTTCCCTCAAGGGCTGTCAGGAGGGTTGCAGAGACTTACTTGTTAAATGGCCAGACTGACATAGCCGCCAGGTTTTATACAATGCTGAGTCACACCCTGTTTTACAGAAAAGAGGCACGGCATTTTCTCGGTCTGACCGGAGACACGACTAAAATGAATGATGACTCGTATCTGTCTGAAAAGAGGGCATTCATGCCAGGCCATGATTTTTTCTATGATCAGAACAGGATGGATTATGCCCTTACAAGCCTGGTCATTTCAAATCGGGCAAACCGGATGGCCTATGAGTATCTTATGGCTCATTACATGCTGAATAAGGATCTCGATGGTTTTATAAGGAACATCGGATTATTGAACCAGCTGGGCTTTGAGGGGGTCCCCGTTCCTTATCAGGAGGCAGTTGCATATATCCTGACAAGGCTTGAGGATCCGCCTGAAGCGCTGAGATCGCTGGTTTCCGACCAGTCGGTTATCGATAATCTGCGTGCTTATGCGAATGCATACAATAACACCGGGTCCGATACGCTGAAAATGGAAAGGGAGTTCGGGAAAACATACTGGTATTATCTTCATTACAGGTGATATGAGATTTAACCTGATAAACATTATGATCCTGTTCCTTGTTTTTTCTGCCTGCAGAAGCAGGGAACCACGGGATGTTGTCGCATCGGATTCATACCCTGAAATGTTTCCCGATTATTCCGGTGTGACGATTCCTCCCAATATTGCTCCCCTGAATTTCAGGGTTTCCGGCGCACCTGAAAAGGTTGTGACAACTATAACAGGGAAAAGAGGTTCTGTGAAGCTGGTGTCCTCTGATGACCGTGTGCTGATTCCGGCCCGGCAATGGAAGCTGCTGCTTGCAGATAATATTGGTGAACAGCTTAAGTTTGAGGTTACTGCCTTTGGCGGCGGCGTCTGGACAGGATACCGGCCATTCAGTGTATTCATTGCTGCGGAGCCCGTCGACGGTTATCTTGTTTACAGAAACCTCATGCCGGGTTTTCAGAACTGGAACCATATGGGGATCTATCAGCGTAATCTGTCTTCTTTTGATGTCGGAACAGTTATTGACAGCCGGCTTCTTGCCGGTACCTGCATGAACTGCCACTCCTTTGCCGGGAATAATCCCGAAAATATGGTTCTTCATCTCAGGGAAAGTTATGGAGGGACAATACTCCGCAGGAATGGTTTCACAGAAAAAATAAATGCGAGAGCAGGAAAGATGTTTGCCGCTGCAGCATTTCCTTCATGGCACCCTTCGGGGAAGTACATTGCTTTTTCAGTAAACAGGGTCAACCAGATATTTCATGCAACAGGTACCCGGAGGGCAACCGCTCTCGACATGAAATCTGATATAGTGCTTTATGACACGGATAATCATGAGATGAAGCTGCCTGCTTCCCTTACAGGCAGCGACAGGTTTGAAACATTTCCATGCTTCTCAGCCGACGGCACCAGGCTCTTTTTCTGCAGCGCCGATTCGGTAAGGATGCCTGCAGGCTTTGATTCGGTGAGGTACAGCCTTTGTTCTGTGCCCTTCGACGCGGAGAAAGGTGAATTCGGCGCTGAAACCGATACTCTTGTTTCTTCCTCTGCCACCGGACTTAGCTATTCAATTCCGAGGGCATCTCCCGACGGGAATTTTCTTATGTTCACAGTCTCGGATTATGGTGCGTTCCCGAGCTATAACCCCGAATCAGATATCCGGATAATGGATTTGAGAAACAGAAACTTGTTTCGGGTCGATTCACTGAACAGCAGCGATGCCGACAGCTGGCACTCCTGGTCATCAAACTCCCGCTGGGTTGTTGTAAGCAGCCGCAGAATGGACGGTTTGTATTCAAATTTGTATATTGCCTATATTGATGCTGACGGAATTGCAAGGAAACCTTTCCTGCTTCCCCAGAAGGATCCGGGATTTTACAGCAGGTTTCTGTATTCATTCAATGTGCCCGAATTTGCTGTAAAACCTGTTCCGGTAAAGCCTTATGAGATCGCAAGGGTAGCAAGGCGAAACCCGTCGGTGCCGGTTCAGACAGGAAGCAGTCACTAAACGGCACAGGGCACAGGGCACAGGGCGCAGGGCAAAAGGCAAAAGGAATGATAAAAATGGAACCAGTAACCAGTAACCCTCTTTCGCTAAAGCTTCAGAGGGCAAAGCCAGAAACCAGCATGAAGATTGAAAACAGAAAGAACGAACTTATTGCAGCATGGGTTTTCTTCGCTGCCTCGTTCGTTTTCTTCCGCTTTTTCTACTCTTACCATCTTTATTTCATTGAACAGCTGCAGATATTCCTCCTTACAAAGTCTCATTTCCTTTCATATTTTTCAAAGCCTGCTTTTCTGTCATCATATATCGGCGATTTCCTGACTCAGTTTTATTACCTGTCGGGAGGCGGACCTGCTGTTATTTCATTAACACTGATCCTGTTGTGGTTCCTTGTAAGAAAACTTCTGAACCTGTGGAACGGAAGGGACAACGGGTATCTGTGGCCTATGATGCCTTCTGTCTTAAGCTGGATAGCCCTTTGCGATTTGGAGTTTCCACTTGCAGCAGTCATAGGATTGATAATTGCAATTGCCTTATTCCTGGTTTATGTTTCAATAAGCCGGGAGACAATCAGGAAGGCTGCCGGAATTTTTATGATCCCTGTTCTGTATGTCGCAGCCGGGAGCGGTTGTTTGCTGTTCGCAGCGCTTGCAATAGGATATGAATTTGCAGCTGGCAGGAGAAATCGTTCACTGCTGTTTGCTGGCATCGTGGTTCTGATTTCGGCAATGGTTCCGACATTGATGAGGCATTCATACAACATCACGCTGCTGCAGTCCTTCACCTGGATCGATGAGATCACCCGTCATGTGAGGTTTACGAACTATCTTCCCATGCTATCGGTTCCGGCAACAATTTTAGCTTTAGCCATTTCACCTGCAAGGGTTTTAAGGTTCCGGGGAAAATATGCTTCTTTTACTGCCGGCTCAGCTGCCATAGTGGTTATTATCTCGGCAGGTATTCTTCTTAACGCCGGTTTCACAAGGGAAAAGATACTTAAGTTCGATTACAAGGCAGCTGCAAACAGGTGGGAGGAAGTTTATGAACTATCCCGGAAGTATGGTCTGAGGAACAACATCGCAACATACTACACAAACATGTCGCTGGCCAGGCTCGGGCTGATGCCTGAAAAACTGATGGAGTTCTACCAGCCGGCGGCAACCGGACTATTCATACCGGTTAATGCAAATGAGAATTATCTTACAATCACAATCAGCAACGAGGTATACTGGCAGCTTGGCGATGTAAACGCTTCCCAGCATTCCGCCCTTCTTGGGATGATCTTTTCTCCGAGGACCCGTAATTCAAGACTGATGAAGCGTCTGGCTGAAATCAATATTGTAAATGGCGAATATGAGGTGGCTGAGAAATATCTTACAATCCTGGAGAAGACGCTGTTCTATCGGAGATGGGCGGAAGCACGGAGGGTATTTCTTTTCAATGAGGAAGAATGTTCCCGTTCACAATGGATTTCTTCAAAAAGATCGGTAATACCCCGGGAGGATCTTTTAAAGGCTGGAAATGAATACAGGCTTACCCTTGAGATGCTCCTGGTCGCAAATCCTGAAAACAGGATGGCTCTCGATTACCTGCTGTGCTACGATCTGCTTATAAAGGATCTTGATTCTTTCAGGGCAAACCTGAAAAGATATCTGCCGCCGGAAAAGTCAGGATCACTCGCCAGGGTGTACCAGGAAGCGCTGCTTATAGGATTTGCATCGGGCAGGGAGAGACGCGATGACTATAAAAACTATATTTTTGATCCGGAGAATGTAAGACGGATAGCTGAATATATGAAGCTTTATGAAGAGACCGGGGGTGACGGAACAAAGCTCGAACCAGGTTTCTCATCAACATATTGGTTCTATTATAATTTTGCTGAATTAAGACAACCCAATACTGACTGAAATGAAAAGATTTTTAATGGCGGCAGTATGCTTGCTTGCAATGCAGTCCGCTTTCCCGCAGGGATTTATCCTTAACAGGCTCGAATATTTTGAACGCGGAGGAGTAAACGTTATGGCTTTCCAGGACATTTATCCCGAAGGTCATCAGGGAGGGGTGGCAGTGATAATGCATGGTCAGCGGCTGGCTACAAACGGCGATATCAGGCTCGACGAGACACCCGGACAGTGGCAGCCTATCCCAAAGCAGCTGGGAAGGACGGTCGATTCAACAGGTCACTCGATTACGGCAAAGCTTGCTTATCCCGATCCGGCAATAAACCGTAAGGGATTCAATCCGATAGAATATCCCGACCTTAACCTGAATTATTCGGTAAAGGTTACCGCCAGGGGAGAATCAGTCGTGGTCACAGTTGATCTTGACACTCCTGTTCCGGATGAGTTTATCGGCAAGGTGGGATTCAACATGGAACTGTACCCCGGTACACTTTTCGGGAAGACCTGGATACTTGACAACCGGACCGGGATCTTTCCACGACAGGCAAACGGTCCGGCAATGGCCGATGCCAAAGGAGAAATTGTTGCGGCTCAGCCCATGGCAACAGGCCGGAAGCTGGTTGTGGCTCCCGAAACCGATCTCCTGAGGATGACTATAGAATCGAAGACAGGCGACATTCAGCTTCTCGACGGAAGGTATGTCCACAATAACGGCTGGTTTGTTGTAAGGACTGTCGTGAAGAAAGGAGCATCAAAAAATGCAATCGAGTGGGTGATCACTCCCAATATTGTTGAGGGATGGAAGAGCTCGCCTGTAATTCATGTTTCCCAGGTCGGCTATCATCCCGGTCAGGAAAAGGTTGCAATAATCGAGCTCGACAAGAATGAAAACAGGACAGAAGAAGCTGTTCTGGTTAAACTCGGGGAAAACGGCTCAGCAACTCCCCTGAGTCCTTCCAAAACGGATATGTGGGGTAATTTCCTGAGATACAAATACCTGAAATTCGATTTCACCAAAATCAACCAGGAAGGCCTCTATTATATAAAATACGGAAATGAGCAGTCCCAGCCATTCAGGATAGCGGCTGACGTTTTTGAAAGAAATATATGGCAGCCGACGCTGGAGTATTTCCTTCCCGTCCAGATGTGCCACATGAGGGTTAATGAAAAATACAGGGTATGGCACGGACTGTGTCACATGGACGATGCAAGGATGGCTCCGACAGACTTCAATCATTTTGACGGTTATATACAGGGCAGTTCGACACTCACCAAGTTCAGCTCCGGGGATCATGTACCCGGACTTAACATAGGAGGATGGCATGATGCCGGTGACTACGACCTTAGGGTGGAGTCGCAGAGCAGTGAGGTTTATATTCTTATAGGAGCTTATGAGGCTTTTGATGTTGATTACGACGAAACATCAGTCGACCAGCATAGCAGGATTGTGGAAATACATCAGCCCGACGGCAAGCCCGACCTGCTCCAGCAGATTGAGCACGGTTCTTTGTCGGTTGCAGGCGGCTACAGGAATCTGGGCCGGCTTTACAGGGGGATTATTTGTCCTGAAAAGAGGCAGTATGTAATGCTTGGCGACGGCTCGGCAATGACCGACGGTTTAATCCACGACAGCAAGCTGAAGTCCGGTGAGAAAACCGGAACACATTCATCGCCGGCCGACGACCGCCTGGTGTTCACCGAGAACAATCCCTCGCGCGAGCTTACAACGGCCGCACATATGGCAGCAGCAGCAAGGGTTCTGAAGGGATTTAACGATACACTGAGCATTCAATGCCTCGAGCTTGCAAAAGCCATCTTTTCAAGCGATTACAATCTGACCGGAAGGACAATAAATTCGAAGCTGCATCTGGCATCGGAGCTTTTCCTTACGACAGGGGACAGGCAGTACAGGGATTTCCTGATAAATAATAAGGAAGCCGTCATAAAAGGAGTCCGCGAGGTCGGATGGCTGATCGCACGAGCCCTTCCGGCTATCAATGACCCCGGTTTTACAGCCGCTGTGAAGGATGCCCTAAAAGGAGTATCGGAAGGCATTATGAAGCAGGCTGCGGAAACACCTTTCGGAGTACCTTACCGGCCCAGTATCTGGGGAGCAGGCTGGGATATCCAGTCTTTCGGCGTCAGGCAGTATTACCTGCACAAGGCATTTCCTGATGTGTTCCCTTCGGCACCGGTTTTCGATGCCTTGAATTTCATTCTTGGAGTGCATCCGGGCACCAACACTTCATCATTTGCATCAGGGGTCGGAGCAAGGTCAACAATTGTCGCCTACGGCGTCAACAGGGCCGACTGGTCATATATCCCCGGAGGCGTTTCATCGGGAACAGCGCTTATTCGTCCCGATTTTCCTGAACTGCTCGACTGGCCCTACCTGTGGCAGCAGCAGGAATACGTTATGGGAGGAGGTGCAACGAA
>CAZKTX010000020.1:11859-13160 GCA_964555805.1 uncultured Rikenellaceae bacterium
ACAATTTCGGCAGGAGTTTACGGCAGCTGGCATCCTTCGGGACGATACCTGGCCTTTTCAACTAATGTGATAATCCCTGAATTTCACTCGATCAGGAATAAGAGGCTTGAGGTTTATGATACAATATCCGACCTGATTGTCCTCGACCTGGAGAGAAATGAAATCATCACATCCCGGGTAATAGCTGAAAAGAGCTCATTTGAAACCTTTCCTGTCTTTTCAACCGACGGAAGGAAGCTTTACTTCTGTTCGGCCCGTGCTGTTAAAATGCCGGAAGACTACAAGGAAGCCAGGTACAGCCTTTGTTCAGTCGGATTTGATCCGGACGCGGGCACTTTCGGCAGTGTTGTCGACACACTGATCTCCGCTGATAGGACCCGCAGAACTGTCAGTCACCCGAAGCCCTCTCCCGATGGCAGGAGGCTTATGTTCACCTCGTTCGATTACGGCAATTTCCCTGTCTGGCACGAAGAAGCCGATCTTCATCTGCTTGATCTTGCTTCCGGGGCAACAGACACGCTTCCATCGGTCAATTCGCGGCGATCCGATTCGTATCACAGCTGGTCGTCTGAGGGCCGCTGGTTCGTTTTCGCCAGCAAGCGAACCGACAATTTGTACGGGAGGCCGTATTTAGCCTACATCGGAAGCGACGGAAAGGCATCAAAGGCCTTTGTCCTTCCGCAGAAAGATCCCGAATTCTATGATTTTTTCCTTAAGTCTTATAATATACCCGAGCTGTCGAAAGGACCCGTACCGTTCAATGCCCGTGATGTGGAAAGGGCTTTCAGGAGGCTGGAGGCAGAAAAAGTCTGTTTCGTCAGGAAATAATGAGATAAGGAGAAAGGCGTAAAGGCGTAAGGGCGAAAAGGCAAGAAAGGAAAACAGAGATTAGATCAGCTTAGATCAATATTCCTGAAAATCATATCGTTTTGGGTAAAAAACTTGTTGTTTCTCATATTGAAAATTATCGTTAATCGATAAAAATTCGTGTCTTTCAGCTCCGTCAGGGGCGAAATGTTATAGGGCGGGGCAACGCCCCGTTTATCAGGATACAACCAACATGGAAGTCCCGTCAGGGGCGCAATGATTTAGGGCGGGGCAACGCCCCGTTTATGGTACCCCCCGGTTGTAAAGCCCTGTTAGGGGCGAAATGTTTTATGCCGGATAAACCACTGTCTGTCAGACACTGAAGAGCATTACAATTGGTTTGCCTATTTCGCCCCATACGGGGCTTTACATCAATTGGCGGCCACAAGGACGGGCTACGCCCATCCCTATAATATTCCAGGCCTACGGCCTGA
>CAZKTX010000020.1:13260-20885 GCA_964555805.1 uncultured Rikenellaceae bacterium
CGGGCTACGCCCATCCCTATAATATTCCAGGCCTACGGCCTGAGGCTGGCCACAATGACGGGCTTCCCCCATCCATAAATTATTCAAGACCTGCGGCCTGGATCTGGCATGGAACATCCCCCATACCCGTCCGAAACTAAATTGATGGCATTTATCATAAAAATCCTTAGTTTTGTTACAGCTGCCAACAGCAGGATATTATGAAGAACGAAAAGTTTATTCGCTATTCAGAGCTTGTTTTTTCCGGGATCTTCTTCGCCGGGATCTTTATATTCTTTATGTTCTTCTACAACAGCCACCTTCATTTTGCTGAGCAGTTTCAGCTGTTCCTGCTGACAGGTGAATCTTTTGTCTCAAAACTTGCATTCCCCGGAGGTTTCAACGGTTGGATCGGAGATTTTCTTACACAGTTTTACTACCTTTCATTTGCCGGACCGCTTATAATTGCAGGATTGCTTCTTATACTGCAGCTTGTAACAAGAAGGATGCTGGCTGTAATTAATCCCGATCCCATACTTTTCCCTGTAAGTTTTCTCCCTTCACTACTCGCCGGAATGATCCTGTGCAATGAATTCTATCCGCTTTCTTCGATTACAGGTTTTCTGATTGCGATGGTTGCGGGGTTAATATACATGAGGATCACAGGTCAGACCAGGAGGTTTATTGCTGGTCTTGTCCTGGTACCGCTTGTCTACTGGCTTACGGGAGGGTCGTACCTGAGTCTTCTTCTTGTAATTTTTGTACATGAATTATTGTTGTGGAGAAAGTCTGGCAAGGGCGAAAAAGTAAGCAAATCCGGAAACATGACTTTCAGCCGGTGGTTGTATTTTCCCGCCCTGATAATCCTTTCGGCCGGCATCCCTTTCCTTGTACGGCAGTTTCTTATCCAGCAGCCCATAATGCTGACATATATTTCGGAGTACTATTATAATCTTCGCACCACTCTGCCAAGCGCTGTATTCCTTCTTTTCATCCTTCCTCCGGTACTGATGATTGCAGTTAATCTGGCAGTGATCAGGGAAAAGCATATGAAGCCGGCCCTTGCCGTTCAGGCTGGTGTGTTCGCATTGCTGGCCTTCTTTGGCTTCAGGAGCTTTGCGAATTTTGAAGCGGAGCAGATAATGACTTATGATTACCTTGTACGAAATGAAAGGTGGAAGGATGTTGTAAAATATGCCGAAAGAAAGCCTCCCAAAAACTACCTGTCTCTTTCAATGCTCAACCTGTCTCTTGCAAAAACCGGAGAGCTGGGGAACAGCATGTTTAAATATAACCAGCATGGCGTTAACGGACTTTTCCTTGCATTCAACAGGGAATATGTGACTGCCCTGATGGGAAGTGAGATCCTTTATCATCTTAGCCTTACAAACGCCTGCCAGGAGTATGCCTTCGAAAGCATGCAGACAATCCCCAATATGGGGCAGTCGGTGAGGGTGATAAAGCGTCTGGCCGAAACCAACCTTATAAACGGGCAGTACAAGGTGTCGGAGAAATACCTCGGACTTCTTGAGAATACGCTGTTCTACAGGAAATGGGCGAAGACAGCGATGACTTATCTCTGTAATGAGGAAATGATAAACAGTCATCCCGACTGGGGCGAAAAGCGGAAATTCAGTGTAAGGGGCGACTATTTCTTTCATATAAAGAACATTGAAGCGGTTTTAAACAGGATGGTAAAGGAGAATCCTGGCAACAGGGTGGCTTTCGAGTACCTTATGGCATTTTACATGATAAACAAGGATCTGAGGAATTTCGTCAACCTGATCCCGGTGATGGAGAAAATGCAATACAAAACTGTGCCGGTCTCGTACCAGGAGGCGATAATGTATATCGTCGGACTTAACAGCGAGGATCCGGTGAACGATGCACCTTCGTATATCAGCCCCGAAACGAAAGCACGCATGAAGGCTTACGCCGATATCTATACATCAAGGCCCGATGCTGAGGCGCGGCTTGCAGGGAAATATTCAGGCACCTATTGGTATTACCTGCACTTTGGTGATGCTGAGCTGAGCCAGGCGGAGGAGACTAAGGATAACACAGGTTCGACATGACAAATTCATTACGATATGTTCTTTTGTATTCGGTGCTTCTGCTGGCCGCATCATGCGGAACAGGGTTGAAGGATGCGAAGGATACCGGTTCGAAGCCGGTTATCTTTCCCGACTATTGCGATGTTGTGATACCTTCGGGAATAGCTCCGCTCAACTTCAGGGTTGAAGGTTCTCCCCGGTCGTCTGTGGCCCTTATAGAGGGCTCATCAGAAACTTTCACTATCAAGGGGAAGCAGGAAATTATAATCCCCGCGTCGAAATGGAAAAAACTTCTCAGTGGCAACAGGGGAGGCAGTCTGAAAATAACCTTGTATGCAGGGTATAAAGACGGCTGGAAAAAGTATGAGCCATTCAACATTGATATCAGCAGCGACCCAATTGATCCCTGGATAGTTTACAGGCTCATTGCCCCGGGTTATGAGACATGGAGCGAAATGGGGATCTATCAGCGGGAGCTTTCTTCATTTGAAAAGGGAACAATAATCGATAATCGCCTTCTTCCCGGGGCCTGCATGAACTGTCATTCTTTTCAGGCCAACAATCCCGGTAACATGATGTTCCACCTCAGGGGAAACGTGGGCGGCACAATGCTTGTGAATGACGGCGAGGCGGTGAAGCTTAACACAAAAACAGGTGAAACAATATCAAACTGTGTCTATCCGTACTGGCATCCGTCGGAGGATTACATTGCATATTCGGTGAACAATATCCAGCAGGTTTTTCATTCGGTCAGCGACAAAAGGATAGAGGTGTTCGACTCAAAATCGGATATAGTAGTATATGACATAAAAAACAACAGGCTGATATCCACCGGTAAACTGATGACTGAAGAGAGCTTCGAGACTTTCCCGTGCTTCTCACCCGATGGCCGCAGACTATTCTTCTGCACCGCCAGGAAGGGAAAGCAGCCCGAAGAGTATGACAGGATAAAATACAGTCTGTGCAGCATTGATTTTGATCCGGCAACAGGCCGCTTCGGCGACTCGATAGATACACTGGTGAGTGCGGACCAGACAGGCAGAAGCGTTTCATTTCCGAGGATATCCCCTGACGGATCCACACTTGTATTCACCCTTTCCGACTACGGTAATTTTTCGATATGGCACAGGGAGGCCGACCTTTTCCGACTCGATATGAAGACCGGGTTCTATAATCCAATAGATGTGGTTAACAGTCCTGAAACGGAGAGTTACCACTCATGGTCATCCAACTCGCGATGGATTATCTTCAGCAGCCGAAGGGTTGACGGTTTGTATACCCGCCCCTTCATTGCCCACATGGATGAAGACGGAGCTTTCAGCAAGCCTTTCATGGTGCCTCAGAAGGATCCCGGTTTCTACGATGCATGCCTCAGATCGTTCAACATTCCTGAATTTGTAACCGGCAAGGTAAACACAGATGGTCGGGCTATGCTGAAAATAATTGGTTCTCCGGCAAAAGATGTTAATTTTGCGCTTCAAGATTGAATTTTATGGTGAAGGAATACAGGATATACACTCCTGCGGTGAAAGGAAGTGTTGAGAATGAATGGGAACAGTGCAGGAAGCAGATTTCACAAGATGTATCAAAGGGCCTAAGACCGGTAAAGCTGAATATTTTCATCAGCGTGCCCGATTTTTCTGTTTACACTGAGAAAAAGCAATTAATCGCACGATCCGTAATTACAGGGTTCAGCGATCAATGTCCTGCATTCAATGTTTCAATCCATCCCCCTGAAGAACCCTTTCGTGTGGCTGTCGAAGCGCTTTTCTCAACCGGAGGCAGGTCGGGAATAACCACACGATTTCTTGGTGAGTTCCCCTATGTCGTGATCGAATCGGATAATTGCAAGGAAGTCTGGTCAGCCGGACTCGGACGGGACAATTATTATGATGATACAAGGAAATGTGCTGAGGCGGCTTTCGACATAATGGGAGAGATACTTGAAAGGGAAAATCTTACTTTCAACAATCTGGTACGGCAGTGGAATTTTATAGGGGATATTCTCGGGATGCACAATGGATTTCAGAATTACCAGATATTCAATGAGGTAAGGACTGAATACTACAATAAATACAGAACAATACACGGATTCCCGGCAGCAACCGGTGTCGGTATGAAATATGGAGGTGTTTTTCTCGATTTCTGTGCAATTAAATCTGATGAAACCGTCAGGATAGCGCCTGTCAGTAATCCAAGCCAGGTTAACGCATATGAGTACGGTCAGGAGGTTCTTAAGGGACAGCCCCTTGGCATGGGCTCTGCAAAGAATCCCCCTCAGTTTGAGAGGGGACTCCTTGTAGTAAATAAAGCCGTCAGCACCCTTTTCGTCTCGGGAACGGCATCAATAATAGGTCAGGATACTATAGGCAGGGGCGATGTTGCCGAACAGACAATTGTAACAATTGAAAACATCAGTAAGGTTGCCGACAGGGTCCGTATCAGTTCCCTCACAGGAAATGATGAACCCGGCAGGTTCTCCCTCCTGCGTGTCTATATCAAGAGGAAGGAGGATTTCAGCGTTGTAAGGGAGATCTGCAACGAACAGTTCAAAGGGTCGCCGATTGTGTTCATTGAAGCCGATATTTGCAGGGATGATCTGCTGACAGAAATTGAAGCAGAGATGTTGCTTTAAATTTTCCGGAATTCCTTCCGGTTATTCTTCTTAGTTCTCCGATATTCAACTATTTTTATTACTGATTTTTCCTGGCCAGCCAGGCAGGATCTGTATTTTATATCGGCACGATTGTCAAATATTATCCATATACCCATGCAAAGGCTATTACTGATAATTTCAGCGGCAGTTATTCTTTTCCCGTCGTGCTCCGAGACCACGTGGGAACAAACTGATAAAGGGGTTATAATCAGGCTTAAATCGGAAGTTCCTGATATTCCTGAACTGGTAAGGATCGAGGTTCCTGACGATGGCATAATCCGTGTAACGGCTACTCCGCGGGAAGAATTTTCTGACGATTCAAGCCTTTGCGTTGTAGGCCCTAAACTCGCGGCACCGTCTTTTACAGTCAGGGAAGACCCCGACACTCTTGTGATAATTGCTCCGAAGGTGACGGCAAAAGTGGCTCTCACCAACGGGCAGGTTACATTCTTCGACGAAAACGGGAAAATTCTGCTGAAAGAAAAACAGGGGGGAGGCAAATCATTCAAACGGATTACAGTTGAGGGTACACATGGCTACACAATGGGCCAGGTGTTCAGTTCGCCCCCCGATGAGGCCTTTTACGGGCTTGGACAGCACCAGTCTGATGAGTTCAATTACAAAGGGATTAACGAGGTACTTTACCAGTACAACACAAAGGTTTCGGTTCCTTTTGTAGTTTCAAACAGGAATTACGGGCTGCTCTGGGACAATTATTCCCTGACCAGGTTCGGTGATCCGCGTGACTATTCACAGCTTGACCTGTTCACACTGTATGATGATGACGGAAAGGCGGGAGGACTGACTGCTTCTTATTATACTGACGGTGACACATCCAAAGTGTTTACCCGCAGGCCCGAATCGTCGGTCGACTATGAAAACCTCGAAACCGTCAAAAACTTTCCGGAGGGATTCCCTTTTAACAATTCCAAAATTACATGGACGGGAGAGATTGAACCGAAAGAGACAGGGACCTTTCACTTTAAGCTTTATTATGCAGGGTACACGAAGCTTTATTTCGGAGATGAGCTTGTTGTGCCGGAAAGATGGAGGACCGCCTGGAACCCGAATACTTACAAATTCTCAAGAAAACTGGAGCAGGGGCGCAAGTATCCTGTAAGGCTTGAATGGAAACCCGACGGCGGCATTTCATACATAGGACTTAAGGCTTTGAGTCCGCGCCCGGCCGAAGAACAGGGAGACCTCTCCCTTACCTCGGAGATGGGCGACCAGATTGATTACTATTTCATCAGGGGCGGCAACCTCGATGAAGTAATAAGCGGTTACAGGAAACTGACCGGTAAGGCTCAGATAATGCCGAAGTGGTCGATGGGCTACTGGCAGAGCCGCGAGAGGTACAGGTCGGGAAGTGAATTGCTGAACGTATTAAAGGAATACAGGAAAAGGCGTATCCCGATCGACAATATTGTGCTCGACTGGTCGTACTGGCCCGTTGATTCATGGGGATCGCATGAGTTTGACCCGAAGTTCTTCCCCGATCCGAAGGGGATGGTTGATTCGGTCCATCTTATGAATGCAAGGATAATGATCTCGGTGTGGCCGAAGTTCTATCACACTACCCAGCATTACAAGGAATTCGACAGCAGGGGCTGGATGTACAGGCAGGCTGTGGCAGATAGTGTCAGGGACTGGATAGGGAAAGGATACATCGGGTCGTTCTATGATCCCTACAGCGAGGGAGCCCGAAAGTTGTTCTGGGAACAAATGAAGGATCATCTGTATATCCATGGATTTGATGCATGGTGGATGGATGCATCGGAACCTGACATTCTTTCAAATGCAAGCGTAGAATACAGGAAGAAGCTTTCAACTCCGACGGCGCTGGGGCCATCGGCAAAATATTTCAACACCTATGCCCTTATGAATGCGCAGGCTATTTATGAGGGTCAGAGGGAAGCCGACCCCGACAGACGGGTCTTTCTCCTTACACGCAGCGGATTTGCCGGATTGCAGAGGTATTCCACTGCCACCTGGAGCGGTGATATCGGTACAAGATGGGAGGATATGAAGGCACAGATACCTGCAGGACTTAACTTTGCCCTGTCGGGGATCCCTTACTGGACCTTTGACATCGGAGGATTCTGTGTTGAGAACCGTTATACAAGGGCAGTGGAAGGTTCGGAGGACCTTAACGAATGGAGGGAACTTAACACACGCTGGTTCCAGTTCGGTGCATTCTGTCCTCTTTTCAGGAGTCACGGCCAGTATCCCTACAGGGAGATATTCAACATTTCTCCGGCAGGAACACCGGCATACCGGAGCATGGTTTACTACGACAGGCTGAGGTACAGGCTTATGCCGTATATATATTCCCTTGCCGGCATGACCTGGTTCAACGATTACACGATTATGAGGGCAATGGTGATGGATTTCGGAAGCGAAGCAGCTGTAAGGAGCATCGGCGACCAGTACATGTTCGGACCTTCGATCCTTGTAGCTCCGGTTTATGAATACAAGGCCAGAACCAGGAAAGTATACTTCCCTTCTGTTTGCGGATGGTATGATTTCTATTCCGGCCAGTTCATTCCCGGAGGCAGATATCTCGATGTGAACGCTCCCTATGAGAGGCTGCCGCTCTTCATCAGGGAGGGATCGATAGTGCCCTTTGGTCCGGAGATTGAATATACATCCCAGAAACCGGCCGATCCTGTCACCCTCTTTGTTTATACGGGCAGGAATGCTTCCTTTACACTATATGAGGATGAGGGAGTTAATTACGGCTATGAGAGGGGTGAATGCAGTTCGATTCCGATGAACTACGATGAGACCTCGGGTGAGCTGACGATCGGAGAGCGCAATGGTCAGTACCCCGGCATGACATTGAAAAGAACCTTCAATGTTGTCTGGGTGACAAGAACGAACAATATTGAATTTGATCCGGATATTAAGCCTCATGCCACTGTGGCTTATGACGG
>CAZKTX010000020.1:20985-32844 GCA_964555805.1 uncultured Rikenellaceae bacterium
ATAAGTCGACTTTCTGCAGGAGCCTGAACGGCATGTGGAAATTCAACTGGGTTTCGTGGCCCCAGGCACGTCCGGTTGATTTCTACAAACCCGGATTTGATGTGTCGGCATGGAAGGAGATCCCGGTTCCTTCGAACTGGCAATTGCTTGGTTACGGCACTCCGTATTACAGGAACCTCGGTTACACATTCAAAAGGGATTTTCCGAAGGTGATGAGTACCCCGCCGAAGAACTTCACAGCTTATGAGGAAAGGAATCCGGTTGGCAGCTATAGAAGGGATTTTGATGTTCCGGCCGACTGGAATGGAAGGCAGGTTTTCATCGCATTTGACGGTGTTGATGCCGGCTTTTTCCTGTGGGTGAACGGCCAGAAAGTGGGTTACAGCGAGAACAGCCGTAATGCTGCTGAATTTGACATAACAAAATACATAAACCCCGGCCGGAATATTGTTGCCGTTGAGGTTTACAGGTATACTACAGGAAGCTATGTTGAGGACCAGGATATGTGGAGACTCAGCGGGATTTTCAGGAACGTGACAATCTGGAGCGCCCCGGTAACTCATATCCGCGATTTTTTCATTAAAACCGATCTGGATGACAATTACATAAATGCAACACTTGATGTTGTTGCAAAAGTCAAAAATTACAGCAGCAAGCCTGCAAAAGCCTCAAAGCTTTTTGTCACAGTCTATGATGGAGAGACTGTTGTGGCGACGTATTCAGCAATTGACGGAGTGCCTGCCCTGAAACCCGGAGAAGAGGTTCCCATAAGACTTTCATTCCCTGTAACTAATCCTGTCAAATGGACGGCTGAGACTCCAAAGCTCTATACAACGGTCCTTACCCTTAAGCGGGGCAAGAAAGTTATTGAAACACTTTCTGCCAGAACCGGGTTCAGGGAGCTTGAGATAAAAGGGAGGACTTTCCTTGCTAACGGTGTGCCTATCAAGCTTAAGGGAGTCAACCGGCACGAGAACTGGCCCGATGTAGGTCATGCCGTGACGAGGGATCAGATGATCCGCGACCTTGAGCTGATTAAGCAGGGCAACTGCAACCATATAAGAACCAGCCATTATTCAGACGACCCGCTCTGGTACGAGCTGTGCGATGAGTATGGTGTTTGGCTTGTTGCCGAGGCCAATGTCGAGTGTCACGGAAACAGCGGAAGATTTGATGAGGAGCCCAGAATGAAGGCTGCTATTATCGACAGGAATGTGGCCAACGCGGAAAATTTCAAAAACCATCCTTCGGTAATAATCTGGTCGCTCGGGAACGAGAACGGAAGGGGAGGGTCGAACTTCAGGGCCGCGATGTCCGCCGTGAAGGAAATTGACAATACAAGGCCGGTTCACTATGAAGGATTCGGAATTGGCAGGGTCAATCCTGCCGACCTCGACAGCCGCATGTATACAAATGTCCCGCAGGTTGAATCCATTGCTTTGTCCGACACAGCTTACACAAAACCGTTTTACATGTGCGAATACGCCCATGCGATGTTCAATTCGATGGGAGCGATAGGCGAATACAATGATGTTTTCGACAAATACGAATCGCTGCTTGGCGGCGCAATCTGGGAGTGGCAGGATCAGGGTATATGGAACAGGCGTGATCCCAACAGAGTTATCCTGGCCTACGGTGGAGGATTCGGGGAATTTCCGAACGACAAATACTTTATTCACAAGGGAGTTGTTGCCTCAGACCGTTCTCTTAAGCCTCACTATCCCGAAATGAAGAAAGCCTATCAGTGGATTGGGATATCCGAGGCTGACCTGACAAGGGGGACTGTCAATATCAAAAACAAATACCAGTTTATCAGTCTTAAGGATTTTAATGCATCGTGGACACTGTCCGAAAACGGTACGATTATCGGTTCAGGTGAGTTCACTTCCCCTGACCTTAAGCCGGGAAAGGAGACGACCGTCAGGATACCATTTGAGATATCATCTCCGAAACCCGGGGCAGAGTATTTTCTTCGCCTTTCATTTAAACTTGCCAAGGATGAAATATGGGCTAACAAGGGTTATGAGGTTGCATCCCACCAGTTTTTACTTCCTGTAAACGCGCCTGTTGCCGTAGCAGTCCGGCCGGCTGGTCAGGTTTCGGTTACGGAGGAAGCAAAGGAGATCACTCTGAGGGGAGATGGCTTTTCCCTGGTTTTTGACAAGGAATCGGGCACTTTCTCCAGGATGGAAAGGAACGGGGCAAACATCCTCCTTTCCGGCGGAGGCCCCAGGCTTCATCTCTGGAGAGCTGCACACCGCAACGATGATATGTATGCCGACAGGGCATGGACAAACACAGGGATCAAGGAACTCACCTGGACAGTCAGGGAAATCGCTACATCCCAGTCTTCCCCTTCTGAAGCAACTATTTCAGTTAAGCTTGCAGGAGAAGGTAAGAACGGCTTCACAGTCAACCATGATGTGGTCTACACGATCTCAGGGAATGGAGTTATAACAGCCGAAAACAATGTCAGCTCAAATAATCCAACACTTGTTGCCGGAAGAATTGGGGTGCGGATGTTCATTGAAAAACAGTATGATCAGGTTGAGTATTTCGGACGCGGTCCCATGGAAAACTATTCCGACAGGAAGCGCGGATTTGACGTCGGGGTTTATAAAGCCAGTGTAAAGGAGCTTATGACTCCCTATGAAAAGCCAATGGATGCAGGCAATCATGAAGATGTGCGATGGGTGAAAGTGATGAATGCTGCCGGTAAAGGAATAAAGGCAGAATGCGCTTCAACGCTGCTTCAGTTTACTGCTCTTCCCTACAGCGATGAACAGATGGATCCGGTTGAATACAGGGTCGACCTGCCTGAGAGCAATTCAACTGTGTTCTGCATAAGCCATCTGACACTTGGCGTCGGTTCAGCCTCGTGCGGTCCGCGGCCGCAGCCTCAGTACATGGTTTACCTGGCTCCCGTCACATTTTCGTACAGACTTAACCTTATGGATTAATACAAGGCCTCAGAAATATTGGTAATCAGAGTTTTAAATTTTATAATAAATAAGGATGAAGAAGGTTTTATTTGTATCGCTGCTCATTTTTTTAATGGGGTTCAAAACATCATTTTCACAGATTGAAAAAGGATATGACAATTTCGAGGTGGCTGTTTATGCACGTGCCTATGAGGTGCGGCAGATGGATGATCTGAAGTGGCTCGAACCCATCTGGGACATGATTTCAAGCCAGGTTCATGTCGACAAGATCTACCTGGAGACGCATCGTGATATGGTAATTGTTGATGAAAAGACGCTTGAGAAGGTTAAGAAGTTCTTCAACAGCCGGGGAGTAAAAACAGCTGGTGGCATTACGCTCACCGTAAGTGAGATGAACAGGTTTGAGACCTACTGCTATTCCAATCCGGAGCACCGACGGAAGGTGAAGGAGATAATTGAACTCACTGCAAGGCATTTTGACGAGATTATCCTCGATGATTTCTTCTTTACCGACTGCAAGTGCGAATTGTGCATAAGGGACAAGGGGGAAATGAGCTGGACCGATTTCAGGCTGAAGCAGATGACTGAAGCTTCAACGAGCCTCATAATCGGACCGGCTAAGGCAGTCAATCCAAAGGTTAAAATGGTTGTAAAATATCCAAACTGGTATGAGCATTTTCAGGGCCTTGGCTTCAATCTCGAGACTGAGCCGCCTCTTTTTGACGGGATATATACAGGCACTGAGACAAGGAATGCAAATGCTCCTGGTCAGCATCTTCAGGAGTACCTTGGATACCAGATATTCAGATATTTTGAGAACATCAAACCCGGCGGAAACGGTGGAGGATGGGTGGATACAGGAGGCATGACCTCCATGGACAGGTATGCTGAACAGTTATGGCTTACACTGTTTGCAAAGGCTCCCGAGATTACCCTGTTCGACTTCAGGCAGATGCAAAGGACCTTAAGACCGGCGGACCGGGCAGAATGGCAGGATCGGAAGCCGTTTTTTGAATACGACGAGATGATAAAGCCCTACACCCTGAAGGGGAAACAGTTTACCCCGACAACTGTTGCAAGGGCTGCTGGTTATACTTTTGAAAAGGTCGATGGATTCATTGGAAAGCTTGGAAAACCATTGGGCATACAGAGTTACAGGCCCTTCCATTCAACCGGCGAGGATTTCCTTCATAACTATCTGGGAATGATCGGACTTCCTATGGATCTGAAGCCTGAGTTCCCGGATGATGCGAGAATGATTTTACTTACCGAATCGGCAAAATTCGATCCGGATATAGTAAAGAAGATAAAGGCAAGGCTTATGGCAGGCAAGGATGTTACAATCACTTCGGGGCTTCTCAGGGCGCTCAGCGGGAAAGGCATCGAGGATATAATTGAACTTGAATATACAGACAGGAAAGCACTTGTTACGGATTTCTCGGCCGGCATGTTCGGATCGGCCAACAAGGCGTCCAAAGAGATACTTATCCCGCAGATAATGTATCTTACAAATGATTCATGGACCGATGTTGAAGCTCTTGGGGGGCCGGTCGGATGGCCTATGCTTCATCAGGGCAGATATGGAAAAGCTTCACTTTTTGTCCTGACGATACCCGAGTCTTTCGGTGATCTGTATGCGCTCCCTCAGGCAGTTTTGAATAGGATAAGGGATGTGCTTAGTCCTGATCTGAAGTTCCGCATCGAAGGACAATCGATGGTAAGCTTATTTGTTTACGACAATAACACGATGATTGTGGAATCATTTCTGCCCGAAGAAACAAAAGTAAAGGTGATTGCAGGTTCAGGTATAACCAAACTGACTGACATCGTATCGGGAGAGGTAGTGGCAGCAGGAGGCAAGACGACCAGCATGGTCTGGGGTCGCGACAGGTCCGAGGGAGCATCATTTGAAATAACTATAAAACCCCATAGCTTCAGGGTACTTAAAGCTGAATAAACGATAAAACATACAATAAAATGAGAACCAGGATCTTATTGCTTATATTTATAGTGCTGTCAGCGGCCTGCAGCAGAAATAACACAGGGTTGGAGCTTCCTTCAATAATCGGCGACAACATGCTTCTCCAGCAGAATGCCGACATAAAATTATGGGGTAAGGCCGGGCCGGGCGAAACTGTAGTTGTCTCGGCAGGTTGGCAGGCTGAAGGCCGGACAGTGGCCGGTGACGACGGGAAATGGACGGTTCAGCTTAAAACCCCGGCAGCAGGAGGACCATACGATATAATCATTACGGGGAAAAAAGATGCAGATACAATCACAAACGTTCTTATCGGTGAGGTTTGGGTTTGCTCGGGACAGTCGAATATGGAAATGCCCCTTGCGGGATGGCCTCCGCGGGACACCGTGATGCATTCTGCATCTGCAATTGCATCGGCCTCATACCCTGAGATCAGACTTTTCACAGTTGCACGGAAAGTATCAGGGGAACCTCTTGAGGAATGTACAGGGAAATGGGAGGTCTGTTCCCCTGCGACAGTTGGTCCTTTCAGCGCTGCCGGGTATTTCTTCGGGAGGAAGCTTCATGAAGATCTGAAAGTTCCGGTAGGGCTTATTGCAAGTTCATGGGGAGGGACACCTGCCGAAGCATGGATATCAGCCGGCAGTCTTGATGAAGCCGGTGAGTTTGCCGAAGAGATAAAAGGCATCAGGGAATCGATCCCGCTCCTTCAGGAGTATCAGAAATGGCTCGAATCTCACAGGCAGGTGGTGGCTGACGCAGCAGGCGAGAACCAGTGGAAGGATCTCGATTTCAAAGATTCAGAGGCCCCGATGCCTGAATTTGATGATTCGCAATGGCAGGCGATGAATCTGCCCGCTTTGTTTGAGACTGCTACAGGCGATTTTGACGGAGCCATCTGGTTCAGGAAAACAGTTGAGCTGCCCGTTGAGATGGCCGGACGTGACTTGCTACTGATGCTGGGGCCGATAGATGATATGGACAGGACTTACTTCAATGGCGAACTTGTAGGCTCGCACGAGATATCAGGCGTTTACCAGGTTCCGAGGGAATATAATGTTCCGGGGAAGCTTGTAAGGGAAGGCATTAATACAATTGCAGTAAGAGTTATAGATAACCAGGGAGGCGGAGGTCTGTGGGCTTTACCCGGGGTAATGAAAATAACAGCCGCCGGCAACCCGGTTCCGTCTGTCAGTCTTGACGGTGAATGGAAGTTCCAGCCAGTGGCAGAATTGTCGGGGAACAAGTTTTATATTTTCGATCTTTCCGGTAATGAATATCAGAAAATACAAAGGCCAAAGGCAATTGGTTCATCAACGCCCACCTCATTATTCAACGGTATGATAAGTCCTCTTTTGAATTATACTGTAAAAGGAGCGATCTGGTACCAGGGCGAGTCGAATGTTGGGAGGCATGTACAATATTCGAAGATATTCCCGCTAATGATAGAGAACTGGAGAGAGGCCTGGGGTATTAAGGATTTCCCCTTCTACTTCGTTCAGATAGCTCCTTATGTTTACGGTGGTGTTGATTCAACTGAATCGGCCTGGCTCCGTGAATCACAGGAGGCTGCACTGAAGCTTCCGGGAACGGGAATGGTTGTTACTCTCGACATAGCAACAGTGATGAATATTCATCCTCCGTTCAAGAAGGAAGTAGGGGAGAGGCTTGCAAATCTTGCACTTGCGAATGATTATGGGAAAGATATAGTAAGTCAGGGTCCTGTTTTTAATTCAATGAAAATTGAAGGAAGAACAGTCAGAGTATTGTTCAGCAATACCGGCGGCGGTCTCACCTTGGGAGAAGGGAAACCGTCAGAATTTGAAATTGCCGGAAGGGACGGAAAGTACGTAAAAGCTGATGCAAGAATCTCAGGCGATGAAGTGTTTCTGACATCACAACTTATCAGGGAACCGGTTTCGGTAAGGTATTGCTGGCGTAACGGAGCTGCTGCCTCATTATTCGGGAAATCGGGTCTTCCTGCAAATCAGTTCCGTTCAGGTGAATGAAATTGAATTAAAATTTATTATTTTTAGAATCTCTAAGAAACTAATTCTATTACTGATGAAAAGGAATCTGTTACTCTCGGTGGCTATAGTTGCCTCTCTTGTGCTTTTTACTGATTGCAGCAGCTCGTCAAAAAGTGTACGGCAGGAAGTATTCGGAAAGCATGAAGGGAAGGATGTATTTCTGCTTACTCTTACAAATAAAAGCGGGAACGTAATAAAACTGACAAATTACGGAGCAAAAATAAACTGGATAGAAGTTCCCGACCGGAAGGGCGCGAAGGAAAACATTACATTCGGCTACGACACCTTTGAAGCAACACTGGCAGGTGACATGTCTTTCGGATCGACTGTGGGAAGATATGCAAACAGGATAGCAGGCGGAAAATTCACTCTCGACGGGGTTGAATACACTTTACCGAAGAATAATGGTCCGAACACTCTTCACGGAGGCCCGAAGGGATGGCATAGTGTTGTGTGGAATACCGAAATAGTAAAGGGGAGTGAGTTCCCGGCAGTGAAATTCACTTACAGGAGTCCGGATCTTGAAATGGGATTTCCCGGCAATGTGGATGCTGAAGTAACCTACACCTGGACTGACAACAATGAGATCATAATGGATTATCTGGCCACAACCGATAAAAAGACTGTTGTGAACCTTACAAACCATGCATACTTTAATCTTCACGGTGCAGGAGTGGATGATATAAACGATCATATACTTACAATCAGGGCATCGGCCTTCACCCCGGTCGATTCATTCATGATTCCGACAGGAGAGATACGGCAGGTTGCCGGCACTCCCTTTGATTTCACAAAGCCGCAAATGATAGAATCGAGACTTGAGGAGCCGTATGATCAGCTCATTCTCGGCAAAGGCTACGACCATAATTATATTCTCGATAACACTGAGGAGGTTGATGCAATGGTCTACGAGTCTCTTTCAGGCAGGGTGCTTGAGGTGATTACGGACCAGCCCGGTCTTCAGTTCTATGGAGGCAATTTCCTCAATGGAACTCAGACAGGACATGGTGGAGTTGTTTATGAATTCAGGACAGGCTTTTGCCTTGAATCAGGGCACTACCCTGACAGCCCCAATCATCCTGAGTTCCCTTCCACTGTTCTGAATCCGGGAGAGACATATAAGACAAGGACAATTTACAGGTTTTCGGTTCTTTAGATGATGCAACTAACTAAACATGAACGATATGACAACACGACGTACTTTTCTGAAGAATAGCGCCATTGCAGCTGCAGGCCTGACAATTGCACCTGTCCTGCAAGGCTCCGGTAAAAAAGTTCCGCCGAGCGATAAGATAAAGATCGGTCTGATAGGTTGCAACGGACAGGGCTGGAGCAATCTGAGCACCTTTCTGGGGAATCCCCAGACTGAATGCGTTGCATTGTGCGATATTGATGATTCTGTGCTCCAAAGGAGGGCCGGGGATGTGCAAAAGATCCGGGGAGCTAAGCCTGCCGGTCTTTACAAGGACTGGAGGAGGGTTATTGACAACAAGGACGTTGATCTTGTTATAGTCGGGACCCCCGATCACTGGCATTGCATACAGATGGTTGCAGCCTGCGAGGCAGGCAAGGATGTCTTTGTAGAAAAGCCTATCGGCAGGACTATTGAGGAATGTAATCTTATGGTTAAGGCTGCACAGAAGTACAAGAGTATTGTTCAGGTTGGGCAGTGGCAGAGAAGCGACCCTCACTGGCAGGAAGCAGTTAATTTCGTTAATTCAGGTAAGCTTGGCAAGATAAGGCTTGTAAGAGTCTTTTCATACCAGGGCTGGTGCCCCTCAATCCCCGTTCTGGCTGATGAGCCTGTACCTGCAGGTGTTGACTACAACATGTGGCTCGGTCCTGCTCCGTCGCGACCTTTCAACAGGAACCGCTTTCATTTCACTTTCAGATGGTTCTGGGATTATGCAGGCGGACTAATGACCGACTGGGGCGTGCATCTTCTCGACTATGCACTTTTTGCAATGAATGTAACGGCGCCTAAATCGATAATGGCCATGGGTGGCAAATTCGGATACCCTGATGATGCATGTGAAACTCCCGACAGCCTTCAGACAATATATGAGTTTGACGGTTTCAATGTCCTGTGGGACCATGCAATTGGAATAGATGACGGAGCATACGGAAGAAATCACGGACTTGGATTCGTAGGAGAGAACGGGACACTCGTTGTCGACAGAGCCGGTTGGGAAGTTATTCCCGAAAAGGTGAACGGAAAGATCAGGATGGAAGCGGTTGCTCTGCAAAGAGGCACGGGAGCCGGACTGAAAAACCATGTAAAGAATCATCTCGAGTGTATTGCCAGCCGGAATCCGAATACTAATGCAAGCATTGAGATTGGGGCCCATATCGCAAAATTCTCCGCACTTGGCAACATAGCTTATCGTACAGGCAAAAAGCTTGTATGGGATGGTACCAGGTTCACAAACGATGTTGAAGCGAACAGCTATCTGGTTCCGTCTTACAGGGATCCCTGGAAATTGCCTGTTGTTTAGGTGTATCCAAATATAAATATTATAAATAATAAGTCATGAGAAATTTAGTTAAGGGTTTTCTTGCCATTCTTTTAATGGGGTTTATTTCTCCTGTTGAAGCTCAGCAGGGAACGAATGCCTTGCCATTCAGGGATCCCTCGCTCAGCGAGGAACAGAGGGTCAGCGATCTTGTTTCAAGGCTTACACTTAAAGAGAAGGCTGATCAGCTTCTTTATACGGCACCGGCTATTCCACGGCTGGGCATCCCGGCGTACAACTGGTGGAATGAGGCCTTGCACGGTGTTGCACGTGCCGGATTCGCTACTGTGTTTCCGCAGTCGATTACAATTGCCAACTCATGGGATGAAGGACTTATGTTCAATGTGGCCAATGCAATTTCTGATGAAGGAAGGGCTAAATACCACGAGTTCCAGAGAAGAGGCAAGACCGGTATTTACCAGGGGCTAACATTCTGGTCGCCAAATATTAATATCTTCAGGGATCCGCGATGGGGTAGAGGTCATGAGACATACGGTGAAGATCCTTTTCTTACAGCCCGGATGGGTTATCAGTTTGTCAGAGGGCTGCAGGGAGACGATCCCAAGTATCTGAAGACTGTTGCAACTGCAAAGCATTATGCTGTACATTCAGGTCCGGAATCACTGCGTCATGAGTTCAACGCAAAGGTGAGTGAGGTGGATCTTAGGGAGACATACCTGCCGGCTTTCAGGACTTTAGTTGTTGACGGAGGCGCATATTCGGTTATGGGAGCTTATAACATGTTCCGTGACCATCCTTGTTGCGCCAATCCCGAGCTTTACGGGATTCTGCGCAATGAATGGGGCTTTAAGGGATATATAGTATCAGACTGCTGGGCAATATCCGATTTTTACAAGTTCACAAAGTATGCAAAAGATCCCGCCGAAGCTGCTGCTCAGGCAGTCAGGGCCGGTACTGATCTGGAGTGCGGAATTGATTACAATAACCTTGTTGCAGCCGTTGAGAGAGGACTTATTACAGAAGATGAAATTACGCTTGCAGCAAAGAGAATCTTCACAGCCCGGTTCAAGCTTGGGATGTTCGATCCCGATGAAATGGTTCCCTATGCAAGCATTCCCTTCTTTACAAACTGCTCGGATTACAACAATACACTTGCCCGTAAGGCAGCCAGCGAATCTATTGTGCTTCTCAAGAACTCAGGCAATGTACTTCCTCTTGCAAAATCTGTAAAAACAATTGCAGTTATAGGTCCCAATGCAGACAATTTTGAAGCGCTCGTTGGCAATTATAACGGGATACCGAAAGATCCGGTCACAATACTTAATGGTATTAAGAACAAGGTGTTGCCTGAAACCGAAGTTTTGTATGCCGAGGGTAGTGATCTTGCCGACGGCATCCACAATCTGACAGTAATTCCTTCCAGATATCTGCAGGCTCCCGACGGCAAACAGGGAGCTCTTGGCGAATACTACAACAACAGGGAGATGAAGGGCGAGCCTGTATTTTCCCGCAGGGACGACCAGATAAATTTCTACTGGGAACATTTCTCTCCGTCGCCGGCTCTTCCGGATGATGATTTCGGGGTTAAGTGGACGACCTATCTGGTTCCTCCGGAAAGCGGATCGTACGCTATAGGAAGCTGGGGATCATCCGGATACGAGGTATTATTTGAAGGAAAGCAGGTTCTTGCAGAAAGGAATGAACACCACGCTTTCCACAAGGAGTTCCAGGTTGAACTGCAGGCTGGTCAGAAATACAAGATCGAGGTACTTTACAAGAATTATGCCGGTGATGCCGACATGAAACTTCTCTGGAGCCAGCCAAGAAAAGATATGCTCGAACAGGCCGTTTCGACTGCAAGTAAAGCCGATGCAATAGTTCTCGTTCTTGGACTTTCACAAAGACTTGAAGGTGAAGAAATGCCAATCAAGATTGATGGATTCAGCGGCGGTGACAGGACTGACATCAAGCTTCCTGCTGTCCAGGAGAAACTGCTCGAAGCCATGGTTGCAACAGGCAAGCCTGTAATTGTTGTGCTTACAAGCGGAGGTGCGATAGCAATAAACAAGGCTCAGGAAAAAGCTGCTGCCATACTGCTTGCAGGTTACGGAGGACAGCAGGGAGGCAATGCAGTTGCCGATGTAATCTTCGGAGATTACAATCCCGCCGGCCGCCTGCCTGTAACATACTACAAATCAATCGACCAGATCCCCGAATTTGTGAACTACGACATGGCAGGAAAGACCTACAGGTATTTCCTGAAGGAACCGTTGTATCCTTTCGGTTATGGTCTGAGCTACACGACTTTCAGTTACAGCGAACTGTCGCTGCCTGAGAAGGCTGTTGCAGGAAGCAAAATTACGGTTAAGGTAAAGGTAACAAACACTGGCAAGGTTGAGGGTGATGAGGTTGTTCAGCTCTATCTTACTGACGAA
>CAZKTX010000021.1:0-32474 GCA_964555805.1 uncultured Rikenellaceae bacterium
GGAATTGAATAATCTTACGGCCATCTCACCGATTGACGGACGATACAGGCACAAGACCGGCGAACTGGACGCATACTTTTCGGAGTTTGCCCTGATAAAGTACCGTTTAATGGTTGAGATTGAATATTTCATTTCTCTCTGCGAAATACCTCTTCCCCAGCTTTCTGATTTCGGAAAGGAAAACTTTACTTCATTAAGGGCTCTTTATGAGGATTTTGACATTAAGGAGGCTGAGAGGGTAAAGGAACTTGAAAGAACCACAAACCATGATGTCAAAGCAGTTGAATACTATCTTAAGGAAAGGTTTTTCAAGTCGGGGTGGGGCAGATGGTCGGAATTCATTCATTTCGGACTTACATCTCAGGATATTAACAACACGGCTATTCCGCTTTCGCTTAAAGACGGCCTTGCAGAAGTATATTTTCCTCTCCTTTTTGAACTCAGGGAGATGCTTGCCGGTCTTGCCGAGGAATGGAAAGACATACCTATGCTTGCCAGGACGCATGGTCAGCCGGCATCGCCGACACGCCTGGGAAAAGAGATAAGGGTTTTTATTGCAAGGATAGATGAACAATCAAAATATTTCGGGCAGATTCCTTATTCTGCGAAGTTTGGCGGAGCCACAGGCAATATGAATGCACATAAGGCAGCATATCCGGAAATCGACTGGACGGGATTTGCAAACGGTTTTGTCAGTGAGGTGCTGGGGCTTCAGCGATCCTTTCCGACAACCCAGATCGAGCACTACGACAATCTTGCCGCTCTGTTTGACAATCTTCGCCGGATAAACGTGATACTGACCGACCTGGCCAGGGATATGTGGCTCTACATCTCTCTTGAGTACTTCAGGCAGAAAATCCGCAAGGGTGAGATAGGATCATCGGCGATGCCCCACAAGGTTAATCCGATTGATTTTGAAAACAGCGAGGGCAACCTGGGTTTTGCAAATGCTGTTTTCGGATACATGGCTGAAAAACTTCCTGTCTCAAGGCTTCAGCGCGATCTGACCGATTCCACAGTACTCAGGAACACAGGTGTTCCGATCGGGCATACTGTGATTGCAATGAATTCCCTGCTGAAAGGATTGAACCGTGTTGTTGTCAACAGGGAAAAGATTGACAGCGACCTGGAGAACAACTGGGCCGTTGTAGGGGAAGGCATACAGACAATTCTGAGGAGGGAAGGCTTTCACAAGCCATATGAAGCTTTGCTTGAGCTTACCCGTACAAACCAGAAGATAACCAGGGAGTCAATAATTGATTTTATTGATAGTCTCGATGTCAGCGAATCCGTGAAATCGGAACTTAAAGGGATCACACCCTCTAACTACACCGGTTTCTGACATGAGCAAAGCCAGACTTCTTCTTAAGTATCTCGAACCATACAAATGGTCGGCAGTCAGGAATGTAATCTACAATATCCTGAGTGCATTGTTTGCCCTTATATCCTATACTCTTGTGATTCCGTTCCTGCAGATACTTTTTGACCGTGTCGGCACTGCACCTGATCCTGGTGAGTTTCAGATGAGCCTCGATTACCTTGGGAAGGCCGCCAGGTATTACCTGTACGACTTTATCGACACATATGGCGAATTCAGGGCGCTCATGCTTGTTTGTGTGATTGTTGTCGGAGCAAGTCTTTTAAAGAACGGATTTATATTTCTGGCAAACAACAGTATGGCCTTTATAAGGGCTTCGGTTGTAAGGGATCTGAGAAAGCTTATGTATGCCAAGGTGCTGCGCCTTCAGCTGTCTTTCTTTTCCGATGCCCGGAAGGGAGATGTGATGACGCGGTTATCGAATGATGTCCAGGAAATAGAGATATCGGTGGTTTCGTCACTTACAATGATTTTCAGGGATCCTCTGTATATTCTTATGTTTGTCATCTATCTTTTTGTTGCCAGTTATCAGCTCACATTATTTGCCCTTGTTCTGCTTCCAATCAGCGGCTGGCTGATAGGAAAGGCAAGCCGCACGCTGAGATCCTCATCCTTTGTCGGCCAGCAGTATCTCGGGAAACTGTTGTCTGTTGTCGAGGAGACGCTGACCGGTTTACGCATAGTGAAGGGATTCAATGCTGAGGAAAAGATGAAGCAGCAGTTTGCGCACACAAATGAACACTATTCAAAAGTGTTCAAGAGGGTCACCCGCAAGGCTTATCTTGCTTCTCCTATAAGTGAATTTTTGTCAACTATAGTCCTGATGGTGCTTATGTACTTCGGCAGTACGCTTGCCCTGAAGGGTTCCGGCCATATGGGACAGGAACAGCTGATAGCCTTTCTTGTAGTATTCTCCCAGATCCTTCAGCCGGCAAAAAATATTACAACAGCATGGTTCAGTATACAGAAAGGTATGGCGTCGGTCGACAGGATTGACCAGATACTTGAAGCTGAGGAGACTATAGTTGAGAAGCCTGATGCACTGAATGTAAGTGATTTCAGCGACTCGATTGAATTCAGGAATGTATGGTACGGTTACAATGATGAGCCGATACTGAAAGAGGTGAATCTGAAGATTAAGAAAGGTCAGATGGTAGCCGTTGTTGGCAAATCAGGGGCGGGCAAATCAACACTTGCCGACCTTCTTCCAAGGTTTATGGATGTTGATAAGGGTCAGATTCTGATAGATGGCATCGATGTCCGCGACCTGAAGCTGAGGGACCTGAGGAGTCTGATGGGTATTGTGAGCCAGCAGTCAATTCTTTTCAACACAACTTTCAGGGAAAACATTGCTTTCGGAGTTGATGAGCCTGACATGGAAAAGGTTATCGAAGCAGCAAAGATTGCCAACGCACACGATTTTATAATGGAGACTGAAAACGGCTATGACACAGGTGTGGGAGAAGGCGGAAGCAAGCTTAGCGGAGGGCAGAGGCAGAGGATAAGCATTGCACGGGCAATTATGGCCAATCCGCCCATTCTTATTCTCGACGAAGCAACATCAGCCCTCGATACCGAATCCGAAAGACTCGTTCAGGAAGCCATTGTGAATCTTATGAAGAACAGGACTTCGGTAGTGATAGCTCATCGTCTTTCCACAATTCAGCATTCCGATATGATTATTGTAATAGACAATGGCCGTATAATTGAGACAGGAACCCATACCGAACTGATGGACAGGGAAGACGGTTATTACCGGAAGCTTCACAGTTATCAGGCGATCTGATAACGGCTGATAATCTCAATTCATTCTCATGGCAGTAAATGAAAAATATAGAAGCCTGTTTGTGTCATTTTTATTTCTGGCGCTGATACAATCAACTCTCAACGCCCAGATAGATTTTTCATATCAGTCGGATTATTATTATCTCAGGGGAAAGGATGCAGTGTCGCTTCCGGCAACCTGGAATAAGCCCGGATTTGATTGTTCTGCCTGGAGCCGGGGTAAAGCGCCATTCAGGTACGGGAACGGGGAAGGCGGGACAGACCTGTCGGATATGCAGAACAGTTTCACAACTTTCTACCTTGTATCGGAGTTTGAGTGTCAGAATAAGGATCTGCTGAAGGAAATAGTAATCGCTGCCGATTATGACGATGGTTTTGTTATCTGGATAAACGGATCAGAGGCACTCAGTATCAATTCTCCGGCTGTGCCTTCATACAATAGTGTCGCTCCGGCAAATCATGAATCGGGTACCGGTGAATATTTCACTCTCGATGCCACCGGTGTCGGCCTTGTGAACGGGACAAACCTGATTGCAATTCAGGGTTTTAATGTCAGCCTGAACAGTTCGGATTTTTATCTTGATTTTGAAATCCATGCAGAGAAAACCCTTCCCCAGCTTACAGATACACTGGGACTTGATTTTTCGGTGAAATCCGGTTTTTATGACTCTCCTTTCAGCCTTTCAGTATCATCACCTGATCCGGCACTTGAAATAACCTACACTCTTGATGGAAGTAATCCGCAGAACTCATTAACCGGATTTACTGTTCCCAATCCTGCATTGATACTTATTGATCCGGAAAGCACCGCAGGAAGGCCTGCCACCCCATCGGTTACAGTACGGGCTTCGCCATCAAAGCCGGGAATGAAGCCGGCAATGTCATCCACACGGACATATATTTTTCCTGAAAAAGTCAGGACTCAGAAATGGCCAGGAGGTACCTGGCCCAATAACGATATTAACGGTCAGCTAATTGATCTTGAAATGGATCCCGAAGTGGTCGGGGATCCGTTATATGCTTCCCAGCTTACAGGCTCACTTCTTGGGATACCGTCAGTCTCAATAGTGACTGACAACCGTAATCTTTTTGATCCGGCCTCAGGGATCTATGTAAATGCAAAGGGACACGGACTGGGATGGGAGAAGGAATGCAATGTTGAGCTCATTTACCCCGATGGACAGGAGGGCTTCAACATAAATGCCGGATTAAGGATACGCGGAGGTTACAGCCGTAATGACGAATTTCCCAAACATGCATTCAGGCTCTTCTTCAGGGAAAAATATGGATATGACAAACTCAGGTATCCGCTTTTTGGAGATGAAGGAGTCGGAGTATTTGATAAAATCGACCTGAGAGCGGAGCAGAATTATTCCTGGAGCAACGCTCAGTCAAATAATTCAATTGTCAGGGAGGTGTTTTCGCGCGATACCCAGCGCGACATGGGTCAGCCCTACACCCGCAGCAGGTACTATCATCTTTATCTCAACGGCATGTACTGGGGCCTGTTTCAGTCGCAGGAAAGGTCGGAAGCCAGGTATGGCCAATCATACTTTGGAGGCAGCGAGGACGATTATGACGTTATAAAGGTTAATACAGACGGTTATCTTGTGGAAGCCACCGACGGAACACTCGATTCGTGGAGGTCACTCTATAATATGTGTATAAAGGGTTTCAAATCAAATGCCGATTATTTCAGTCTTGAAGGGAAGGATGCCTGGGGGAAGCCTGTCAAAGGCGGGGAAATAAAGCTTGATCTCGACAACCTGATTGATTTTATGTCGGTCATTTTTTATACGGGTAACTTTGATTCTCCCACTGCAGTATTCATGCAGAATAAAAAGGCCAATAATTTCTATGCAATCGACGACAGGACCAAAAAGTCTGAAGGGTTTAGGTTTTTTGTCCACGATGCTGAGCACTCCTTGTTTGACGAGGCACACAGTCCGGGAATAGGTCTGTTTGAGGACAGGGTGAATATCGGAATCAGAACAGACGCTCTCAGGATGGAAGTCAGCGATATTACAAGCTTTCATCCGCAATGGATACATTTCAGGCTTTCAGATAATCCTGAATACCGTATACGTTTTGCCGACAGGGCCTGGCGGCACTTTTCTGATACCGGAGTATTTGCTCCTGACAAATCGCTGGACCGTCTTGAAAAGAGGGTCAGCGAAGCAGATATTGCTGTTGTGGCTGAATCGGCCAGATGGGGCGATGCAAGACGGACGGGGGCGCCATATACTAAAGCCGGCAACTGGATTCCCGAAATCAATAAAATAAGGACAAGGTTCATTCCGGAAAGAACCCGGATAGTTATTAACCAGCTGAAGCAGGCCGGGCTATATCCGCTGATCAAGGCCCCTGTTATAAGCACCGGGAATGGGATCATCAGTCAGGACCAGACTTTGATTAACGGACCGATAAATGTCACTATCGGAAATCCGAACCCGGCGGGAACAATCTATTATACTCTCGACGGTTCCGATCCGAGGAAGATCGGTGGAGGTGTCAATAAAGGAGTATTATTTGCGCTAAATAAGGTAAGCATTGAACTGGGCGAATCGACAGTTATAAGGGCCAGGATACTTTCTTCCGGCGAATGGAGCGCAATAGTCCAGGCAAATTTCATTAAACAGCATGAAGATTACAGCGGCCTTAAAATCACGGAGCTAAATTATCATCCGCCCGATATTATTAACGGATTTGATACTCTTTCAGGAAAGGATCTCGAGTTCATTGAATTTAAGAATACAGGGAATCACTCAATAAATCTCGGCGGGCTTGAGATTGACTCGGCAGTTCATTACAGGTTTCCAGAAAATTTTCTTCTTCCTCCGAAGCAGTTTTTTGTTGTCGCATCAAAGCCTTCAAAGTTCTTCAGTCATTACGGGATGCTTCCCTCCGGTAATTACGAAGGAAATCTTTCCAATTCAGGTGAGGAAATTCTTATAAAAGACAGGAGTGATTCTGAAATATTAAGGTTTACATATGAAGATGCTTCACCCTGGCCTGATGGTGCCGACGGAGACGGGTTTTCAATGGCCTCGGCAGCTGTCAACCCTGGCGGTGATCCGGGAGATTATTCATACTGGACGCTTTCGGTTGAGAAGGACGGTAATCCGTTTGCAGACAACGTAAAGACCCCTGATGTTCCTGTTGACCCCGTTCCTGAAGGATCACTTCTCGTGTATCCGAATCCTACAACCGGAAATGTGACGGTTCATCTGTTTACGGATGAAGTGCTTGAAAAAATGGACATTGAAATACATTCTGCATCCGGAAAGCTTATGAAACGGCTTGAAATTGGTAATCCCGGGCTAATTGATCTTAAATCTGAAGGACTTCCGGCAGGATACTATATCTTAGGGGTCAAAACAGAAGGCTATTCCATAAGAAAAGCAATAATACTGACAAAATAATTATTAAAAATACAACTATGCTACGAAGAATTTTACTCATAAGTCTCGCTGTTATTTTTATAACAGTGTCAGGATTTTCTCAGAAGGCAAAGGCAAAGCAAACCTTTACTCTGGGCACGTCTGAGTTTTTGCTTGATGGGAGCCCATTCCAGATCATAAGCGGTGAGTTGCATCCTTCGAGGATTCCGGCAGAATACTGGCGTCACAGGATCCAGATGGCAAAAGCTATGGGCTGCAACACAATCAGCGTGTATATAATGTGGAACTACCACGAACAGGAGGAGGGTGTCTTTGATTTTGAGACAGGCAACAGGAATCTGGCACAGTTCTTCAATATAGTGCAGGAGGAAGGTTTGTGGCTGATTGTCAGGCCGGGACCATATGTTTGTGCCGAATGGGAACTTGGAGGAATTCCTCCTTACCTGCTCAGGATACCTGACATTAAGCTCAGGTGCATGGATCCAAGGTACATGGCTGCCGCGGAACGCTACATAGCTAAGCTTGCCGAAGTTGTTAAACCTTTCCAGATTACAAACGGAGGCCCGCTTCTTCTTCTGCAGATTGAAAACGAGTATGGCAGCTTCGGCAATGACAGGAATTATATTGCCCGCCTGAAAGATGTCTGGACTGAGAACGGGATTAATGTACCGTTTTTCACAGGCGACGGACCAACAACCTATATGCTTGAAGCTGGCACCCTGCCGGGCTGTGCCGTTGGTCTCGATTCAGGAAGCAGGCCGGAACACTTCGAACTTGCTACCAAAATGAATCCCGGAGTGCCCGTTTTCAGCAGTGAGACTTATCCTGGATGGCTTACACACTGGGGAGAAGAATGGCAAAGACCCGACACAACAGCCCTTCTGAAGGAGGTCAAATTCCTGATGGACAACAAGAAATCTTTTAACTTCTATGTTATTCACGGTGGAACCAACTTTGGCTTCACAGCCGGAGCCAATTCAGGCGGCAAGGGATACGAACCGGATGTTACAAGTTATGATTATGATGCTCCAATTGATGAGCAGGGCAAGCCCAGGGCCAAGTATTTTGCATTGAGGAACCTGATTGGTTCTTACCTGCCAAAGGGCAAGAAACTTCCACCTGTTCCCGAGCCAATACCCTCCTATGAAATTCCTTCAATTGGTCTTACTGTATTCTCATCAGTCTGGGACAATCTGCCTCAGCCAGTCAGTTCTGTCCAGCCTAAACCATTTGAAGCTTATGGGCAGGATTATGGATTCATCCTTTATTCGACTGAGTTGATTGGTCATAAAAAGGGCAAGCTTACAGTCACCGATATTCATGATTATGCAACAGTATTCCTGAACGGTGAATTCATCGGTACCCTCGACAGGAGAGAGGGAATAAACACAATTGATATCCCCGAGAGCAAGGCGGAACGCCCGCTTCTTGAAATTCTGGTTGAGGGGATGGGACGTATTAATTTCGCCCAGCAGCTTATCGACCGCAAGGGAATAACCGACCGGGTGACACTAAACGGCATGACATTGATGAACTGGAAAGTGTACAATCTCCCGATGGATAACAAGTTCATTTACGACCTCAGGTCGTCGAACAGGACTCCGGGGAAGAGGGGTATCTTCTTCAAAGGCAACTTTTTCCTTTCAGCCCCCGGTGATACATTTCTTGATCTGTCGAACTTTCAGAAAGGAATTATCTGGGTCAACGGACATAACCTCGGCCGCTACTGGAATATCGGACCGCAGAAGAGATTTTATTGTCCGGCTTCATTCCTGAGAAAAGGCAATAATGAAATGATTGTGCTGGATCTTCTGCAGACAGAGCCTCAGATTGTTGTGGGGTTCAAGACAGCGGAATAGATAAATCAGACAAAAAATAAAAGGAGCGTCGCAAGGCGCTCCTTTTGTTTTTTACTGTATCCAGTCAATGAATTTATCAAACCAGGATCTTTGTTGTGAGGTTGGTGATGCTTTTCTGAATGTCAGCGAACATATCTCCGTCCCTGCTGTCATCCTGCTCCACGATCATATACTTCATTCCAGCAATGTCTTTTGCTGCAATTATCTCCTTGAAATTTACAACACCTTCGCCGACCGGAGCGATGTTGCCCTTTGTAACATCAAAGTAAGGAGGAAGCTTCTGGTAACCGTCTTTAAGATGGTATATAGGGAACCTTCCGGGATACTTTTTGAAGATATCAACCGGATTATGCCCAGCCTGGGAGGTCCAGAACATATCCATTTCCATAATAACAAGATCCTTGTCCAGTTCGGCGAGCATCACATCAAAATAAGGGACCTTGCCTTCAACAGTTGCAAATTCAAAATTGTGGTTGTGGTAACCGAACTGGAGTCCGAATTCCTTCATCACCTTGCCTATAGCATTCCAGTTAGCAGCCATTTTCTGGTAGGTGGCAATAGAGTTACGCATCTCCTCAACTATCCATGGCTGAATGCAGTATTTGGCTCCTATAAGGGCATGATCCTCAGCCATTTTTCTGGCACTGTCGAGAGTTACCCCTGCTCCTTCAACCTGGGTGTGACTGCTTAATATCTCCATTCCAAGATCATTCACAAGTTTTTTAAAGTCGGCCGGTGCATAGCCGTAAAACTTGCCATCGACATAATCAGCGAGTTCTACATACCTGTAACCAAGGTCGGAAACCTTCTTCAATGAACCCGGAACATCAACTGCCATCGCATCCCTGATTGTGTAAAGCTGAAGACCGAGATTAAATGATTTCGGATCGACAATTGCAGGTTCCGGAGCCTTTGCAGTCTTATTTGTGGCGTTCCGGCAGGATGACTGTGATAAAACAATAGCTCCGAGAGCGCCAGCCGCTGACACCCGCAGAAATTCTCTCCTGGATTGTGATTTTTTCATAATTGTATTTCTAATTGATTATAAATTAAATGTTTGTTTTAACGAGATATAAAAAACAAAAATAATACAATTCTTAAATGAATTAATTGAATTATTTTTTTTCTCTTTGACATAAACTACAGGTTTAACAAAAATTATAACAGAACATGTCCAGAATTCTCTTTATCATGACAGTCATTCTTTTCTCATCGTGCGGTTCGCAGCCGGTAAGTGAAAAAAAGAATGAAGCAGAGCTAAAATGGTCGGTTAGGATGGCCAATACTGTCATCAACAGGTCCGACAGCCTTGTCTACTATGTCGACAGACACCCGAAATGGGCTTATGATGTTGCTTTCCTTGGAATGGCAATCGACCGGTTGGGAGCCGTTGATTCAGGATACTCACGGTACATGGAGGATTGGGTTGACTACTTCGTCCGGCCTGACGGAAGTGTGATTGATTACAGGAAGGATGAGTTTAACCTTGACAGGATATTTCCCGGAAGGAACGTATTAACTGTATACAGGAGGAGAGGGGATTCAAAATACAAGATTGCCCTGGACGGATTTATTGATCAGCTTCGTGATCATCCCATGACACAATCGGGCGGTTACTGGCACAAGCAGATCTACCCATGGCAGATGTGGCTTGACGGAATTTTCATGGGATCGACATATATGGTTCAGTATGCTTCCGAATTCGGCGCTCCTGAATGGTTTGACGTTGCAGTTAACCAGGCAGTGATGGCTTATGATAAAACACTCGATAAGGAGTCAGGGTTACTGATGCATGCCTGGGATGAAAGCAGGCAGCAGAAGTGGTGTGATCCGGAAACAGGACGTTCACGTTATCCATGGAGCCGTGCAACAGGATGGTATCTGATGGCCCTTACTGACATTTTGGAGTATCTTCCTGATGATCATCCTGGCAGGGGTGATTTACTCAGGAGACTTCAATCCACATCCGAAGCTCTCCTGAAAGTGCAGGATCCTGCAACCGGGCTATGGTTCCAGGTGCTGAATCAGGGCGGGAGGGAAGGTAATTATATTGAAGGATCAGGTTCCGCAATGTTTACATACGTATTTGCCCGTGCGGCACACAGGGGTTATCTTGATAAGTCCTATCTTGAAATCGCTGAAAAGGCTTTTAACAATATCGTTAAGGAACTCATCACAATCGATTCTGATGGCAACCTTACAATGCATAATATTGTCGGAGGATGCGGGTTGGGTGGCAATCCCTACCGCGATGGTTCATACGAGTATTACGTCAACGAAAAGCGTGTTGACAATGATACAAAGGGCGTTGCGCCCTTTATCCTGGCAGCGCTTGAACTTGATAAATGAAAGACTACAGGAATATCCTTTTTATGTGTCGCTCATACATGTTCTCAAAGACACACTGTGACACAACCTCCTTGTACTCATCAAGCAGTCTGAAATAATTATCCATTTCATGAGCGGCAAGCTTGTAGGCCACATGAACCAGTTGCCGCATATTTGGATTATAGTCGGGGTTCGACTGGTCGTGCCGGAGCGATGATGCAAACTTCCTGCTGTTCCATGAATGCACCTCCCCGGCCGAGGGCAGGAGAGATTCATTTATGTCAATCACATCGGCATAAGGAGCACAAAGCTCCTCTGTTTTTTCAAGCGCCTTTATATAGATTGTTTTTGCGAATTCAAGAGCTTCACCACCTGCTTCTGCAAGTCCGATTATCTCCTCGAGCCATGTTGTTCCGGCAGTTTTGAGATGTACTCCCCTGTTGTGTTTTTTGAGGATGGAACCGATGTGAGGATACAGGGCAAATTTGTCAGAACCGGAATGAATGCTGATCTTTAGTTCAGGAGGCAGTCCGAACAATTTCACTGAATGATCGATTACAAGAAGATCCTCCTCGAACTCAATTACAAACTTTTCGATATCACCTACATAGTCAACTCCCTTGTTGAATCTTCCTGAGAATTTCGGAGCGATTGTCTGGACAGGTACTTTTTCATCGCCCAGCATAAGCAGAATGAAAAACAGGTCCACTGGTGACTGAGGCTTGGCCACTTCATCCATTGATACTTCTGTGATAAAGCTGCCAGCGCCCTTTGCTTTTTCAATTTTCCTGTAAATCTCACCTGCTTTTTGGGCGGCGTAGAGATAATTTTCGGCTATGCCAGTCAGCTGGTCAACGGAACATTTAACAGGCTTTTTGATACCCGGCACTTCGATCCTGCCGGCGTATTTCTTTGCCTTTCCGATGAACTCGCCGATTTTTGATTCATCTGCGCGTTTTCCGATATATGAAGCAACATCGATTGTGAAGAAGTCGGAACTTGAAATGAATTTATCAACAGTATCAAGATTTATATGATCGGCATCGACAAAATATGGTTCAGAAAACCCCGCTGCCTTTGTAACGGCATCAGCTTCCTTTCTCACATCCTGTGGCTGGGTGCCGATAATCATGTGTTCCCTGTTTGACTTATTCCATACAGGAGTAATTACGGCGCCCTTTTTCCCGGCTTCAATTATTGCCTTTAGCTGGGCGTTACCCTGGTGACCAAAGCGGTCGCCCATGCCAATAGAGTATTTTCCTAGTTTCTTCATTTGCAGGCTATAAATTTTCAACACGTTTCATTCTGGGAACAAGGAAGTGCATCAGAATCCAGGCCAGGAGATAAGTAATTCCACAGAAAACAAACATAATGCCGTAGCCGACTTCTGTTTTGTCGAGAGCTGTATAATGTTTAAGCAGAAGACCTGCCGCCTGAGCCACAAGGATACCTCCCACGGCGCCTGCCATTCCTCCGATTCCGGTTACAGATGCCACGGCTTTCTTGGGGAACATGTCGGTTACTGTTGTAAATATGTTGGCCGACCATGCCTGGTGGGCAGCACATGCCAGGCCGATAACAAGCACAGCGTACCATGTATTAAACTGTCCGAGCCAGCTGGCCATGAGAACTGAAAGCGGGAAAAGAGCATAAATAAACATCGATAATTTCCTGGCCTTGTATGTTATCATGCCACTGTTCATGAATTTCTTGGGAAGCCAGCCTCCGAAAATAGATCCTACTGTGGCAATTGTGTAAACGACTGCAACGGCGAATGTCCAGCTTATAACTCCAGGAACGTCAGTTCCGGTTCCTGCATAAGCGGGATTCATAGTTTTGAATTCAATTATCTTCCTTGCATTTTCACCGTTGAGGAAAGCTGGTAACCAGAACAGATAGAACCACCATACAGGGTCGGTGAGGAACTTCCCGAAGAAAAATGCCCATGTCTGACGTTTCGCAAGCAGTTTCGACCAGGGCACCTTTTCTGTCTTGCCTTCAACTTCCCTGGTCTTTTCTTCCTTTTCGTCGAGGTCGCTGTGGATGTAATCATATTCAGCCTGCGAAAGTACACCTGCCCTGAGTTTTTGCTCAGGTGATGCATATGTACGGAACCAGAAGAAAAGCCATATCAGTCCTATGGCACCGACAAATATGAATGCTACCTGCCAGCCCCAGTGGACGGCGATCCAGGGAACGAAAAGCGGCGTCAGGATGGCTCCTACATTGGTCCCTGAGTTATAAATGCCGGTGGCAAGCGCTCTTTCCTTTTTTGGAAACCATTCTGCCATAGTCTTATTTGCAGCAGGGAAGTTACCTGCTTCAGTGAAGCCCAGGGCTGCTCTCCAGATACCGAATGTGAATGTGTTATGTGCAAGAGCGTGACCGATTGCCGCGATGCTCCAGCCCAGAAGAGAAAATGCATAACCTCTCTTGGTCCCGATCCAGTCGATGAACCTGCCTGCAAGTGTCATTCCTATTGCATAGGCGATCTGAAAACTCATAACGACCCATGAGTAGTACAATTCCTGGTTTGCCTTGTCGGGTCCGAAAATACCCTCTTCGGCAAGTGTGGGTTTAAGAAGACCGAGTACGTTGCGGTCGAAATAGTTTACTGTAGTTGCGAAAAAAACAAGAGCACAGATTGTCCACCTGTATTTTCCAATTGTCTCATTGATTGAAGCTACTGACATAAAATCCCTGATTATGTATGCTTAAACATTATATGTTGTTGATGCAGTTGATCCTCCGCGGCCGGTCCAGTTTGTATGGAAGAATTCTCCCCTGGGTTTGTCGATGCGTTCGTATGTATGTGCACCGAAATAATCCCTCTGGGCCTGAAGCAGGTTGGCAGGAAGGTTTTCGCATCTGTATCCGTCAAAGTAGCAAAGTGCCGACGACATTGAAGGTACAGGTATCCCGTTGACAAGCGCAGTAGAGATAACATTTCTCCATCCTGCCTGTGCCTTCTCAACCTTAGCCTTGAAGAAAGGATCGAGAAGCAGGTTTGGAATTTCCTGATTGGCATCAAAAGCTTCCTTGATCTTGCCAAGGAATGCTGATCTGATTATGCAGCCTCCCCTCCACATCAGGGCTATTCCCCCGTAATTAAGTTTCCATCCGAATTCCTGAGCTGCAGCTCTCATCAGGGCATAACCCTGGGCATACGAAACTATTTTCGACGCATATACAGCTTCCCTGAGGTCAGTAATAAATGATCTCAGATCGCCTTTAAATACTTTAGGCGGACCTGAGATAATCCTGGAAGCGGCGACACGCTCATCCTTCAGTGCCGAAAGGCATCTCGAAAACACAGCTTCGCCAATCAGTGTGAGGGGGATACCGAAGTCAAGTGCAGTGACGGCTGTCCATTTGCCGGTACCCTTCTGCCCTGCAGTATCGAGGATCTTATCGACCATTGGATTTCCGTCTTCATCCTTGAAGGCAAGAATATCCCTTGTTATTTCAATCAGATAACTGTCGAGTTCACCCTTGTTCCATTCCCTGAACACAGTATGCATCTCATCGGCGTTCATGTGAAGGAGGTCTCTCATTATCTGGTAAGCTTCGCAGATAAGCTGCATGTCGCCATATTCAATACCGTTATGAACCATTTTCACAAAATGGCCTGCACCATTTTCACCCACCCAGTCGCAGCAAGGAGTTCCGTCATCAACTTTCGCAGCAATAGCCTGGAATATTGGCTTGACTTCGGGCCAGGCAGCCGGAGAACCTCCGGGCATTATTGACGGTCCGAGAAGGGCTCCTTCCTCTCCGCCGGAAACACCTGTTCCTATATAAAGAAGTCCTTTGCTTTCAACAAGGGCAGTTCTTCTGTTAGTATCAGGGAAATGAGTGTTTCCTCCGTCGATAATAATATCACCCTTTTCAAGGAGAGGAATGAGAGAGTTGATCATGTCATCAACTGCACTTCCTGCCTTTACCATTATCATTATTTTCCTGGGTCTTTTAAGGGATTTTACAAACTCTTCAAGTGAGTGGGCTCCTGCAATTCTTTTTCCTGAAGCCCTTCCGGCGAGGAAGTCATCAACCCTTTGAAGAGTACGGTTGTATACTGTGACCTGGAACCCTTTGCTCTCCATGTTGAGAACCAGGTTTTCCCCCATCACTGCAAGTCCGATTAATCCGATATCCGATTTTGTGTCCATAAAAATAGTTTATCAATGAGTTATTAATTTATTTCCTTGTGTCAGCACTCTATGGCTTAAGGCCTGTACCCCTGTAGTATTCCCTGACAACTTCATCAAGCACCCAACTGGTTCTTGCAGCTGTTGCTCCGGTGCTTACAACATCACCTTCGCCTGAAAGAGCTCTGACGATCTGTTCTATCAGGAAGAACTGGATATTTTCAGGCCTTTCATTAGCGAATTCCTGTGTTCCGGCGGAATTGACAAGGACGATCGGGTCGTATGTAAATGTAGAGGTTTTTATTATTCCTTTATCACCTGCTATTTCAAAATAATCCCTGTTTGCTTCCCTTGAGACATTGAAACTCCAGATTCCGGTTCCAACTATATTGTCACGGAACAGGAAGCTTGCAGCAACGAAATCTTCTGCCTTATAAAGCTGGCCCTGATTGGCTGCAATTGACGATACTTTCAGGACAGGGCCGAAAATATAGTCAAGGAAATCAAGCTGATGGGAACCGAGATCAAAGAAGTGGCCGGCTCCGGATATTTCAGGGATGACGCGCCAGGGCAGATTTCCTGATTTTTCATCTTCCGAGGCATAATTATATATCTGGAAATTTGCGAAGCGCGGTTTGCCTATTTCACCCGCATCTATAAGTTTCTTTATAAGCTGAAACCCAGGAAGTGTTCTTCTGTAATAAGCCACGAACACAGGAATACCTGTAAGTTCAGCCATCTCATTGATCATTACGCACTCCCTGTATGTTGCAGCCATTGGTTTCTCAATATAAACCGGTTTGCCGGCTTTGAGAGCCCTGATTGCATATCTGGCGTGACTGCCGGGGGGAGTGGCAATGTATACGGCATTTACCTCGTTGTCGTTGATGAGCTGGTCGGGGTCGGAATAATACCTTGGTACATTATGCCGCCTTGCATAGTCTTCAGCCAGGGCTCCGTTACGCCGCATCACCGCTACAAGCCTCGAACCTGCCACTTTGTTGAAAGCAGGACCGCTCTTCTGTTCTGTGACTTTACCGCAGCCTATTATTCCCCAGTTAATCATCTGAGCATGTCTTTAGCCGCCCAAAGTCCCACCGCTGGATTTGAAATATAGTATATTTCCTCGCCGTCAGGCATTCTGTTCACGCCTTCGCGGAGTGCGGCCGGATTATATTTCTTCATCATGGTTTCAAGACTGGCGTATTTGAAATTAACAGATTCAATTTCCTGTTTTGTAAGATTTCCGGGACAATAGGTTATTGAAAATCTTCCTTCAGAACTGCCATGTATAAGATGTGCTGCAGCACTCAGATTGTCCATGAGTTCCGGATTCTGGTCGAGCGCCGTAAGTGTGGCGGGTGTTCCCCTGTAGCCATATTTTCTTATCAGCCTGTCGATCTCCTTGTCCTCACCAAACTCTCTCAGCCCGGGAGCAAGTATAATCAGTTCGCCATTGTCGGCCATCGCCATCCTTGTCCTGTAAATGCTTTTGTTACCCAGCCAGGTGCTTTTGAACTCAGTGGGATCGAGATAAACAACAGCTTTTGTGATCGGCTTGTCGAGAACTGTAAAATTGACTTTTATTGAAAGTTCGGAGGCCAGTTTGAACACTTCGTAGTCGTCGCCAATGAAAAGTCCGCGGATTACAAGTTTACCGTCATCATCACGGCCTATGACAGTCTGAATATAAACAACAGGCAATTCCCTGATGAAGTTTTCGGATGCATAGTTGAGCAGTCTTCTTACAGGAGTGTCAGCCTTGCCCATCATTCTTTCCATCCCATAGACGGCCCCGATGAAATGGCTTTTATTTATACCTTCAGGGCCTCCTGTTCCGACGAACAGATTCTTATTGTAATTTGCCATTCCCACAACCTCATGGGGCACAACCTGGCCGATCGAGATAATAAGATCGTGCCTGCCGTTTACAAGAAGCTTATTAAGCTGAGCAGGCCAGGAGTAGCTGAGCTTACCTTCTGTGATTTCGCTTATGAATTCTCCGGGAACTGTCCCTACAGTCACTACATCATTTCTCCAGTCGTGAACCCTGAATAACTCAGCCGGCACACCCCTGAACATTTCAGAAATCTCAGCCGGCGACATTGCCGAGTGAGTGCCCAGGGCCGGAAGAATGTCGGTCAGGTTTTCCTTGTAATACCGGTGAACGAGAGTTGTAATGTCGCCTGCCCGGGAGTGGAACCTTGTGAAATCAGGAGGCAGGGCAATAACTTTTTTGCGCTGACCAAGCTTCACGAGAGCTGAAAAGACACCATACTCAAGTTCATTGGGTCCTATCACAGCATTTTCCGATCCGTATTGGTAGTAAATCATTTCATTTTCTGTTATGTTTTATTTCAAATGCATGCCTCGATTTTTTCTGACGGCGTGCGGTACGCGGTATGCCCTGAGCCCTTATACTCCACTATAGGCGCTGAATCCGCCGTCGACCGGGATAATGACCCCGGTGACGAACTTCGACAGGTCCGAAGCAAGGTAAAGAAGGGTTCCGGTCAGTTCCTCCGGAGTACCGAATCTTTCCATCGGGGTGCTGCCCAGAATTTTCTTTGTTCTGGCAGTGGGTTCTCCGGTCTTTTCATCCATAAGCAGGAACCTGTTCTGGTTCGTTAGCAGGAATCCCGGTGCAATTGCATTCACCCTGATGCCTGTTTTTGAGAAATGCACAGCCAGCCATTGTGTGAAATTATTAACAGCAGATTTTGCAGCTGAATATGCAGCAATCTTTGTAAGGGGCCTGTAGGAGTTCATCGATGAAATATTTATTATGACCCCGGATTTATTCTTTACCATATCGGTTGAGTAAACCATGGTTGGAATGAGTGTGCCCTTGAAGTTAAGGTCGAAAACCTTGTCAAAGCCTTCAAGTTTCAGTCCGAAGAATGTATCATCGGAATCTTCCGTGCCATCCATTTTTTCAACCTTTGTCGTAGCAGCCGGAGAATTTCCTCCGGCGCCGTTAACAAGGATGTTTATATCGCCAAACTTCTCATTGATAATTTTCTTTGATGCTGACAGTGATTCCCTGTCAAGCACGCTGGCCGAGAGACCTATGGATTGAGTTCCGAACTCCTTCTGTATTTCACCCGCAACTTTCACTGCAGCTTCGTTGTTAAGATCTATAATCACTGTCTTTACTCCCTGGGAAGCAAGTGACCTTGCCATTTCTGAACAGATGAGACCTGCACCGCCGGTTATTACAGCTGTTTTTCCTTTAAGATTTAATTCGTTCATATTTTTAAAAGTTTTATTGACAGCCAGGCATTCCTGATTTTCCCCCGGATAACGCCCTGCCGTAAAGATTTGATTTTAGAATCCAAAGTATTCTTTTGCGTTTTTATAGGACACACCTTCGATCAGAGGTCTGATAAGTTCATCCTCATCCGGTATCGCTCCTTTTTCAATTTCAGAACCGATAAAATTACACAATATTCTTCTGAAGTACTCATGGCGAGGAAAGGACAGGAAGCTACGGGAGTCGGTGACCATCCCGACGAATCTTCTTAGCAGCCCAAGGGAAGCGAGGTCCCTGAAGTGCTTTTCCATCCCGTTTTTCTGATCGAGGAACCACCATGCTGCGCCGTACTGAACTTTAACTGCCCTCGAGCCATCGTTGAAGTTGCCTGCCATGGTTATCATTAATTCGTTGTCGGCAGGATTAAGATTGTAAAGGATTGTTTTAGCAAGCTGATCAGAATCATCAAGTGTATCAATGAATTTTGACATTCTGAACGCATCCTGTGGCACGCCGATTGAATCCCATCCCGTATCGGGACCCATCTGCCTGAACATTCTTGAATTGTTGTTTCTGAGGGCACCCACGTGGAATTGCTGGGTCCAGCCTCTTTTATGATTCATCCTGCAAAGCTCAAGCATTATTGACATCCTGTATTTTTCAGTTTCTTCTGCCGAAACCTGATGCCCCTTCAGAAGTGACCTGAATATACTGTCTGCTTCCTTATCAGAGCAGGGCGAAAAGAAAAACCTGTCTGATCCGTGGTCGGAGAGGCGGCAGCCCATCTCATGGAAGAATGCATGCCTTTTGTCCAGAGCCTCTGTCAGGGCGCCAAAACTTCCGATCTCCTTTCCAGTGACTTTTTCAAGCTTCAGAATGTAATCCCTGAATTTATCCGGATCGTCAGTTTTAATTACGTTGTCGGGACGAAAGGCCGGAAGCATCTTTAACTCACTGTTGCCTTTCATCTGAATGTGATATTCGAGGGTGTCAGCCGGATCATCAGTGGTGCAGACTACTTCAACATTATTCTTTTTGAGGAGCGACCTTATGCTGAATTCCCTTGTCCTGAGCATTGATGATGCTCTTTCATATATATCAGCAGCATTGGAGGGCGAAAGCAGGTCATAAATCCCGAAATACCTGGCAAGTTCAAGATGTGCCCAGTGGTATAAAGGATTTCCAATAGTTGCAGGAAGGGTCTCTGCCCATTTTTCAAATTTCTCCGTTGGAGAGGCATTCCCCGTACAGTACAACTCGTTAATGCCATTTGTTCTCATTGCCCTCCATTTGTAATGATCGCCGTCGAGCCATGCCTGACATATATTGTCAAAGCAGATGTCATTGGCTATCAATGAAGGCGATAAGTGGCAATGAAAATCGATTATTGGCTGATTCTCAGAAAATTCATGATAAAGTCTCCTGGCTGTTTTTGTTTCAAGCAGAAAGTCATCGTTTATAAATCTTTTCATCACTGATTGTATGTAATTTGATTGTTCCGGTAATCTCAAATGAGCGAAAAAATGAGCTATTAAAAATAGCAAATAAATCAAGAGGAAGGGACCAAAAGCCGTTAAGGTATGTTAATATTGTATTTTTATTCCTGCAAATATGGTCTTGTAAATAATAACAATCAAAATATACTGGATTATGAAGATAGAGTTGAGATATGCAGTTCATCCCGATGATTTCAGATCGTATGACACCGGAAAACTAAGGAAGGAATTTCTGATTGAAAAGGTGTTTGTAAGGGAAGAGATTATGCTTGTTTATTCAATGTATGACAGGTATGTGGTGGGAGGCGCCATGCCTGTTGACAAAGTCCTTAAGCTGGAGTCGGCTGATGATCTTAAGGCTTCTTATTTTCTGGAGAGAAGAGAAATGGGAATTATAAATGTCGGTGGTGAAGCAGAGATCGAAGCAGGCGGTGTTACATATAATATCGGGTTCAAGGAGGCATTATACCTTGGCAGGGAGACAAATGACGTGTTTTTCAAATCGAAGGATGCCTCGAATCCGGCAAAACTGTATATTAACTCAGCTCCGGCACACCATAAGTATCCATCAAGAAAAGTCACTCTGAGGGATGCGGAAATTGTCACGCTCGGATCTGCTGAAGCCTCCAATCACAGGACTATCAACAAGCTTATAGTAAACAGCGTCCTTCCTACATGCCAGCTTCAGATGGGTATGACTGAACTTAAGACAGGAAGTGTTTGGAACACAATGCCGGTTCATACCCATAACCGCAGAATGGAAGCATATTTTTACTTTGAGGTCCCTGAAAAGCAGGGAATCTGTCATTTTTTGGGCGACCCCGATGAGACACGTCACATCTGGATGAAAAATGAGCAGGCGGTGCTTTCTCCATCCTGGAGCATACACAGCGCTTCAGGCACATCAAATTATACATTCATCTGGGGAATGGCAGGAGAGAACCTCGATTACAGTGATATGGATGTCCGCCATCCCGATACTCTAAAATAGAACATAATGGAAACTGTAAAGGAATTATTTGATCTGACTGGCAAGGTGGCCCTGGTCACAGGTGGAACACATGGTATCGGACTTGCAATTGGCCTTATGCTTGGAAAAGCGGGAGCAAGGGTGTGCGTAAATGATCTTAGCGCCGAGAAACTTGCACTGTGCAGGGAAACATTTGAAAAAGAGGGCCTGAGCGTTTACACTCTTGTTTTCGACGTTACTGATGAAAAGGATGTCGACAGGGGTATATCACAGATTGAAGCTGATGAAGGTCCGGTTGACATCCTTGTAAATAATGCAGGAATAATAAAAAGGATCCCGATACTCAGAATGCCTGTTGCAGACTATAAGCAGGTCATTGACGTGGACCTGGTTGCCCCGTTTATAGTATCAAAACGTGTTGTCCCGAATATGATAGAAAAGAAAAGCGGGAAGATAATCAACATGTGTTCGATGATGAGCATTTACGGCCGTAATACGGTGTCAGCCTATGCTTCGGCAAAAGGCGGCCTTGCGCTTCTTACAAGGAACATGACATGCGAATGGGCAAAATACAACATTCAGATAAACGGGATAGGTCCGGGCTACATTGAAACAGCCCAGACGGGTCCGATACGTGAAAATGGCCATCCATTCAACGACCTTGTTATGACAAGGACTCCGGCAGGAAGATGGGGTCAGCCTGAGGACGTAGCGAATGCAGCGCTGTTTCTTGCATCCCGGGCAAGTGATTTCGTCAACGGGCATATTCTGTTTGTCGACGGCGGTATTCTGGCCAATTTTGGCTACGTGAAAGGGGAAAACGATCTATAGATTTCGCTCTGCTTCCCTGGCTCTCGCGTTGAAATACAGTATGCTTGAGAAGACTGGAAGAAGCGGCAGTGTGATCGCATTCACAACAGCCGACAGTATTATGTAAAGCGGCCGGGTTGTGATTTCGATTGCGGCTGACGCATCTTCAGGATTGCTGACAGCCGAAAGGAAGCCTCCTGTAAATGGAAGAAGCACCAATCCTGACAAAAGAATCGATATAACAAGCAAAAGAATTATGAAGACAGCAGTCCAGCCGATGTTGTTCCAGAAATTCCTGTGAGCCAGTGTTGCCGTTCTGACAATCGCATGGGCAATAATGGGTCCTTCAACCATCATTATCGGGAGGATGAAAAGATAAAGAGTCATTATGTAAACGACTGCAAACAAAGCCCCGACAAACAGGAGAATAAGTCCCAGAAACAGCGCGAACGATCCCACTATTGCAAGTATTACAAGTATAAGAAGATATGGGATGTAATACCGCAGCGATTTCACGGCACACTTCAGGAAATTGCATTCCCTGTCAAGGGGATTAAAAAGTACATAATATTGCAGAATTACAGCGAAAAGCACATTTACAATTGTGAAAATTATCATCGGCCATTTTAATTCACCAAGCTTATTCATCATTTCATCCATATCGAAGGACTGGTATTCACCGAGATCTATCCTGATAAATGTGCCCATATACTGCATTGCAAGTCCCATTACAAATGATATAATGAAAAGAGCAACGAACCTTTTCTTATAAAAATCCCAGAAGGAATTCATTGCACTGTCGATGGTATGAGCCTTGTAAAGAGGGTGATTTTCTATTGGTTCCATTATTTTCTGTGTCAGTTATCAGGTTTTTGTATTTCTTGTATGCCCCGCAGTTATTTTCCGGGCCTCCAGCCGCGGATCACATTTGCAAACGGGAATATCTGACTTTTTCTTCGGGGGTTGAATATACCTTCATTTGCCGATTTTACGTCCTCGATTGTGAAGAAAGCCCTGGGGTTGTAAGAGGTAATTATGTTTATTACATTCTTCAGTTCATTACGGTGAACGATTGTATAGATTATGTCGATTTTTTCCTTTGCACCATGCGCTTCAATTGTTGTGGCGCCGAATCCGTTTGAATTCAGATTTTTAACAAGATCCATCCCGTTCTCGTTTACAAAAACCCTTATCATCTGGATACCCATTGCCAATCGTTCCTCGATTATCATCCCCACAAAATTCCCTGTTGCGAATCCTGCGGCATATGCAACGTAATTAATATAATTATCAAGATTTTGCATTATCTTACTGATAGCAATTATCCAGATCAGGACCTCAAAGAATCCTAAAATGGGAGCTACTTTCCTGTTTCCCTTAGAGACGAAGATAATTCTCATCGTGCCTATCGATACATCGCATATCCTTGCCAGGAATATCAGGAAAGGCATAACGGCATAATCGAAAATTTCCGAGTTGAAAAAAGATGTCTCCATAATCGTGTTAATTTATCGGTCAAAGATAGGAATTGTAAGGCAGGAATAATAGCTGACCTGATTGCTTTGTCATTGTGACTGAGTTCAATTTCTTTCATGATAGTTCTTTTATATCTTATCTTCGCATAAATTTAAACTACATGTCGAGATACAAACTTACAATTGAATATGACGGTACGAGGTATTCCGGATGGCAGATGCAAAAGGGGGGCAAATCGGTGCAGGGAGAAATCATTGATGCCTGCAGGGACCTTTTCGAAGTTGAAGATATGGATGTGTTCGGAGCGGGTCGGACCGACAGCGGGGTACATGCAATTGGTCAGGTTGCTCACATCGAAGCATCATCCGACCTTGTTCCCCTGAAAATTCGTTATGGAATAAACGACAGGCTTCCGCATGATATATCCATTCTAAATGTTGAAAAGGTGCAGGACAGCTTCCATGCACGTCATGATGCCGTAGCCAGGAGCTATTTTTATCAGATCAGCCGCCGTAGAACTTCCTTTGGAAAAAAATATGTCTGGTGGATTAAGGATCAGCTCGATATTGATAGAATGAATGAAGCAGCCGGGCACTTTCCGGGACTGAAGAACTACAAGTCATTTACTGATGAGGATCAGGAGCAAAGATCAACAAAGGTTGAAATCATGCACTCAAAGGTATATGATTACGGCGATATGCTGCTGTTCCATGTTATAGGATCGCATTTTCTGTGGAAGCAGGTCCGCAGAATGACCGGAGTTGTAATTGAAGCCGGACGAGGTAAGCTTGATCCGGGTGATATCCCCGGATTTTTCAGGAACAGATCAGATGTGCCGGCAAAACTAACAGCGCCGCCAAGCGGTCTTTTCCTCGAAAAGGTTTATTACCAGGATGAAAAGATAAACTTTATGGCAAGACCGGTTATCAGTTTATGACCTGTTAAGTAACTTTTTTTTGGATAGTTTGGAACAAAAGCGTATTTTTTAAGTTTGTACCTTTAAAAAAAGAAACTGTTATGAAGCGACGCGATTTCATCAGGACTGCCTCACTGGCTGCGCCCGTTATAAGTCTTTTTCCTGCTGATCTCAGCGGGATAGCAATGACTAGTGCTCCCGGAGGCATCGAAAAAAGAGCTCTCGGACGGACAGGCGAAATGCTCTCTATTATTGGTTTTGGAGGTATAGTGGTTATGAACGCCACAACTGAAGAGTCATCAACCCTTGTTCGTCAGGCAATCGAAGCCGGGATAAACTATTTCGATGTTGCCCCGTCGTACGGAAATGCAGAACAGATGCTTGGACCAGCACTGGAGCCTTACAGGAAGGATGTATTTCTTGCGTGTAAGACCGGCAAGAGGACAAAAGCGGAAGCCCGTGCCGAACTGGAACAGTCGCTTAAGAATATGCGGACTGACCATTTTGATCTCTATCAGCATCATGCAGTAACTTCCCTCGAAGATGTTGAAACCCTGCTGGGTCCGGGAGGAGCTATGGAAACTTTCATCGAGGCAAGAAAGGAGGGCAAGATAAGATTCATCGGCTTTTCAGCTCACTCAGTTGAAGCCGCAATGGCTCTCATGGACCGCTTCGATTTTGACAGCATCCTTTTCCCATTCAACTATGCGACATGGAATTCAGGGAATTTTGGTCCGCAGGTTCTCGCCCGCGCAAAGGAGAAAAAAATGGGAATCCTTGCCCTGAAAGCAATGGCCAAAGGTCCATGGGCGGAGGGAGCTGACAGAACGAAATATCCGAAATGCTGGTACGAACCTCTTGTAACAGTTGAAGACATTAAGATGGGGTTGCGATTCACCCTCAGTCACCCCATAACAGCTGCTGTTCCTCCGGGAGAAGCCGAACTGTTCAAAATCGCACTCGGGATGAGGAACGATCTCAAACCTTTGAAAAAATCCGAGATAAAGGCCATTAAGGTAAAAGCCGCTTCAGGTATTCCCCTGTTCAGCTACAAAGGCATTGCCTGAGCAGGATCGACAGGCTAATCTGCGGTATACTTGAGCCGGAGGTCAAGTTCCTGGTCATAAACGTACCAGCAGGCATCCTCGCACTGCGTCTCGGTAAATTTCGTCCGTGGTATAGCCGAGTCGACAGCTGTAAAGGTTTTCCCATTTCTCTCATACGTGGCAGTAACTGTGTATTTCTTGTTCAGCCTGACATCAATCCTGTAAGTATCAGAAGGTGGATTCACTGAACTCAGAAGCACGCCATCCTCAAGTTCTCCTTCATATACGTTAACTGTTGCCAGAGGGTTATTGACTGAGAATCTGATAAGCAGATAGTCGCTTGCAGGCTCCTCCGAAGTGCAATCACCGCAGTCGGCAATCCATCCCTGTTCCTCGCATGAGAAGGCAGCGATGAGAACCAGGAAAAGAAGGATCCTCCGGCCGGAGTTTAATATTTTCGCTACCATTCTATTGTCTTTTCGTGTTTCTTCACCCCGCTCAGTCTGTAGCTGTAAGTAAAGCTCAGTCTGCCCCAGAGAGGACCTGTTTTGTAAAATTCGGTTTTCAGATATTCAATTCCTGCACTCAACGCCAGGTTTGATCTTACAAACTTTATTCCGGCGGCCGGCATTATCCTGGCCTTGCTTTCGGGCCGGGCCACCGTTCCATTGAAAGCGGGGCCGAAGTTGTATCCGGCCGAGAGGGAAACAGAGGCCATAATCGTTAATCCGGAAGGTTTTTCAACAAGTCTGAAGTCTTTGAATAATCCCGCATAGACAAGCGAGCTTTTGTCGAGATACTGGTAATACTCGTTGGCGCCAACCTCCTTTATGACTCTGGTCCTGGATGGTTTAGTGTCAAATCCGGCCATGAATCCTGCATCGAGGAGAGGTTCCTTGAATGAAAGGATCATCCCGGCCAGAAAGTCCCTGTTGTTACCCCTTGTACTGGCCGACAATGAGATTACATCCATTCTGAATCCCTGTTTCCCCTTGACGTTGTATTTTTCAAGAAGCAGGGTGATTTCCTTTCTTCCGAAAGCAGCTGCAACCGTATAGGGATTGACTCCTCCCTTTTCCTGTTCGTTCCAAAGATCTCCTTTTTTAAGAAGAAGTTCGGCGGCGGGAACCTGGTTTGACTGGATAGCCAAAGCCAATGCGTTGTAATTATGGATATTCTTTTCATACAGATCGACGCCCTCCTTCAGAAGAAGGTTCATTATTGCTGTATCGCCATTCTGTGCAGCTATAAGGAACGGGGTGAAGCCCTCCTGATCTCTTGCTTCAAGATTGGCGCCGTTTTGAAACAGGAGATCGGTAACATCGGCATGGCCCGACAGAATTGATGCCATCAGCGGGGTTGTTCCGTCCTCTGACTTAAGATTACAGTCAGCATCGTAATAAAGAAGAAGGTCAGTCATCATCATATCTCCGTTTACTGCTGCGTAATGCAGCGGAGTGACTCCGTGATTGTCAGAAAGATCAATATTTGCTCCGCCTCTTATTAGAGTCTCGGCTATTTCCGTGTTCATGTTTTTGACCGCAATCAGCAGGGCAGTCTCATGCCCGGCGGTTTTCTTATCTACATTAGGATTCCAGGCGAGCAATGCTTCCACCGAAGTAAGCCTGTTATTTGCAACGGCAAAAATCAGGGGAGTAGCTCCCTCATAGGTTTCAGCATCAATATGAGCGCCCTTTGAAATCAGCCTGTTGATTTCCGTGCGGAGTCCCTTCGAGGATGCAATCATGAGATTGTAGTCAAGAGCGCCCTCGGTATACATGGGTATGTAATCGAGAGTGTCAAGAATTGTAACATCCTGTCCGGATAATCTTTGCTTCGAAACGGCCAGATTAAGGAGGATCAGCGTGACGACAATTATGCTATTTCGTGTTAATAACATATTCGCAAAGTTAGTTTTTTGCCCATTCGGTGTTAAAAATTTCAATATAAAAAAACAATATTTGTAAAATCCATAAGTTAATTTTTATGAAAGTTCAATGTCAAAATTGAATTCTGTTAATAAAACATTTATTTTTATCCCCCAAAAAGTGAAATTCTTGACCATTTTGAAGAAAATCCTTCTTATTGTGTTTTTGTCGCTGGTGGCACGCTATAGTCCCATTGCAGTGGAGAAACCTGGTAATCCTGCCGACAGGCTGGCCCCTGCCTATGTGAGACTTACAAATACAGATTCATCGGTTTCGGAGTTTGATAATTGTGTCCCGGTCATAAACTCGTTCATGAAGAAATGGTCAATCCAGGGTGCATCAGTTGCAATAGCCAGGGATGGAAAGCTTTTATATGCAAGGGGATTTGGATATGCTGATACGGCTGCCGGGATAGAGACACAGCCTTACAGCAAATTCAGGATTGCAAGTATTTCCAAGCTTGTGACTGCTGTGGCGATAATGAAACTGAGGGAGGAGGGAAAGCTTTCACTCGATGACAGGGTTTTTGGTCCCGAGGGTGTTCTTGATGATTCATGTTACTGCACTCCCAAAGATAAAAGAGCATATAACATAACAATTGCTCATCTGTTATCGCACGAGGGAGGATGGTCGCAGCGTTACGGCGACCAGATGTTCATGCCGATCCAGGTGGCCAGTCAGATGAAATGCGATCTTCCGGTCGATACCCGTACCATTGTCCGGTTTGCCCTCTCAAAGAAACTTCATTTTACTCCGGGTACTGGCCGTTCATATTCTAATCTCGGATACAGCATTCTTGGGCTTGTGATTGAAAAGGTTTCAGGAATGCCGTACGATGAATACTGCAGAACGGCAATATTCGAACCATTGGGGATTTACGACATAGTTCCGGCCAAAAACCTTCCCGATCAGAAAGCGCCCTTTGAGGTTACATATTATGAGCCCGCTGGCATGCCGTTGCGGCCTTCTGTGTACGGCACCGGAGAAATGGTTCCTGTGCGGTATGGAGGTAACGATATAGAGACTCTCGGGGCTGCCGGTTACTGGCTTGCCACTGCTCCTGACCTGATGAGACTGGTTCTTGCAGTTGACGGATTTGATTTTAATGATGATATTCTTTCCGATGGCAGTATAAGCCTGATGACCGATGTGAACAACAAGTTTTCACCGGTCGGATGGAAGACTACATATGAGAACGGAACATGGATCCGCACCGGTTCATTTGCAGGAACCGCTGCCATGATAAAGCGCCAGCCTGACGGACTGTCATGGATAGTGCTTCTTAATACAAGTGCATGGAATGGTCCTGCGATCCACTCCTATATTAACAAAATGATGGCTGGAGTGGTTTCGAAGATTGATGAATGGCCGGAATACGACCTGTTCGATAATACACTTCCCGTTCCAATACGATTTGAGCTGACAGGAATTAACTAAGGAATGTGCTTTACAGTCAATGTAAACCTTGTAAAGGATGAACTTGAAAGCAGGTACGGGGTTTCTTTTCCCGGCCGCGACAGGTATCAGCCCAGTTATTATTATCATGCATTCAGCCTGCCGGAACTCCCGGCTATCTGCCTTGATGATCCGGAACGGGCCCGGCTTCTTAAATGGGGTCTGATTCCGTCGTGGACAAAGAATTCCGAGGATGCAGACGAGATCAGATACAAGACATTCAATGCCAGGGCTGAAACTGTATCTTCAAAACCTTCGTTCTCAGGATCGTTCAGGTCGGGTCGCTGCATAATTCCGGTTAAAGGATTCTTTGAATGGCAGCATGGGGTCAACGAAAAGATTCCATGGTATATCCATTACGCCGGGGAAGAGATATTCTCGCTGGCAGGTTTATATGACCGGTGGACCAATACATCGACGGGTGAGGTGCTTGATACATTTTCAATTGTGACAACCGATGCGAACGATCTGCTGGCAGTCATTCATAATTCGAAGAAAAGGATGCCTGTTATTTTTGACCGTGACGCTGAAAAAAGATGGATAAGTTCAGATACTTCCACTGAAGAAGCGCTGTCGCTCCTGAAACCCTGTCCTTCGGAATTGCTTAAAGCCCACACGATAAGCAATCTGATAAACAATAAGTCGGCTAACCGTAACACTCCGGAGGTGATAAGGCCTTTCCCCAGACAGAATGGTACACTTTTCGTTTGAAATTCGAAAGGACGACCCTGTCGTTTTAAGTGGATCCTGCCTTATTGAGCAACAAATATGTATGTAAGAGTACCCTTCTGGATTTTTGGGGCATCAAGATTACTTTCAAATCTGGATCTCAGGGCCGTGCCGGTAGCCGTTTCAACCAGGCATTCGTCGGTGGCTGTGCTTTGGGCCTGTATTATTGATGCATTTTCGACATATCCACGCTGGTTAACCTCGATCAGCAATACAACTTTTCCCGATCCTTCGCACTTATAAATCGGAATTGGCAGGTAAATGTGATTTCTTCCGGTGAGTTCATAAAAAATTCTTGTGGGTCCCTGAAAATTGGCAGCCATCTTTTGTGACTCGTTGGCTTCATTCTCTTTCTTATCAGCTTCTTTCTGCTCGTCCACCTTAATCTCGACTGCATTTGTCTGCTGAGAACCCGTCCCCCTGGAATCAATAAAATTGTCAGTCCCGAGTTTTCCACTCTCAATCAGTTCGTCCTTTACCTTGTCAATATATTCCTGCGGGTCGATTTTTTCCTCACCTCTGGCAGCCAGGTTACGGGCAATGTTAAGCATCTCGGGATCGTTGCGCAATATGTTTTCAACCGTCACAGCGGAGAGATTTTCAGCAGGCACTGCAGGGGGTGTCTCCATTTTTTCCTCAACGGCGGCAAATTCAATCTCAAACTTTTCGATTTCCTTTTCCCTTGTTTTCATAGATCCCAGCTGATAGGACATGAAAAGTATACCCGCTGTCAGATGGATGATGACTGTTCCGAGTATTCCAACTAATCTGCCGTTATTTCTGCTCACTTTTTTTCTTCTTCCTGGGTTTTTTCATCTTCACCTTGGATGGTTTATCAGAATTGTCCTGATTCCTGAACATGCCGTTTTGCAGTCCATTGACAAACTTAGCCCACGCAAAGGGATTAAGCAGGTTGTTGATAGGATACTGGCCCCTTGTAACATTATTCCTGAAATTCTGCTGCATTGCATAGCGGTATCCGGCCTCAGGTGTGATTTTTACATCGACTGTTGTTGACATCGCTTCCTCAATTGAGGCAATGTTCCTGTTCATGTTCTCAATTTCAGGCCCCAGGGGCGATGGAGTTGACATATCCCTTATGAATTCACTATAACTTTTCCATGGCATTACAACCACATTATCGATCGGTATTGTATCCAGACTCAGCCTGACATCCAGATTGTAATTCCGGCCAGTAAAATCGTATGGCAGTATCACCAGTTTCCTTTTAAAACCAAGCGCCCTGAAAAATATTGTGTCGCCAGGTGTGCTTGTTATACTGTAAATCCCGGTTCTCTCGCTGATTGTACCTCTTTTGAGCTTTATGGAAACGACGCCCACATTTGCCATCGGATTATTCTCCTCGTCAGAAATAATCCCGCTTACCTGAAAAAATCTTTCCAATTCCTGATCCTGGCCTTTCAGGAGGCATAGTGGCAGTATAAAAAACAATACTATATGGAAAAGCCTTTTCAATTCCTGATTTCTTAATTAAGTTCCAAGTCTTAAATGCAGGGTCTGCAAAATAAACATTATTGGACGTAACCTTAAAAGCTTTTAGGTTATTTTTAACTAAATTTCAAAAACTGAACTTATTCAGGTAATTTTGTTCCCGTCAAATTTAAGGTTCGATAGGATCATAGGAGATACATTATGCAAAAACAATTATTACTGGGTGACGAGGCAATTGCACTGGGAGCAATAGATGCCGGTCTGAGCGGTATGTACGCTTACCCCGGAACCCCCTCGACCGAAATAATGGAGTATATACAGTCGTCGGAAGAAGCGGCTGAAAAGGGAATACACCGGGATTGGTCGGCCAATGAAAAGACTGCCATGGAGGCAGCTCTGGGGATGTCGTACACGGGGAGAAGGGCCATGGTAGCCATGAAGCATGTTGGTCTTAATGTGGCGGCCGATCCCTTTATAAATTCATCGGTGACCGGAATAAACGGCGGACTGGTCGTTGTGTCAGCCGACGATCCCTCTATGCATTCATCACAGAATGAGCAGGATTCAAGATTCTATGGAAAGTTCGCCTTTGTACCGGTTTTTGAACCTTCAAATCAGCAGGAAGCCTATGATATGGTAAGCGATGCATTTGACCTTTCTGAGAAATTCAGGATTCCCGTGCTTTTCAGAATAACAACACGGCTTGCTCACTCACGCTCATCAGTAAAAAGGAGTACCGCAATTCCTCAGAAATCTTTTAAGCTTCCTTCAGATCCCCGCCAGTTTGTTCTTCTTCCGGCAATAGCCAGAAAGAAGTACAATGCTCTTCTTGCAACTTATGAATCCCTGAAATATGATAACCGGCTTTCGAAATACAACCTGTTCAGGGACGGGAAGAACCGGAGACTGGGTGTAATAGCATGCGGCATAGCTTATAATTATCTCATGGAAAACTTTCCGGACTCTGGTCCTGGCTTTCCGGTGCTGAAAATCACGACCTATCCGTTTCCGAAAGATATTATAAGTGACCTTACAAGCAGATGTGAGGAGGTTCTGGTTCTCGAGGAGGGATATCCGGTTATAGAGGAGAGTCTCAGGGGCTTGCTTGATAACAGCCTGTCGATCAACGGGCGGCTCGACGGGGCAATCCCCAGGGACGGGGAGTTGAATCCGTCGATTGTGGCTAAAGCTCTGGGGATTAAGTCAGAGCCCTTGTTCCAAGTCCCCGATGTTGTAAAAACCCGGCCGCCATCATTCTGCAAGGGATGCGGGCATTCCGACACTTTTCTTGCAGTTATCGACGCGTTGAAGCCATCGGGCGGGAGAGGAGTGTTCTCGGACATCGGTTGCTATACACTTGCAGCACTGCCTCCTTACGGCATCATAAATTCATGTGTCGACATGGGCGCATCGGTCACTATGGCAGTCGGAGCTGCTGACGGAGGATTAAGGCCATCAGTTGCAGTTATAGGTGATTCCACCTTCACCCATTCAGGAATGACAGGGCTTCTCGACGCAGTGATGAAAAACTCCCCTGTCACATTAATTATCTCGGATAACTCAGCCACGGCAATGACTGGGGGACAAAAATCCCACGCTACCGGACGGCTTGAAAAGATTTGCGAAGGACTGGGTGTTGACCCGAAACATATCAGGACAATTGTTCCGCTAAAGAAAAATCATGGGGAGAATGTGGTGATAATGCAGGAGGAATTTGAATATCAGGGTGTTTCTGTGATTATTTCTGCAAGGGAATGCATCCAGACAGCCTCAAAGCGCAGGAAAGCCGAAGTATCGCAGAACCAAAGCAATGAACAGAAATCATGAAGAGCGACATTATACTATCAGGAGTAGGAGGGCAGGGGATATTGTCAATTGCGGCAATTATCGGCCTTGCCGCTATTGAAAATGACCTTTACCTCAAACAGGCCGAAGTTCATGGAATGAGCCAGAGGGGAGGGGATGTCCAGTCACACCTCAGGCTGTCATCACAGCCTGTTCATTCTGACCTGATACCTTATGGCAGGGCCGATCTGATAATCTC